>NZ_JBSPSR010000007.1:0-300570 GCF_059623105.1 Halorubrum orientale | reverse complement strand
CGACGCAAAACAAATGATCGTCTCCGGATTCATCGAACCGATCACGGAAGAACTCCCGATCGAGTACGCGGTCGAACTCAACCGACTCGTCGAACTCGAAATGGAGGGCTCGCTCGGGTGAGTCGATGCCGGAGTGCGTCAACTGTGGCGATCACGTCTCGGTTCGGTTCGCCACAGTGTTCGGGTTGGACGGCGACGTGACGGCGTGTCCGTCTTGTTCAGGCCGAAGCAACATCGCCGACACGATCACGAAACGGCGATAGCGAGGAACTGGGCGGCGACCGGCTGCCGATTGCATTGTACCTCGTATGTCGGGATGGGGTACCCTCACATATAAGGCATACACGAATCCGGCGGAGTACTCCGTAGACGGGCATAAGTGACTGTTGATGTTGTACAACGTATGAGCATAGAGCGCCAGTGGTGCGGACAGCTCCGAAGTGAGTCGGAGGCCACGCGAGCACCCACGACGCGGGTCCCGACGCAGACGGGTCAGATGGTCTCCACCTGCCACCCAGCACGAATTGTCGGTGAGACGGACGTCGAGGGTCGAGTGCGTTCACCGTGACTGACTGTGGTGTGTCGGCGAGTAGCAACGAGCCGACCTTCGAGCTAGCGCTGGCGCTGAACAAGGCTGAATCGGTCGAAGACGCGGTCGACCGCACGGTTGGGTGTCTGAGCGAGGTGTTCGACACCGAGTCGGTCGGCGTCTTCGTCTGGCGGCTATCAGCCGCGTCGACTCCGTCGGCTGGGGGAGTGAGTCCGACGGTGTCGACCGAACTCACACAGTCCGGTGGAGCCGTCGACGCGCCGCCGACAGACCGCTCGTTCGCCCGGCTCCCCGCAGCGACGGATCCGCGTTCGACGACCGGAATCGCCGGGCCACGCCAGCCGGAGTCTGGCCGGATCGATATGGACTCCGGGTCCGACGCCGAGCGCGACGGTATCGACCACATCCGGAGCGAGCTGCTGTGTGGCGTCGGCGACGACCGGATCATTGGTCTCGCGTCGGTAGCGTCACGAGCATTCGACGCGGCTGACGGGCGCGTCCTCACACGAGCAGCCGACGCCCTCGAAGCGGCCCTCGGGCGTCTTCGTGAGCCGGCGCGGGTCGAGGCAGCCAACGCAACCCAGGCGATCGAGTTCGACGCGTTCCAGCGGGCGATAGACGAGGCGGCCGACGGCGTCGCTATCCTCGAGGGCGAGGAGTACGTCTACGTCGACCGGACGCACGTGGAGATGTACGGCTTCAGCTCGAAGACACAGCTACTCGGTGATACGTGGGAGGCGCTGTACGAGACGGCGGAGGTCGAGCGACTCAAAGCCGAGGCGTTTCCTGTCCTCGAACGCGAGGGACAGTGGCGAGGGCGGGTAACGGGATGCCGCCCAGACGGGTCAACGTTCCCGGTCGAGATCTCGCTGACAGTCGTCGGAGGCGGTCGCATCATTTGTACCGCTCGGGATCGCACCGAAGAGCAGGAGCGAAAACGAGAGCTAGAGCTGAAAGAGCGCGCGATGGACGAAGCAGATATCGCAATCCAGATCACCGACCCGACCCGGGAGGGGAACCCGCTCGTATACATCAACGAGGGGTTCGAACGGCTCACCGGATACGACGAATCCGAAGTGCTGGGGCAGAACCCGCGGTTCTTACAGAGCGAGGCGACCGAGAGCGAACAGCTGACACAGCTCCGGGAGGCCGTCAACGCGGAGCGACCGACAACCGTCGAACTCGAGAACGTTACCGCCGAGGGGGAGCCGTACTGGGCGCGACTCTCGGTGGCGCCGGTCCACGACGAGGACGGTAGGCTCACCAACTTTATCGGTATCCAACAGGACGTCACGGAGCGTCGCGAGCTCCTCGAGACGCTCAAAGATCGGACGGAACGACTCGAACTGGTGTTGTCGGAGACGGAGACGGGCATCGCCGAGTGGGACCTCGACACGGAGCGGGTGCAGTGGGACGAGACGCTCGTCGACACGTTCGGCCAAGACCCGGAGACGATGGCGGAGTTCTGGTCGATAGTCCACCCCGAAGACCGCAAGCGGACCCGCGACGAGTTCGAGACGATGCTGGAGACGGGCGAGCCGACGAGCGGTGCATTTCGGGTGTTCACCGGCGACGGCGACGTGGCGTGGTTAGAGACCCGTGCGGTCGCGACGCTCGACGACGACGACGGCACGCCACACAAGGTGTTGGCGACCGGCGCGGACGTCACCGACCAGACGGAGCGAACCGAGTGGCTGTACGATCTCTTCGATTACGGACCGTTGATGTTCTTACGGACCCGTGTCGATGGTGAAACGGCGGTCGTTGAGGAGTGTGACCCCTCGTTTGCGGATCGGCTCGGATACGACCACGAGGCGGTCCGCGGTGAGCCGCTCTCGGACTTCTACGACGACGAGTCGGCGAATGACCTCCAGACGGGCGGATACGTGGAGGCGCTCGATGGTGATCTCACAGTCGTCGAACGACAGCTCGTCGACGCCAAAGGGGAGCCGGTCCCGTGCCTGTTGCGGGCGGTCCCGCGTGAGATAGACGGACGGGCCGTCGGCACAGACGTCCTGCTGATCGACATCACAGAACAGAAGCAACGAGAGCGCGCACTCTCATCGGCCAGAGCACAGTATCGGACGATGCTACGGGCCGCACCGGATCCGGTGTTCGTTGTCGAGCCAGCCTCGGGTGAGGTTCTCGAAACCAACACCGCAGCGGCCACGCTCCTCGACACACCGCTTGATGAACTCGTTGAGGGCCACTACACCGATCTCTTTCCGGCCTCAGAGCACGAGCAGTATCGGATGCTCTTCGAGGGCGGCACCGACGGCCCCATCTCGACGCTCCCAAACGGGCAACAAACGAGACTCGAGACGGCGACGGGTGGGACTGTCCCAGTCGAAATGAACCTCACGACCGTCGAACTCGACGATGGACCGGTGACGTACGGGGTATTCCGCGACATCTCCGAGCGGAAAAAGTACACCAGACGCTTGGAAGCCGTGTTCAACGGGACGTTCCAGCTCACGGGCTTGTTGGACCCTGATGGCACCGTCGTCAGCATCAACGACGCTGCGGTCGCGTTCACCGGCATGGACCGCGACCAGCTGGTGGGCAGCCATCTCAAACAGGCACTGTGGGTCGATGCGGACGCGGAAGTCGATTTCGACGTCGATGAGGCGATAGACCGGGCGGCAAACGGTGAATCGGTCAGACGTGAGACGGAGCTCCGCGGGACAGATCGGATCGCAACCGTTGACTTCTCCGTGAAGCCGGTGCGAACCGACGACGGCGACGTGACGTTACTCGTCATCGAGGGCAACGACATTACTGCCCAGAAGCGACAACAACAACACCTCCAGGTGCTCCAGCGCGTGATGCGACACAATATCCGCAACGACTTGAACGCGCTCCGTGGCTGGACGGACCTGCTCGTCGACACGTCCGACCCGGACCGCCGGGCGACCCACCACGACCGAATCGAGCGTGGCTTGGATCGGTGGGAGCGCATCGCCGAGAACATCCATCAGATAGAGCGGGCAATCGCCACGCAGCCGGCGGACGTCGACCGCATCCCGGCGGCGACGCTCGCACAGCAAGTAGTCGACGACCGGTGTGACCGCCACCCAGGGGCGACCATCTGCACCCACACGAAGGACGTGACGGGGACGATCCCACGGTTGATCGACGTCGCACTCGGCGAGCTCGTAGACAACGCGGTCCAGTCGCATCCAAACCAGAATCCGACGGTAGACGTCACGGTGGCGCGTCCGGAGGACGGGTGGCTACAGATAGCGGTCACAGACGACGGGCCAGGCATGCCGTCGATGGAAGCATCGGTGCTCGAAACCGGCGATGAATCGCCGCTGAGCCACGGGAGTGGCCTCGGTGTGTGGACCGTACGGATGGTCGTCACGCACTTTGGGGGCGACGTCGAGGTGGAGACGACTGACGACGGCACGCGCGTCGTCTTGTGGATCCCGACCGGCGAGACGCGCCCAGAGAGTGGCCCGACCGTCGCTCCTTCGTCGGCGGTAGCGGATCGTAGCTGATCGAAGCGTCGAGACGATCACGCGATCGTCGGCGGACGATACGAGCGAGAGGAGAGAACGCAGCTACTCCGGAGCTATCTCTGGTGTCAATCGAGTCCCATCGGCCGGTCGCGCCGACCTTTCGTCGAGTCGAGACGACCCGAGCGTCCGCCAGGATGGGTCGACATCACGCTTCCCACGGACCCGTGCTTCGACCGACGCTGTGTCGGCTCGCACCTCGACGACGTAGTCGAAGTGGGCGGCTCCGTACGGCTGGTCGTCTTGTACCGGCGGGACGTGGACCAGCCCACCCACGTCGTGGTTGCGCCACTGCCCGACGAGTTCGTGGAGGAACCGTTCGAGTGACCGCGACTCGTGGTGTGACCGCAGTTGGGTGACCGTCGATACACCGAACACACGCGGCGGGTCGCGGTCGGCGAGTCGCTCTGTGGCCGACTGTGCGGCGACACCGATCGCAGTGAGGTCGTCACACCGAAGCGCTTCACGGAGCCCGTCTGTATCGCACTCGCGGGCGGTCGCTCCCGGAGTACAATCGAGGACCATCGGATCGACCTCCGGGAGTCGGGCTCGAACCGCGTCGTCGGGATATTTCGTTGTGAGCACCGCGCCCGTTTCGGCGACCGACCGGAACAACGCGTAGTAGATATCATCACAGAGCTGCGTGCTCGGTCCAGAGACGCCGACAATATCACCCGAGTCGATGGCGACGTCATCGGCGAACGCCGGCACGATCGTCTCCGGGTCGGGGTCAACCGCAGAGACGAATGCCTCGCCTGGATACCGCTCGGCGTCTATCAGTTCTTCGACGAGCGGTGAGTCGCCAATCGCATCGGCGTACACTGACGGGTCGACCCACGCCTCATACGACTCGGCCGTCTCGTCTGTTGAGCCCATCTGGTTCGCCCCAGCAACGAGCTGCTGGTACTCGTACGCGAGCTTCACCACGCGGTCGGGCGTCGGACTCACAGTCACATCTCCCCCGTTCGGCCGACCGCGGCCACAGCACCCAGCAGCGCCGATACCCCGGCGGCGCCGACACCAGCGCACTGAGACTCGTTCATACCCAGTACCACAGCGTACACGTACATATCACCACCCACAGAGATATGTGGTCGATAAACCCAATACCCCACATATTCGGCACTGTCCGCGACTCACTCGTCGAAGAACTCGCGGATAACCTTCGACTCTGCCGCCCGAAGGTGCTGGTGAAGCGTCGAAGAGGAGACGTCGAAGCGGTCGGCGAGGTCGGAGCCGCTCGTCGCGCGAGGGTCGTCGTAGTATCCTTGTCGGAGCGCGGATTCGAGGATCTCGTGCTGGCGGTCGGTAAGATCAGCATCGGCGTCTCGACCGGCCGATTGCCCTCCCTCCACGGACACCTGGCGCTTCGCGACGAGCGAGCACGCGCCACTGCGGGCTTCGAGCTGAGTGCGAACCGCAGCGATTCGTGTCGGGTCGCGTGTATGGAAGCCACAGACCGTCGCATCTGGTCGGGCCCTGATACCGACGAGTCGCGTCTCGTTACGGTCGAGGGCGTCCAACAGCGCTCTGACGTCTGTCTGTGGCGTGTCGACGGCTCGGAGCTCGATGTCGTGTGTGTCGGTCCCCGTCTTCGTTATCGATTCGAGTTCGAGTCCTGGGGTCCGAGCGACATACGAACGGATGGTAGACGTGGTGTACCCATTGGTGTGTCCTTTCAACAACAACGATGCGTCACCGGCAACCGCCGTCTGATCCGCCACCACCGAGCCCTCACGCGGCAGGTCCGGAAAGAAGATCGGCGGGTCACGGCACTCGATATCGAACGTCACTGCCTCATCGCGCTGTCCACCCGTCTCGAGTGTCGATAGTCGTGCGCCTGCGGCCGTTCCAATCGCCTCGACTGCCTGCCGGCAGTCAGTACCAAACGTATCGGCTCGCGGGCTCGCGAGCTCAACGACTCCGTGGACCGTCCCACGGTGGCTCAGCGGGACCGCAATCGACGACCGGTAGCCGAAGTACAACAGCTGTGTGGCCCACGCACCGTGCTCGTCCGGAGCGTTGTCCGAGACGTGTTGGGTCGTGTCGGTCGCACCAGCGACCACGGCCGGGAAGCGCTCGTCGCGGTCGTACAGCTTTCCGGGGCCACCGGCCGCCGACACCGCGGTCGGATCGATACGGTCGGTGACAGAGTCGTAGGTGCCGACGACCGCGTAGGAAGCAAGCTCCTCACTGAAGGCTAACACGGCGTCGTACACGGCGTCTCTCGTCCGCGCATCGGCAATCGACTCCACAGCCTCGGCGACCGCCTCCCAGAGAGCACGGTACTGTGCCGCACGCTCTCTGCTCTCCGTAATGTCGTCAGAGAGGCTCTGAATCGACCGTTGTTGGCGGAGTTGCGTGAGTGCTGCGGTCACCTGCCTCGCGACGGCACCGATGAACGACTCGAGTTCCGGGTCACGGTCGTCGACCGAGACGGCGAGCACGCCCGTGTCGTCGAATGAAACGGCAAGGAGGCTGTCTGCACCCAACTCGTGAGGGTGCGTACCAAAGCGGTCGCTGTCGATCCATCGCGGCTCGTCGCTGCCAAATGCGCGCCACGCATCACTCTGTCCGGGCTCGATACGAGCCGGAAACCCACCGGCGGTCGATGCATCGGCAACCGCCCGCCTGACGAGCGCGCCGTCGTCCTCGTCGCGCGCGTAGATCGCGACTCGGTCGTTCGACACGACATCTGCGACCGCGGCGACACACGCCTCAAATGCGTCCGACGGGGTCGACGCCTGTAGCACGCGGTTGCTCACCGTATAGAGGTTCGTGAGCTGGCGCTGGCGTTTCAGTTCCGCCTGCACGTCGCTGAGCTCTGTGATATCGTTTGCAACACCGAGCACTGCCTCGTCGTCGCTGTCGACCGGCGAGAATGGGATTTTCCACGTTTCGAGGATCCGCTCGTTCCCCGCGGCGTCGGTGAGCGTCTCTTCGGTCCGATGCAGCGACTCACCCGTATCGAGGACCCGCCGGTCGTCAGCGGTGAACGCGTCGACCTCCTCGGGATCGGACGCGTAGTCGGCATCAGTCGATCCGATGAGGTCGTCGACGGTCGCGCCGTACGCGTCCGCTACGGCCTCGTTCGCGAGGATGAACTCGCCGTCGGGGTTCTTCGCGAATATCAGCTGTGGAACGGTGTCGATGACCTTCTTAAGCTGGTTCCGTTCGGCTGCGATCCGCTCACGGGCGTCTCGAAGCCGACGACGGCGATTGGCCAGCGTGAGTGCCGTCTGGAGGTGCCTGGCGATAATGACGATCAACTCGCGGTCCTCGGCCGGCACGTCGTCCGGCGACGGCGATCCCACGATCAGCACCCCATCGTCGCCGATCGGGACGATGAACTCCGAGCCGATCGGGGTGTCCGGGTTGTGGACGGTCGATTCGGCTTGAAGTTCGGCACAGTACCGCGGCTCCCCGCGCTCGAACGCCTCCCAGGCGACCGATGCGCCGGGCTCGAAGCTGGGCACCGTCTCGACGATGTCGGTCCCCTGTGTCGACACCTGGACGGGAACCAGCGCCTCAGCCGATGTGTCGTGTGCCCAGTAGCCCGCGAGTGGTCTGTCGACGATTGCAGAGATGGCGTCGATGACAGACACGATGACCGACTCGCGGTCCTCAGCAGTCATCACTGTCTCGACGAGCGCCCGGGTCTCTTCGATTCGCTCGCGGGTTCGTTCTCGTTCGGTCAGGTCGATGTTGACGCAGGCGAGCCCGCCGTCGGGGAGCACGCCGAGCGCGACCCGCTGGGTGAGCGGTGAGCCGTCTTTCCGCCGGCCGACGAGTTCGCCGTCCCACGTTCCTTCGGCCTCGAGGACCGGAAACACCTCGGCTTCGATGTGTTCGGCGACCGTGTCGTCGTAGAACTGCTTCCAGCTGCCGCCGAGGAGTTCCTCGGCGTCGTCGTACCCGAACATCGTGACGTGCGCTTCGTTGAGGTAGGTGTAGACACCCTCCTCGTTCAACAGCGCGATCCCCGACGGCGAGATGTCCATCGCGGCGGCCTGTCGTTCGAGCCGCTCTTGCCGTTCGAGGCGATCGGTCGCATCCTGGAATACGCCAACGACATATGCCGTCTCGCGGTGGGTGACCGTCGTCGACCAGACGTCGACTGGGACGACCTCACCGTCGCCACGCAGGATCCGAACCGCCTCCTCTTCGTCCGCATACACCCGCTGTTGGTGATCCGTCGGAACCGCATCGAAGCCCGTTCGGGACCGCGACTCTTCTGCCGGTGGGTGCAGCTCCGTCTGGTGGGCGCCGATGAGCGACGACCGACTCCGCGCGAACAAACTCGTCGCCGCCTCGTTGACTGCCACGACGGTGCCCGTCTCGGCCTCGGCGACGACCAGTGCAGAGGGCGCCTCAATGGCCATCCGGGCGAGAAAGTTGCCCGCGTCGTCACGAGGAGTGATCTGTTCTCGGCTCATCGCGTGTTCTCTCCAATTTTTACGAGCGTCCCCATCTTGAGCCTATCGGAGCCGTGATTGCGGGTTTGCTGTCAGGGACGCTTTTTTGTAATCCTCACCGCCAGAGACGAACCTCGGCGGTCCTCACCGCCAGGGACGAACCTCGGCGGTCCTCACCGCCAGGGACGAGATTCAGCCGTGAGTTCGCCGGCGATGTCGCGGCGCATCGCGGCCGCCGGGTCGTCGGTGTTTGCGAGCGCCCACATGAGTTTCACCGTGGCGGTCCCAGGGAGGGTGTCGCCGGCTTCGACGACGCCAGCATTGAGGAGGTCACGACCGGTCTCGTACACCCGGTCACAGACCCGCCCCGCGAGACACTGACTCGTCATCACGACGGTCGTGCCATCCGCGACGAGCGACTCAAGACGCGGGATCAGGTCGGTGTGGACGTGGCCGAGCCCAGTACCCGCAACGACGACGCCGTCCGTGCCGTCGAGGTACGACCACGCGTCCGGGTCCATCCCAGGTGTGAACCGAACGAGTTCGACGTCGGAAGCGAGCTCGGCCGCGAGTGTCGGATCCGCGTCGGCGTCCCGTCGCGTCGGTTCGCGGTTCCACTCGATCGCCTCGGTCGCGACCGCCCCGTCGGTGCCGGCTTCGACTGCCGACTCGTAGTCCACCGTCCCGAGCGGCTTCGCACCGACAGTCTCGAAGGCGTCGCGTCTGGAGGTGTGATTCTTTCTGACGCGGGTTCCACGGTGGAGCGCACAGCGGTCGTCGTTCGGCGTCGCGTGCATGCACACGAGCGTTTCCGCGTGGTCGGCCTTCGCGGCCTCGACGGCACACACCGCGTTCATCACGTTATCAGAGGAGGGACGATCTGCAGAGCGCTGGCTCCCGGTGAAGACGACCGGCACCGGCACGTCGAGCACGAACGAGAGCGCAGACGCCGAGTACTGCATCGTGTCGGTCCCGTGCATCACGACGACGCCGTCGGCACCGTCTTCCACCTCCTCGGAGACGGCCTGTGCGAGGTCGCGCCAGATCGCCGGCTCCATGTTCTCAGAGAGAATATTGGCGACGACGCGGCCGCGGTAGTTCGCTCGCCCGGCGAGCTCCGGGACGGCCCGCAGGACGTCTTCGGCGTCAAACCGAGCCGTGACGGCCCCCGTTCGGTAGTCGACCGTCGAGGCGATCGTGCCACCGGTGGAGATGAGCGCCACCGTGGGGAGGTCGTCGTCGAACGTGATCTCACTCGATTCGGTCGCTCCAGCGCCGTCGTCGACGGCGCGCGCGCCCGACTCGATGACTTCGGTCGTCGCTGCCGTGCGATCGATACCGACGTTGTACCCGCCCTCGAGCTTGAGCACGAGGTGCTCGTCTGTCGTCGACGGCAGCATCACCCCCTCGTTCGTGACGTCGCCGCGCTCGGCGCGAACGCGATCGCCTGGTTGCATACGCGCCGTTTCCCCGGCCGCGGACTTGAATCCAGCCGTTCGCACTCGGCCGTCGCGAGTGGGTCGGTTCCGTCGTGTCGTCGCTCAGGTCGGGAGGTCGGCGTCGGGACCGACGACTCGATCGGGAGTCGGCGGTGCCTGCCAGTTGGTCGTCCGCTCAAGTAGCTGCACCACGATACCGCCGGTAGCCCCCCAGACGAGGTAGCCCTCGACGTGGAAGAAGTGGAGTCGGTGTGGGTCCCCGTCACGACCGACCCTGCGCTCTGACTCGTAGTTCGTCGGGTCGGTGAACGCGTCGACCGGGAGCACTACCACCTCCGCCACCTCAGACTCATCGGGGACGTACTCACGGTCAGGTGCGACGCCGACGAACGGTCTTACCGCGTAGTCGCTGGTCGTTGTCACGTCGTCGATGCGGCCGAGGACGTCGACTTCCGTGGGTCTGAGGCCGATCTCTTCGTGGGCCTCGCGCAACGCCGTGTCGCTCAGCGAGGCGTCCGACGGTTCGCGTCCGCCACCGGGGAAACTCATCTGTCCAGGGTGGCGCCCGAGGTGTGCGGCCCGCTTGGTAAACAGCAGGTGGGCCTTACCGTCGCGCGCGACGACCGGGGCGAGCACGGCTGCCTCACGGCGCGCCGCGGCAGACGCGGGGGTATGCCGACGGATCCCCGACAGGTCCATACCGGGAGATATGCTTCGGAGGGCGTTAACCTTTCTCCGCAGCATCTGTGCCGTGTGGTGGCTTACACAAATAGAGGAGAGAGCCCACGGCTTCATAGTGATTACTGCGAGTCTTTACCGCCACGACGACTCCCGTCGGTGGTGAGAGCCACCGACCCGCCGTCTTTCGACGCCGTCGATGAACTATTCGCAGTACTCACTATCAGTCGGGGGGTGATGGCGGCGGTTGAGTACAGGTAGATGTGTGATGGTCGACTCGTTGTGGCGTTCGGCTCGTTGTGACGCTGTGACGAACACGACCACACGACACCCGGGCGCTTCTTCACGCTACACTCACCCCAGCCGATTCCATACATGTGGTGGCTACGTGACCGAGACGACCGCGCGACACACGGACACCAATCAGCCACATCCACCCCAATACGAATGTGGCGGTAGTAGTGCGACCAACACGACCGCGCGACACCCGGACACCAATTAGCCACACCCTCCCCAGCCGATTCGCTCGGTCGCTTCGCTCCCTCGCTCATCCCTCGCACGCGCTCGTGAGTACGCCTTCGGCGACTCACGAGGCGCGCGCCACCGCAGCGATGAAGGATACGCTGTGCGTTTTTTGCGCACGTCTGCCGGGCTGCTCAGTCGTCGTCTGCTGGTGGTGACGGACCACCCGAGGTATCCTGATCGGTGGGCGGCGCCGGCCCGTTCAGCGGGTCCTCGTCGGACACCGAGTCGGCGTTCGGTGCTTCTTGTGCGTCGGCCGACAGCTCGTCGGCCGCCGACTCGCCCGCTGTCTGCTCGTCGCCGAACTGCGGTGGGTGGTACGTGTAGAGGTAGCCATCGTGAACGACGTAGTACGCCGGATCATCTGGGTCGTCGACAACGCTGTTGTCGGTGTCGATAGCGAAGTCGACGAGGGCACCGAGCGACGTCGCCTCAGCACGCGGTAGGTCGAATGCGGTCTCCGGCAGCCGAATCGGCGAGATCCACTCGTCGAAGTCGCGGCGGTCTTCCTCGTATGCGAGTCGCTCCTGTTCGGCCGCAGAGAGCCGCAGGAACTCCTGCTGGCGCGCAATTACGAGCCCAGCGAGTCCGACAAGCGGGACCACAAGAAGCGTCACACCCCCGGCTCGCTGGGGCAGTGATGGCGGCGGCTGCTCGACCGTGACCATCTGTGTCGTGTTGTACTCCTCACGGAGCGTTCCAACCGAGGTCGGTCGGTACGTCCCGCTATCGAACGCGACCGGGAGCGTGTGCGTCGTCGTCTCCTCGACCTTCTCGCCGTTGACCGTGCCCGTTACGCCGACCGTTGCTCGTACGATCCCCTCGGGTTGTCCCGGTGGGTTCCCAAGCTGTTCATTTATTGCTGTCGACCGAGTCACCGTCTCGTTCATATCGAGTGCGAAGGGAACGCGTACCGATTCACCCGGTTCGAGTGACTCGGCCGCGGTCGCCGTGAGCGGTTGACTGGTCTGCCAGATGACCGTCGTCGTGTCTCGGCGCTCCTCAGTGCTCTGTAAGACGAACTCGAGTGATACTGTCCCGTTCAACGTACCCGACCCGGCGAGCCCTCGCGTGTCACCGACGCCGTAGCTGAACACGTATGCACCGGTGAATTCTGGTGCGATCTCCGTCAGATAGATCGACCGATTCGAGAGCGTGGTGTCGACGGGGTAGACGTCGTTCGGCTCCGTCACCGTCGCCGCGTGTGTGAACTGGCCGGTGGTCTCCCAGTCGGTGACGGTTCGCTGCTCGGTCGTCACCTCAGGGCCGGTATGGGTTGCGTACGTCGTCCACCCGCCTGCCAGCGCGAGGAGGAGACAGACGGCGATAGCGACCGTGAACTGTCCGTGAAGAAGCGCGCGAAGCCGAAGCAGCCAATTGGACATCGTGGGCGACACCTCACGACTCGTGGAATTTGTTATAGCGCTGCTACCAGCAGAAGGAGCTGTCTACTCGTCGGTGACCGAGCTGATTAATCCTCGGTGGAGCGTCGGCGAGAGCGACCCAACAGCGAGACGCTCCGTTCACGGACACGGTCCCGGACGCGACCCTGTCCGATGAGCCAGATCCCAAGCGCGTAGAACGCGCCCCCAACGAGCCCGTCGATCGCGAGGACCGGAGCGAGTGGATGTATCCCGTAGAGTGCATCGAGGACGGGACGCGGGAGGATTGCGGTGTATCGGTGCTCTCCGAGGTACCGTCTACGATCATCCGCCTCGTCCGGTGGACGGACAGTCACGGCCACCTGCTCGGTCGAACGCGGTGGAATGGTAAGCCGCGTTGGGGTCGCTGAAATCTGTTCGCTCTTCGGCTCGAGATACACGGCCATCGGAATAGACGCGCTGTTGGAGACGTGGAGGGTCGCCGATTCGGTCTCGAGTTGGACCGTCTGGAACTCGTGGGTGGTTGCGGGGCCGACCATCCCGGCGGTCGTCGCCGCGACAAGAAGCAGCATCAAGACACCGACAAGGACTCGTGGATTCGACCCATCATCGCGACGTCGTGTGCGTGTGCGCGACTTCTCGTTCGTCGTCGATTCATTCCACACGTCTACGGCGTACACACCGAACAAGAGGAGGGACGCGAGCGTGGCGAGCCCCTGTGTACCAAGGAGGAATCGCGATCCGACGAGTCCAGCGAGGCGATACTGTGTCGTCTCGAGCACCGACTGGCTCCCTGTGACGAGGTGCCCGAGTCCGGGGATCGGGACGACCCACCCACCGACCTGCAGGGCCGTCGCGACAATCTGTGCGTCGCGGACCGGCGGCTCAGCCGAGCCAGACTGGTCGGTGATCGGGTTGTTGTCGCCTTTGGTGATGTAGCCCTGTTCGGTCGTGCCGACGACCCGATGCGTCGTGAGCTCCCCGCCGTGAAGCACTTCGGCGCGAAAGGTGATCACGTCGCCAGTCGTCACCGGACCCGAGACGGCTGCCGGGACCGCGACAAAGCCGTCGTTCGGTGCGAGCGTCGGGGCCATACTTTCTGTTGTCACGTATCCAAGCACTACCGGCTGACCGAGCCACGCGCTGAGGAGGAGTCCGAGGAATGCGACGACGATGGCAATAGTCACGACGCGCGAGAGCGCCCGCTTGAGTGTCATCACGTGGGCGCTCGAAGACGCGCGGTGTAAGTACGCGCAGACTACCCGCAGCCGACCGACAACGGGGGAGACGAGCGTGGGGGGGGGTCTCGTCAGGGGAGTGGATTAGTCGTTGCCGCCGCCGTGGCCACCATTGCCGCCGCCGTGGCCACCATTGCCGCCGCCGTGGCCACCATTGCCGCCTCCCTGGGTATTCCTTTTCTCCACGTGAATCACGAAGTCGTCGTACCCGTTGAACAGATCCGAGATTGAATCAGTATTCGGGTTCATACCCTCGAGATTGATCTTGACCCCGATTCCACGGGTCGCCGGATAGTTATCATCTCCGTGACTACGGCTCATGTCAACCGCATTCCCCTTGTTCTGTATCGGTGAACCCTCCTTGCCGCGGTCGTAGAACTTCAGATTGGGGTTGGGGTTGTCGACCCAGACCGAGTACGTGAACTTCTCTTTACCTGGGTTCCGGTTTTTCACTCGGAAGACCCCGTCGAACCAGTTCACCGAATCGGGGTTGAGCCCGTTGCCACGGCTCGTGTTGCCGAAGTCCAAGTACATCTGTCCCGAAGACGAGTCGTAGCTGACGTGTTCACCGTTGTTCGGGCACGGTTCGATCGAGATGTACGCGTACTGGTCGTTCGCGAACCGACCAGAGACGCCGCGTTCCATCGTCGACTCCGATATTGCACCAGTGCCCATCACCGCACTTGCACCGGCGGCGAGCGATCCCATACCGACCACGAATTTGCGTCGTTGCATTTGTGTTCAACCTCGTATGTCACGCCGCCTCCGCCCGACTCCAGCTCTCACCGCTCGGGTCACCAGGTCTCTCTGCGGCGCGTATCTCACCCCTCGGCCGATATTGGTATCGTATTCCGCAGCGAGAGTGATCGCTCGGGGACGGAGAATTTGTTCTCGGCGACCGAGTGATCGTCTTGGAGGCCATCGTCGACACCGAGTAATCCGTAGTCACCGCCAAACAGCCCGCTACCACCTGACAGGACCCCGCAATCGGCACTCTGCCGGTGAGACCGAGCGTGAGCCGGCTAGTTACCACACAACAGTATTCTAGTAACTGCATACTACATGATTTTCATCCTATAGGATGTCCATTACAAATCCCACCTGTGGCGATCCACACGATGTATGACTCACAAGCGGGAGTCGATCGGGGGAGCGGTGGAGACGCCGCCGATGGATGCGGTGTACGACGTTCTCGCGAATCGGCGACGACGCTACGCCATCCACTATCTGAAACAGGTTGACGACCGGGTCGAGTTCGGTGAGTTGGCCGAGCAGATCGCCGCCTGGGAGCGCGGGAAGTCACGTCACGAGGTCACCTCCGACGAGCGCAAGTACGCCTACTCGGCGCTCCAACAGCGTCACCTCCCGAAGCTTCACGATCTCGGGCTCGTCGAGTTCGACAAACGTGCTGGGCGGGTTGAGCCCACGACTGCACTCGAGTCGATTGACGTGTACGCCGAAGTTGTCGGCCGGCGGAGCGTCCCGTGGGGCGTATACTTCCTCGGCCTCTCGGCTATCCACGCGGTCCTGCTCGCGATGGTGGGTATCGACGTGCCGCCGCTGTCCGTGGTCGGCGACCTGCGGTGGAGCCTGTTGTTCGTCGCCTCACTCGGCGTCTCCTCACTCGTCTTCGTGTACGACACGCGACGCATGAAACTCGGCGAGAACGGGCCACCGCCGGAGGTGACACGCGAATGACCGCAGCCAGATACGCCCTCCTCGTTGCTGGGGTACTGGTGGTTGCATCGATTATCGTTCCGACGGCCGGCATCAGCTCCGCCTCGCTTGAGCGAACCGCCACCGGCGAGGTCGTCACCGACGACGAGGCGTACCTCGGCATCGACCGGGACTGTCACAACGGCTCAGTACGTGTTACCGTGCGGAACCGCGTCCCAGGCGACCAGCCACTGACCGTTGACCTCACCGCAAACGGGAGTCACCGCACTGTCGACCACCTCGGCGTAGGGGATAGTGAGATGGAGTCGTTTTCGGCGGTCGAGCCGGGCGATTCGATCGTCATCGAAGCGACCGGCGAGAGCGTAGCCATCCACGTGACACGACCACCACCTGTGGGCTGTTGAGGAGGACCCGCCTGCGCTCTTCGGCATTCGTTCTGTCTAGCGCTTGCGTACCCGATCCCCACTTGTTCTCACGACCTGAGGCGATCCCGACGGATTATGTGTCGATAAAAATGAAATTTCAGTATGCTCGACGGACGCGTCGCCATCGTCACCGGCGGATCAACGGGTATCGGGAGGGCGATAGCCGAGACGTATCTCGACCACGGCGCAACGGTGGTGATCGCCAATCGGTCGCCTGAGAGCGGCCACGAGACCGCCGCAGCGTTGGACTGTGAGTTCGTCCGGTGTGACGTCTCGGCGTACGATCAGGTGACCGCGCTCGTCGAGGCCACGGTCAAAGAGTACGGGCGTCTCGACGTCGTCGTCAACAACGCGGGGATCGGTCGCACCGGCAGCGTCGAAGAGATGGATCTCGACGACTGGCACGACGTACTCGACGTCAACCTCACTGGAACGATGTACGGCACCCGCGCCGCGCTCCCGCACCTGAAAGAGACTGGGGGGTGTGTGATCAACATCGGCTCGATATACGGTCTCGTCGCGGGCCCGAACGCGACCGCCTACGCGGCCGCCAAAGCCGGCGTAGCCAACCTTACACGGTCTATCGCCGTCAATTACGCCGAGGAGGGCATTCGCGTCAACAGCATCTGTCCCGGGTTCGTCGAGACACCGATGACCGCCGAGGCGTTCGAAGCAGACGAGTTCTACGAGTACGTGCGAGGCTCAACCCCGATGGGACGGGTGGCCCAACCCGACGAGATCGCCGGTATTGCGCTGTTTCTGGCCTCCGATGCAGCCTCGTACGTCACGGGCGTAAACATCCCCGTCGACGGAGGATGGACTGCTCAGTAAACGGGTTGTTGAGCGGACACGAATCTGTGTGCGGCGGACGGCGGTGTGGCCGTGCGTATCGGACTCGTGTGTCCACGCTCGGTGACGGGAATGTAGTGATTAACCAGCTTGAGGGACACTACGGGTCGTATGGTTTGCTCCCGTTCGGCGACTGTGAGTCTGTGTACAATACGACCGCGCGACACACAGACGCCGCTTCCCGCCACACCCTCCCCAACCGATTCCATATGTCGGTGATGGCTACGTGACCAAGACGATTTCACGACACCCGGACACTACTTCCCGCCACACCCTCCCCAACCGATTCGCTCGTCGCCCACGGGCGACTCGCTCATCCCTCGCACGCGCTCGTGAGCACGCCTTCGGCGACTCATGAGGCGCGCGCCACCGCAAGCCAGAGGAGGATCTTGTCGCTCGAACCTCGGATCACCGATCATCTCGGTCACCCGAGTGGCGTCGCCGCCAGCTCCGCGTGTGTACCTCTAAGGCGACCGCGATCGTCAAGGCGAGTCCACCGAGTGCCACCCACCGGATTGGCTCGATAGGTGCTGTCGCGAGAACGGCCTGTCCGATGGGCGTGTACGTCGCTCCGAGATGGATCACAAAGGCCGCGAGCGTTCCAGCCAAGAGGATCGGGCTCCGTAGCGGGGAGAGCGCGAGGATCGACTTCGTCTCTGACCGCGCGTTCCCGATATTGACTATCTCGAAGAGGACGATCAACGAGAGGAGCTGGTTTCGCGCCGCCTCAACGGCAACGCCTCGCTCTAGCAGCCAGACGAACGTCGCGAAGCCGACGCCCCCGATGACGACCGCCGCGACGAGCGTCCGTTCGATCATCAGCCGGTTCGCGATTCGCTCGTCGGGCGCGCGCGGGCCGCGGGCCAAGACGTCTCCCTCTTTCGGCTCGAACGCCAGCGCAACGTCCTGTATCCCGTTCGTGACGAGGTTCAACCAAAGTATTTGTGCAGGCAAGAGCGGAAGCGGCAGCCCAGCAGCCAGACTCGCAACGACGAGCGTGACCTCTCCAGCCCCAGTCGAGATGAGCAGATACACCACTTTACGAACGTTATCGTAGGCGATCCGACCCTGTTCGATCCCGGCAACGATCGTCGCGAAGTTGTCGTCGCTGAGCACCAAGTCCGCCGCGTCGCGCGCGACGTCAGTTCCCATGATGCCCATCGCGATGCCGATGTTCGCCTGCTGGAGCGCGGGCGCGTCGTTCACCCCGTCGCCGGTGACCGCCACGTAGTGGCCGCTCTCGCGGGCCGCCTCGACGATCTGGAGCTTCTGACCAGGCGAGACCCGTGCGAACACACGCGTCGTCTCGATCAGCTTCGCAATCGTCGCCGGCGTGGCATCGGCGAGATCGGCGCCGGTTACCACCTCGTCCGGTGTGTCTGCGAGTCCGAGCTCGCGGGCGATAGCGAGGGCGGTTTCTGGGTGATCACCGGTGACGATCCGTACGTCGATTCCCGCCCGCTGTGCGGCCGCAACCGCCGCGGGTACACCCTCGCGAAGTGGGTCGATCAGGCCGAGGAATCCAAGAAGTGTCAGGCCTTCGGGCTCGGCGGCTGGGGCATCTCTTCCTGGCTCGGTGTGGGTCCCGACCGCCACGGCGAGCACTCGATAGCCCTCTCTGGCGAGCGCTCCTGCCTGTCGCTTAAGTGAGTCGCGGTCGAGGCTTCCCCCGGCCGCGTCTGTACACATCTCGAGGACGCGCTCGGGTGCGCCCTTGACCACCACTCTTCTGTCCCCGTCGACCTGGTGAATCGACGCCGCGTATCGCTGTGCCGACTCGAAGGGAATTTGATCGACCTGTGGCCACGCTTCGAGCGCCGACGCTCGTGAGTGACCGAGCTTTCGCCCGAAGGTGAGCAGCGCAACATCCACCGGGTCACCACGCCAGTTCCAGTCGTCTCCACGTCGTGTGAGTGTGCCGTCGTTACACAGCACGCCGGCACGAGCGAGCCGTGTGAGCGCCGCTTCGGCGTCGTCACTCGGCGTGGACCCGTCGTTGAGGACGGTCCCGGTCGGCTCGTACCCCTCGCCGGTGACCTCGTAAGTGGACCCGTCCGGGAGACGGATTCGCGTCACAGTCAACTCATTAGCGGTGAGCGTGCCGGTCTTGTCCGAGGCGATCATCGTGCAGCTTCCGAGGCCCTCGACGGCGACTAGACGGCGAACCACGACGCCGACGGCAGCCATTCGTCGGCTCGCGACACCCAGTGCGACGGTGATCCCCACGGGGAGCCCTTCGGGAATGGCCGACACCGCGAGTGCGACCGCGAAGAGAAACATCTCGACGACACTGTACCCGTGGACGGCGACGCCGAGTACCGCCGTGATCGCCGCGGCAACGAGCACCACCACACCGACGACACGGGTGAACCGTTCGACACGCATCACGAGCGGTGGGGCACCACCCTCAACGGCGGTGACGTCTTCGGCTAGCCGACCAATCACGGTGTCCCCGCCCGTCTCTACGACGACGCCACGGCCACGGCCTCTCGTAACGACCGTACCCGCGTGTGCCATGTTGTCCCGATCGCCGAGCGAAACAGTATCGTCAGTCGGCTCCCACGCGGCGTCTTTGCCGGCTGGCGCTGATTCGCCGGTGAGCGCTGACTCATCGACCGCAACGTTTCGCGTCTCGATTAGTCGTACGTCCGCAGGAACGCGACTACCCGCATTGACGACGACGATGTCGCCTGGAACGAGTTCCTCGGCGTCGATATCCCGGAGGGCTCCATCACGCGAGACCGTGGCCCGTGTCCGGATGAGATCCTGCAGTGCGCGACTACTTTGCTCTGCGCGCCACTCTTGGAGTCCACCGACGACCGCGTTGACGAGCAGCACCGCCGCGATGAACAGGGCGTCTGTCTCCGCACCGATAGCCACAGAGACCACCGCTGCGGCGGCGAGCACGTAGATGAGTGGATTCGTGAACTGCCGGGCAGCGATCTGTGACACGCCGACCACAGTCGGTCGTGGAAGCCGATTCGGTCCGACGGTCTCGAGCCGCTGAGTCGCTGCTGCGTCCGTGAGACCGGTGACGTTCGTCTCTAGTTTCTCAAAGAGGGTCTGTTGATCCGTAATGAACCATCGCGAGTCGTCGTCGGCATCGGGCGACATCTACCCCGAGGCTACGCCGAGTCACGACTTAAGTGTCAGCCTAACTGAACGTATGCGTTCGCCACAACGATCGCGGTACTGCCACGGGAGCCGATGAGTGGTTTACGGCGCCTCGTCGTTGGTGGCCTCGGCATCCATCGTCTCGTGGTTGGCAGTCTCGTTGCCAGCCGCCGCGTGATCATCCATCCAGGCGCGCTGTTCGGCCGGGGTCATGGTTCCCCAAGAGGCTATCTCCGCGAGTGTTCGACCACAGGCGGTACATCGTTCGTCTTCGACCGCACAGACGTTGATACAGGGTGACGGCATTGAGGGTAGGTGTACGGTGGCTGAAGATACGCCCGTCAGTCGTCGTCTGCGGCGGCCTCTGTCGTCGGCATGTCACGCGGGCCACCGGCGTGCCCCTCGTGAGCGACTGCGGTTTCCACCAACGTGGGCGAGATGGCGGGCACCTCGGAGTCGTCGACGGGGCCGTCTCTGGCGATCGCCTCCGTCGACCGGGGGAACGTACGGAGGTCTTTGTGGAGTGCGATACCGGCCTTTGCACCCTGACCCATCGCCACCGGAACCTGGTTGTGTCCAGGCGTGACGTCGCCGACCGCGTACACGCCATCAATGCTCGTGCGACCGTGATCGTCGACGTCGACCTGGCCGTCGTCGGTCAGCGCACAGCCGAGCGACTCCGCGAGTGCGGTATTGTAGTCGGAACCGTACATCGGGAAGCCACCGCGATACTCTCGTCGCGTGCCATCGTCGAATTCCATCGCCGCTAACCACCCCGTGTCTGGGTCGTTTTCGATCCCCGCGACGTCCGCGTGAACCACGTCGACTGGGTGCGCCTCGAGTTGTGCAGCCGTCTCGTCGCTCCACGTCGGCTCCGCACCGCGGGTGAGCAGGTCGACCTCGTCCGTGATGTTGAGCATGATCATCGCGACGTGTGCGGCCGCCTCGCCGTGGCCCATCACGTACACCGGCTCGTCGACGAACATGTACGCATCACAGTGGAGACACCAGTGGAGTCCCTTCGCGTTGCGCGGCAGCGGCGGGTCCGGCCGCTCGTCTGAGAATCCCGTCGCGAGCACGACGCGGTCGGCGACGATCGGCGTCTCGTCGCCGGTGTCGAGGTGGAATCGCCCCTCATCGTCGCGCTTGATCGACTCAACGAAGCCGCGCTCAAACGTGCCGCCGTAGGACGTGACCTGCTCGCGACCCGTCGCGAGGAGTTCGTTCCCCGATACGTCCTCAGTGACACCGATCACGTTGTGGGTATCGGCCATCATCGCCGCGCGACCGCCGCCACGGTCGATGAGCACGGTCTCGTGTCCCAGCCGGGCCCCATACAGCGCCGTCGTTAGCCCCGCCGGCCCGCCCCCAACGACCGCGATCTCGTACCGCGTGTCTCCATCGGTCATGTCAGTAGTATAGGCCCGATCCTGTATAAATGCCCGCGTGATGTGCACGGCGCCCGTCCAGCCGCGGGCACGTGTGGATACCGTTTATACACACCCACCCCGTTCGGAGGGACGTGTCACGTCGTCTCGTCGCAGCAGTCACGCTCCTCCTCGTCGGCACCGTCGCCGACATCTGGTCGACGTACCTCGCGATCTCGACCGGCGAGTTCGTGGAGGGGTCACCCGTCGGGCGGGCGCTCATCACGCTGCTCGGTCCACTCCGTGGGATGGTACTCACCAAGCTGGTCGGGATGGCCGTGATTGGGGTGCCAGTAGCGCTCGCCGGCGGTAGCCGCCGACTGGTTGCAATGGTGATGTGTGGAGGCGTTGGCATCATCTCGCTGTTCGCTGCTGGCCGTAACCTCCTGCTCGTCGCAGGGCTGTGGCCCTGACCGGCGACGAGTGTATCGTGTGAGGCTCGCCCGGCGGATGTGACTCGCTCCGCGGATGTGACTCACTCACCACGGGTGAGACGCTCGCCGGTCCGCGACGGAAGCCCGGCACGCTCGACGGCCTCGATCACCCGATCGACGTCGTACGAGACCCGTCGGAGGTCGACCGTAGGCTCACTCGTCTCAAGGATCGTGTACGCGGCGTCCGGGTCGCCGTCGCGGGGCTGACCGACGCTTCCTGGATTGACAACCAGTCGGTCGCCGACCCACCGGGCTCCTTGGACGTGCGTGTGGCCGAGTACGAGGCCTGCGAGGGGGCCACCGTCGCCGTCGTCGGTCGCTTCGACAGCCTCGATCGCGGGCGCAAGCGTCTCGAACTCGCTCGGATACACGTACGCGTCCTCGTGGGCCGGGTCCGGGTGTGAGTGGACGAGCAGGAAGTCGCCGCCGCCGAACCGGGTCGCTCGCGGCAACGACTGGAGCCACGCCAACTGGTCGGCCGAGAGTTCGCGTTTGGCGTGTTCAAGTCCCGCTTCGGCCATCCGGTTGGCTCGATACCGCTCCGGCGTCTCGACCGTCCGATCGTGGTTGCCGCGGACGGTCGCGGCGGCGGCCGACCGGATTCGCTCAACGCACGCCGCCGGCCACGGGTTGTATCCCACCACGTCGCCGACGCACACGACTTCGTCTACTGCCGGCATATCGTCGAGCACGGCCTCCAGTGCAGGAAGATTCGCGTGGACGTCCGACACCAGTCCGATTCGCATCGTCTCTTGTTCAACCCCGACTGGGGAATATCTTCGGTGAGGGCCTCCGAACGGTTCGGCTCCGCGACTCGACGACGCGCTTATCAGGGCGTGTGTGTAGGTGCTCGCATGGTTCCAACGCTCGTGAATGCCGCCCTCGGCGGGTTGCTCGCGGCTGCACTGCTCGGACGAGCGTTCGATCGGCGAACGGTCGCACTCGTCGTTGGCGCGGCAGTAGTGCCTGCCCTCGGGTCGGCCGTCAGTGTCGCACTCGGGTGGACTTCGACCGCGGCGTTGCAGTCCGCCTGGCTCCCACTCTTCGGCACCCTCGTGCTGCTCGTCGACACGCGGTGGCGCGATCGGTCGGTGCTACGGGCGCGCTACGGATGGCGAGGTGTGCGTGTCGCGTGGGTCGCCCTCGCGAGCGTGTCCGTCGCCGGCATCGCTCCGGATCTGTTCAACGAGCCGGGCGTCCCCCTCCTCTGCCCGCTCGAGTCCGTCCGGTACACCGTCGACGGGCTGTTGCTGTACTCCACACAGGAGGGTGTGGTGCAGACACTGTCGACTGGGGGTGACACGCCCGGAATCCTGCCGCTCGCGAGTACTGGGGGCGTCTCCGGTACTACGGATTGGCGTCCCGGTGCGGTCGCACTCGTCGAAACGGGGTGGCAGGCTGTGGTCGTTGCCACCGGAGCGCTCACGCTCTCACTCCGGCTTGCGGGAGTCGGCGGTGGACACCGAGACGTCGCGCTGACACGGGCGACCGAAGAGACGTCGGAGCCAGCGGAGCCGACGGAGACGAACACGAGGGGTCGGTAGTGGTTTCCACGCTCGTCCACGCCGGGTTCGCACTCGTCGTCGCCGCCGGACTGCTCGGTGACGCCGCGGACCGGCGAGCGCTGGGAGCCATCCTTCTCGTCGTGGTGCTACCGGAGGCAGACGCGCTCCTCGGGCCGGTCTATCCAGGCGCTCACCGGACGGTCGGGCACACGGTGGTGTTGCCGGTGGCTGCAGGGCTCCTCCTCTACTACGACACCCAGCAACGCGAGCACTCTTGGCTCCGTGCGCGTATCGCCGATCGCTGGATCGGCGTGGCGGGGGTCGCGCTCGTCGTGCACCTCACTGCCCACGTCGCGCTCGACTGGACGCACCTCGAAGGAGTGAACCTGTTCTGGCCACTCCGCGACGCGTTCACCACCCTCGAGGGTGAGCTGACGTGGTCGCTCGCAGACGGATTCGTCCAGACGTTCGTGGACGTCCGTGTCAACCCGGCGACTGGGCAGACGCGGGTCGGGACGGACGTGACGGGGACGCGAGCGTCCGTCCACGTGAACAACCCGGTCGAGCCAGACGACCCGACGGCCCTCGCCGAGGCCGAAGTGATCGACCGGCGATTCCCGGTTGCTGGACGCGGTTGGCGGCTATACCTACTCGGACTCGGGCTCTTCACTATCGTCGCGCGACAGCTTCAATCGGCGCCGCCGGCCGACGCGTAGCAGTGGTTCGGTGCACCCAAGTTCGCTCGAACTCGCGGGCGCGCAGGCACGCGCAATGATGACGATAACGGACAGATACTTGACGGAGTATGGCCAACCTCTCATATGCCCACGGAACCCGATGTACTCGTGATCGGCGGCGGGGCAACTGGCACCGGAACCGCCCGTGATCTTGCGATGCGCGGACTAGATGTCACACTCGTTGAGCGCGACGGGCTCTCGAGTGGTACCTCCGGTCGGTCACACGGACTCTTGCACAGCGGTGCTCGGTACGCAGAGAGCGACCCAGCGGGCGCAACCGAGTGTATCGAAGAAAGTGCGATCCTGCGCGATATCGCCGGGGCGTGTCTCGAAGAGACCAGCGGTCTCTTCGTAAGCCTCGCTGGCGACGACACAGACTACTTCGAGGAGAAACGCGAAGCGTGTGAGTCGGTCGGAATCCCGACTGAAACGCTCTCACCTGACGAGGCCCGCGAACTCGTCCCCGGGCTCAGCGATGACGTCGAACGCGTGTTCCGAGTGCCGGACGGTGCCGTGTTTCCGTCACGGCTGGTCGCGGCCAACGCACTAGATGCCGAGGCACACGGTGCGACCGTCCACCCAGACGCACCGGTTGAGTCGGTGACCGTCGAAGACGGGTCGATCACCGCGGTTCGCGTCGGCGGGAGCGTCGACGACACGATTCACCCGGCGTACGTGGTCAACGCGGCCGGCGCGTGGGCCGGCGAGGTCGCAGCGATGGCCGGACTCGAGGTTGACATGCAGCCGACCCGCGGAGTGATGGTTTCGCTCGCGTACGACGACCTCGGGCCGGTGTTGAACCGATGCCGGGATCCAGACGACGGCGACATTGTCGTCCCGCACGGCGAGGAGGCGGTCGTCGGGACGACAAGCGTACCGGTGAACGATCCCGATGACTACGAGCAAGCGCGCTGGGAGGTTGAGACCTCGATCGACGAGTGTGCGGCAATGCTCCCGCCGGTCGCCGACGCGCCGGTCGTCCGCGAGTGGTGGGGAGTTCGTCCGCTGTACGCCCCGGACGAGAACGAACGCGGCGGCCGCGGGATTTCACGCGGGTTCTTCCGGTTAGACCACGCTGCAGACGGCGTTGAGAATGCCGTCAGTGTCGTTGGAGGGAAGCTGACCACCTACCGAATGATGGCCGAGTCGACCGCCGACCTCGTGTGTGAGCGGCTTGGTGTTGATGCCGCATGTCGCACCGCCGAGGAGCAACTCCCCGCCGCAGACGACCCACAGCGGCTTGACGCGGCTGTCGCCGCGTACGACGGCCAGGGTCCAACCGATGCGGACGTCGTTGATGCCAGTGCGGGTGCAGCGGGAGCAGAGTCCGCCGGGACTGCCGAAAGCGACGATTGATCCCGGTTGATAACCGAGGGGCACGGCGAGCCCGCCCTCAGCGAATAGGGGTGTCTCGTTTCGACTACGGTTGGTTCTTGT
The DNA here is from genome assembly GCF_059623105.1 of Halorubrum orientale. NCBI lineage: Archaea > Methanobacteriati > Methanobacteriota > Halobacteria > Halobacteriales > Haloferacaceae > Halorubrum > Halorubrum orientale. The sequence goes on along the minus strand of NZ_JBSPSR010000007.1, from coordinate 275,223 downwards.
CGTCGAAGCGTTCTCGTATAGTATCGGATGTAGTGTGACTCCGACAACCGCGTGACTCCCGGATACTCCGTTCCGCCATACCCTCCCCAATATGTGTGTGTGATGGCGGCCCTGTAACGAACACGATTCCGCGACACACGGACACCCATTCCAGCCACACCCTCCCCAACCGCTTCCGTACGATTGTATCGGTGACTGTGTGACTCCGACGACCGTGTGACTCTCGGACACTCCTTTCTCCCACAGCCTCCCCAACCGATTCACTCGTCGCCCACGGGCGACTCGTTCATCCCTCGCACGCGCTCGCAAGCCCGCCTTCGGCGGCCTTGCGAGGCGCGCGCCACCGCAAGAGGTGGGATGGAAATGTGTACGAACGTTTCGTGAACACTCGACTGGGTGCCGTGCCCGCAGCGGCTTGAGCCGGAGTGGACAGCTGTGTATTTGGTTCGAGAACACTGCACGCCGACGGTTGCACACGGATCACCAACGCACCGACGATTCGAACACAAGCACAATATAAAGGCCGCGTCTCCTCAGAAGAGGTAAAACAGCGGGAAGAGGAACACCCAGACGATGTCCACGAAGTGCCAGTAGAGGCCGAAGTACTCGATCGGCCGGTTGTCGTCGAGGTACGCCCCCTGGTACGCCCGGTAGAACAGGAACCCGGCGATGAGCAGCCCACCGACGACGTGGATGCCGTGAAGGCCGGTCGTGACGTAGTAGATCGACGCCTGGATCGGGTCACCGTGTGCATTCGCCGAAATTGTTACACCGCGGTGGAAGATCTCGTGGTGCCACTCCCACAGCTTGATCGCGAGGAACGTACAGCCGAGCACGATCGTCGTCCCGAGCGTCGCCAGCACGCCCTTCCGGCTCCCGCGGTGGGCGGCCACGAGCGCCAAGATAACCGTGAACGACGACGTGAGTAGCACGAACGTGTTGATCAGTCCGGGCAGCGACTCCGTCAGCGGCTGCCAGGTTCGCCACCCGGCGTTGAACCGGATGAACACCGCAGCCGAGATGAACGCCCCGAAGACGATCACGTCAGACGCGAGGAAGAACCACATCCCGAGTTTGACCTTCTCGACGCCGTTGAACGGCCAGCGCTCGGCGAACTCCGTCGGCGGCGCATAGAAGTCCTCGAGGCCCCACTTCACGCCGGTGTACACGAGCGCAAGCAGGCCGAGGACGGCAAACACCGGGTACATCGGGTTCGTCACCGTGAGCCCGGTCGCAGCCAGCGACTCCCCGAGCGTGAACGTGACCGTCTCGCGGAAGCCGGAGAGGCCAAACAGGAAGATACCTGTCGCCAGCGAGAGCGCAAATGGCCAGATGCTCGCGTGGCTCGGGTGTTTGTCCCAGTGTGGGTACGCGCGGATGTGGTTCGAGTGTGAGTCACCGCCGTCGGTGACGGCGTTGCCGTTCTCGTCGGCTCGCACGGCCGGTCCACCGTCCGGCACGTAGTCTTTCACGAACTCGAGCTTGCCAGACGCGTACGAGGGCCGGTTTGGCCAGTTCTCAAGCGGCGGCGGCGACGGCACTGCCCACTCAGCCGTTCGCGAGTAGTCCCACGGGTTCTCACCTGCGTCCTCGCCCGAAACGTACGACTTGGCGAGGTTGTAGAACATGATGAAAAAGGAGCCACCGAGCACGAACGCCCCAATGGTCCCCGCCTGGTGAATCGGCTGGAAAGCCGGGTTGTACTCGAAGACGCGTCGCGGCGTCTCCCACGCGAGGAACATCGAGAAGTACACCGCGTTGAAGCCGAGGAAGAACGTCACGAAGTGCACCTTCCCGAGGAACTCGTCGTACATCTTCCCCGTCATCTTCGGGAACCAGTAGTAGACCCCGCCGACGAGCGCCGTCGCCCCGCCGAACATCACGTAGTGGAAGTGAGCGACAACCCAGTAGGTGCCACGGAACTCGTAGTCAAGCACGATGGCGCCGAGGAAGACACCCGTGATGCCACCGAGGATGAATAACAACAGCGCGCCGAACGCGAAGAGGAACGGCGTGGTAAACTGGATACGGCCTTTCATTAGCGTGTAGATGAGCGCGAACACCAGCAGGTCGAACGGGAGCGAGATGCCGATTGTCGTCGCCATCATCAGCGTCTTGATTTCGAGATTGATCGTCGTCAAGAACATGTGGTGCATCCACACGAGGAACGACTGAACGGCGATCAAACAGATCGCGATGATAACCCACTTCCGGCCGACGAGTCGACGTCCGGAGAACGTCTGAAAGAGCTCAAGCATCACTCCAAGCGCGGGGAAGAAGACGATGTATACCTCAGGGTGGCCGAAGAACCACCAGAGGTGACCCCACAGCAGCGAGCCGCCCTCGGTTGCCGAAAAGTACACGCTCCCGAGGACGCGGTCAGCGCCGAGAATCATCATCGCCGCGAGCAGTGCAGCGAACGCGAACAACATCATCCAGACGGTCGCGAGGATAGACCAGGTGAACATCGGCATGTCCATGATGCCCATCCCTTCGGCACGCGAGTGGTGGATCGACGTGAGGAAGTTTACCGTTGAGGCAGTAACGCCGACGACGAACATGAACAGCGCCAAAATCGCACCTGTCGATCCGATCGTCGGCGTGTACATCGGCACGTTGAGCGGCGCGTACATCGTCCACCCCGCGCTCAGCGTTCCACCTTGGAAGAAGCTGAACCCGAGCAGCACGCCCGAGAAGAGGTACATCCAGTACGAAAGCGCGTTGAGCCGCGGAAACGCAAGGTCGTCGGCGCCGATCTGTAGCGGCACGAAGTAGTTCGCGAACGCGAACGCGAACGGTGAGAGGAACCAGAACACCATGATCAATCCGTGAGCGGTGACGGCCTCGTTGTACGCGAGCCCCGAGAGGATGTGGTTTGCCGGGTCCCACAGCTGCAGGCGGATGAGCAGCGCCATCACGCCGCCAAACAGCAGGAAGAACAGCGACGTGATCAAATAAAGGATCCCGATGTCCTTGTGATTCGTTGTGACGAGCCACCGGCGGACGGAAGTGGTTGGCGGCAGTTCGCTCACGCGGGGACACCTCCGATGGTCGCACGGTCACCAGCGAGGGCCACGCGGTCGGCGCTCACTGACGCGCTCTCGGCGCCGTCGAGCGTCGTCGCTTCGACGCTCGAACTGTTCTCGCTTGCGGCGTCACCGCCCGTATTCGCGTACCACTCTTCCCACTCGTCTTGCGGGAGGACGGTGATCTGTCCTTTCATCGCCGAGTGACCGGAGCCACAAAGCTCGAAGCACTCGACCATGTACGTCGCCTCACCGCCTTGGGCTTCGACCTCTTCTGAGCTGACGGAGAACCATGTCTCGCTCTCCTCGCCCGGGATGGCATCCGATTTTATGCGTAACTCTGAGGAGCCGAAGTTGTGCCACACGTCTCGTGAGGTCACCGTCAGGTCGATCCGCTGGTCGGCCGGGACGACGAGTTCAGTCATTTCGCTGTGTCCGTTGGGGTAGATGTACTCCCAGCCGAACTGGTACCCTTCGACCGTGATCTCGATGTCGCCTTCTGCACCGGTGTCGGGTCCGTCCTCGACGTAGAGGAGAAGACCGTAGGCGTACACCACGAGACTGATCACGACGACCGCGCTCAGCCCGAACGAGAGGAAGAGCTTCTTCGCTTTCGGCCCGCCCTGTCCGGTCGGAAGTTCGCCGACGACCGGCGCGTCGAACTCCTCGTCGGGTTCGCTGCCGTCGTCGCGGTACTTGTAGACGTTCCACAGCGTATACGAGACCACGACGATGCCGACGAGGGTGCCGAGCGAGAGGAAGACGAAGAAGATCTCTTCGAACACCTCCGCTTGCGCCTGCCAGTCGGTCCCTTGTTGTAGGGTGATTGGGTCTATCATGTTCGTCTCTCAGCTCTGCTTTGTCAGATGGTGAAAGCGCACTTAGCTCTTTTGTACTCCACCGTTCGGTGACCCGGACATGTACCGAAAATCACCGTCAAAAAGTCGATCGTGAACCCACTCGTGGGGTCGCCACCGTGCCGTCGACGGCCGCGTACACGAAGGCTATTTGTACATACGGGCGAACTGAATAGTACTACAAGCACCATGGTTTCGCTCACCCTCTTGAGTACCGTGTTGATGGGGCTGCTCGTCGTCGGGACGTTCGCCGCCGTCGCGCGGATTGGCAGCAAGCGCACCGCGCCGGGCACGGACGACACCGTGGACCGCTACACCGCCGTGACGCACGCGCTCCGCGACCTTGCCCGCACGCCCGCCGTCTGGTCGGTTGCGTTCATCGTGCTCGCGTTAGGCGTTGGCGGGCTCGCGGTGCTCGCAGTCGGCAACTTCGACCTCGTTGAGGGACTCTCGGGGTCGCTTTTTGCCATCGTCTACGCGATGGTCGGACTGCTTCTCGTCGGGTTCGTCTTCACTGGGGCGTATTTCGGTGCCCGTGGCCGCGGACTTGGAAACGCCCATGGTATTGCTGCCGGGTCATTCGCCGCCGGATTGGCGTTCCTCGTGCTTGTGGTCGGGCAACTCATCGTCGGCGTTATCGGCTGAGGTCGGTCAGTCGCTCACTTGGTGACACAGTGGGCGACCGGCCATTGGGGCGATTTTTATGCCACCGAGACGCCGTGTCGAGTCAAGAACGCGCTCGCGGTTTTGATCTCCGTCGGACTTCCGACGATCCGACGCTGCGAGCCGTCTTCGACGATCGTCACGGTACACCGCGCTTCGAGTGCGTCGCGGAGCCCGTCGAGTGCGTGAGCGGGGACGAGGATCTGCGTACTGTCGCGGAACGTCGCGGCGTCTGGCATTCGTCACTCCGACCGACGGCCGACCACCGGATAACCGTGTCGAAGTATCATTCTAACAACTCGTGAGGCGGGGCCACGGCTGTCGGTCGTCCGGTGACTTCTGGGGTCCGCGGATGCGGAAGGACACTTTTAACGACTCCACCGGCCGAGTGAGACACGATGGGACTGGAAGAGGAGATCGAGGACCTCCGCGAGGAGATCGCCAACACGCCTTACAACAAGGCGACCGAGGCGCACGTCGGACGGCTGAAGGCGAAGCTCGCGGAAAAAAAAGAGAAACTGGAGAACCAGTCCTCGGCCGGCGGCGGCCACGGCTACGCCGTCGAGAAACACGGTGACGCCACGGTCGCACTCGTTGGCTTCCCGAGCGTGGGCAAGTCGACGCTCATCAACGCGCTCACCAACGCCGACAGCGAGGTTGGCTCGTACGAGTTCACGACGCTCAACGTCAACCCAGGAATGTTGCAGTACCGCGGTGCCAACATCCAGATGCTCGACGTACCAGGGCTGATCGAGGGGGCAGCTGGCGGGCGCGGCGGTGGCAAAGAGGTGCTCTCTGTCGTCCGCACCGCAGACCTCGTCGTCTTCGTGCTCTCGGTGTTCGAGATCGAACAGTACGATCGACTCCGTGAAGAGCTGTACGCGACGAACATCCGGCTCGATACGGATCCGCCGACCGTCACGATCCGCAAGACGCACAAAGACGGGATTCAGGTCACGACCGGCGACGGCGTGACGCTCGACGAGGCAACCGTGACACAGGTGTTACGCGAATACGGCTACGTCAACGCCCAAGTCACGATTCCACACGACCTCACAATCGACGAGTTGGTCGACGCCGTCATGGACAATCGGGTGTATCTGCCGTCGATGGTGACGGTGAACAAAGCCGACCTGATCGACCGCGAGTACCTCCCGACGGTGAACGAAGCACTCCGCGAGCGCGACCTCGATCCCGAAGCGGTCGTGTTCATCTCCGCCGAGGAGGAGCGCGGGATCGACGGACTCAAAGAACGCCTATGGTCGGAGCTTGGGCTCATTCGTATTTATATGGACAAGCCGGGTCGCGGGGTCGACTACGAGGAGCCGCTGGTGTTGTTCGCGGGATCCACCGTCGGTGACGCCTGCGAGAAGCTCGGTGGCGAGCTTGACGAGCGGTTCAAGTTCGCACGAGTGTCCGGGCCGAGCGCGAAGCACGACGAACAGCAGGTCGGGAAGGGCCACGAGCTCGAAGACGAAGATGTCCTCCGCGTCGTCGCTCGGAAGTAAGACTGTACGCGGGACGGCGTAGGGTCTGAAACTACGCAGGAGATCGTGAGATCTGAGACCACACAGGAGACAGCGTGAGATCTGAGACCGTCGAGAGGGGAGAAGTGGGTCTGCTGTGTGTGGCTCGACTCGGTATCACGTTTCTCGGAGTGCCCGATGCCGCTTCGTTCTGCTGCTCGAGATTCTCGTGTCGGAGACGAGTCGCCGGGCGCAGTGTGGCCGCCCCGCAACCGCCCGGCAACCGCCCCGCCGCCCCACAACCGCCCCGCAACCACACCGCACCTCGCGGCTCACGGCGGAGCCGTTCGCCGGCCGAGCGCTCCCAGTGGTCGCGCTCGGCACCTCCCCAGCCGCGTCGCTCACTGCGTTCGCGACGCCCTCGCGCTCGGCTCGCGCCCGCTGGGCGCTCGTCGGAGCGCGCCAGCGGGTGTGAATCACGCAGCTGGGGCCCGGCCTACTGGCGGGTCGACCGAAAGGCGCTTTTCGAGCCGTCGCCTCACTCGGACATGATCACGGTCGCGCTGGCCGGCAAGCCAAACGCCGGCAAGTCGACGTTCTACACCGCTGCGACGATGGCCGACGTCGACGTCGCCAACTACCCATTCACCACTATCGACGCGAACCGCGGCGTAGCAGCCGTCCGTACACGCTGCCCCTGTCTCGACCGTGACCAACGGTGTGGCAACGACCGCTGTCACGACGGCATCCGGTACGTCCCGGTTGAGCTTCTCGACGTCGCCGGGCTCGTCCCCGGCGCCCACGAGGGACGCGGGCTTGGCAACCAGTTCCTCGACGAATTGACCGCCGCGGACGTGGTGTTGCAGGTCGTCGACGCCTCCGGCGGGACAAACGCCGAAGGAGAGCCGATCGAGCCCGGGAGCCGAGATCCGGTTGCAGACGTCGATTTCGTCGACGAGGAACTCGACGCCTGGCTCGCGGGACTCGTCGACGACAACTGGGAGAGCGTCGAACGCAAGTCGCGCTCGCCCGAGTTCGACCTCGAGGACGCGCTCACGGCGATGTTGACCGGTGTCGGTGCCACCGAGCCCGACGTCGCGGCCGTGTTGCGTGACCTCGAGTACCCCGACGATCCAAAGCGGTGGACGGAGGGAGACCGCGACCGCCTCGCACGGGCGATTCGTACCAGAACGAAACCGATGGTCGTGGTCGCGAACAAGGCCGACGCCGCGTCCGAGGCAACTCTCGACCGACTCCGTGCGGGTACCGACAAGCCGGTCGTGCCATCGACCGCGGACAGGGAGCTCGCGCTTCGTCGAGCCGCCGACGCGGGCGTCGTGGTCTACAATCCCGGTGACGACGACTTCGACGTCGTCGGTGACGTCTCCGGCGCTCAGCGCGCGGGGCTCGATGCGATCCGCGAGATAATGGCTCAGCTCGGCGGGACGGGCGTGCAAAAAGCGTTGAACACAGCCGTCTACGACCGGCTCGAACAGATCACCGTCTACCCCGTCCAAGATGCGAGCCGGTGGACGGATGGGTCCGGGACGATGCTCCCGGACGCATTCTTGTTACCGGCGGGCTCGACGCCACGTGACCTCGCATACGCGGTGCACACAGATATCGGCGACGGGTACCTTCACGCGGTCGACGCCCGGTCGAGCCGCCGGATTGGCGAGGACCACGAGCTCTCAGAGGGCGACGTAGTAAAGGTCGTCTCGACGGCTGGTCCGTAAGCCGGCAGCACTGAAGCGGTCGCGCTACTCGGCTGAGATGACGTCGTCGATGCGGAGGACCATCGTTGCCGCCTCGGTGGCGGACTCGACCGCCTCGTGTTTCACCGCCGCGGGGTCGACGATGCCGGCCTCAAGCGGGTCACCGACGGTCGCCGTTCGACCCTCGGCAAGGATCCCGGCACGCCCTTCGCTGTCGTGTGTCGCCCGCAGGTCGACGAGCGTGTCGATCGGATCGGCACCAGTGTTCTCCGCCAACGTTCGCGGGAGCGCGTCGACCGCGTCGGCGAACGCCTCGATAGCGAGTTGTGCTCGCCCTTCGACAGACGCTGCGGCGGCACGCAGGTGTGTGCTGATCGCGATTTCGGTGGCACCAGCACCGGGGACAACCCCGCTCTCACGCGCCGCAATCACCACGTCGGCGGCGTCGTTGACGGCGCGCTCAAGTTCGTCGACGACGTGTTCGGTCGAGCCGCGCACCAGGAGAGTGACCGCCTCCGAGGCGTCGCCCCCGCGAACGGAGACCATGTCGTCGTCGTCACCGGCAGATTCAACCGTCACCGTCTCCGCGTGACCGAGGTCGTCGGCGGAGAGTCCATCGAGCGTCCCGAGTCGAGAGGCACCGGTGACGCGGGCCACGTCGTCGGCATCGCTCGAGCTCACGCTCTCGAACGCTAGGATGCCGGCGTCGGCGAGGTGCCCGGCGACGCGGTCGTCGATCGCCTTTCGACAGACCAGCACGTCGACACCGGCCGCCGAGAGGGTGTCGGCGTATCCGCGAAGCTCGGCCTCCTCCGCCTCAAGTGCGGCCGTGAGTTCGTCGACAGATCCAATGGCGTACTCCGCGTCGACGTCTCCCTGGCGCAACTCGAGTTTCGTCTCGAGGACGGCAACGGATGCGTCCTCAACACTTTGAGGCATGCTATCGTGTGCGGAGTCGTCTTCGAACACCACGCCGTCGACGAGCTCCGTCGCCGATGATGGCGCGCCGCTTCGGGGCTGAATGTGGATCGCGTCGTCGTCGACGCCGTGGTCGGTCGCAACCTGCTCGACCGCCCCGACGACGAGTTCAGCCAAATCACGGGCGGTGACGTCCCCGGTACCCTTCCCGGTCATCGAGGATTCTGCGACCGCTTCGAGGAGGTCGGTGTCGATGTCACCGTCTATTACCTGCTCGTCTACGGCCTCGGCGGCCAACCGGGCAGCCTCGGCGTACCCTTCGACGACGACCGTCGGATGGAGCTCATCTTCGAGCAGGTCTTCGGCGCGCGAGAGCAGCTCACCGACGAGGACTGCGGCTGTCGTCGTGCCGTCTCCGACGGCCTCCTCTTGGGTCTCTGCGACCTCGACCATCATCTGTGCGGCCGGGTGGTCGATGTCCATCTCGTCGAGGATGGTCGCCCCGTCGTTCGTGATCACGACGGTCCCCGACGAGTCGACGAGCATCTTGTCCATCCCGCGTGGTCCGAGGGTCGTGCGGACCGCCTCGGCCACCGCCTTGCCGGCGGCGACGTTCGACTCTTGGGCGGCCCGGCCGCGAGTTCGTTCACTGTCCTCAGAGAGTACGTACAACGGTTGGTGAGTACGGGATGCCATACATCGCTCAGTAGGCTAGCGCTTCTGTATATATCTGTCGCTATAGCGTCGGGCGGACCGGCAGACGGCAGTGGGATGGACCATCAGGCGACAGCCGGCTCCCTTAGTCGAAGACAGTGTTCGAAGCGGCGTCGAGTGAGGAGTGCGGCGTGGTCCAGTTTAGCTCGAACCGACGAGGATTTGGGTGACTCTCTCGAAGCGTTCGATCGATGACCGATCCGCTCGTCGAGGTCGTGCATGCTCGCGGTCACGAGCACGTGTCCGCAACGCATGTGAGCACGTTCGAGGTCACCACCGACGACTGGCTCACGCCGGCCGGCGATTGTATTCTGGCGGTCGAAGCTAACCGTGCTCCACGTGACTTCTCGACAGCGTTTCGGGACGCGTGTGCGACGACCGAGGCGACGGTCACGGTGACAATCACCGTGGAGGGCCCGTCGGCGACTCACACTGAAACGATCGTGGGGCGCGGTGATCCCGGACTCAACCTCCTCAACGACCGGTCGCTGGTGGCGCGCACGAGCGACTATACCGACGACGCGCGGACGATCCTCGTCGGTGCCGACGCGGCCGCGGCCGACCTCGACCGAGACCTCGTTGAGGCGCTCGCCGCCGGTGCGCCCGTCAAGTTGCGGCTGTCGGTCAGAGACTGAGGTCCCGAGTCTAGGGGGACGTGACCGACACCGGTTCACTGTGTTATTTTCCAACTGCCGTTGTGTGAGACACAGGCAGTCGTGTCCATCAGAGGTGACAGCCTCCCCGTCGTGCACAGTGGTTGCTGAACCACGCGCTACGTATCGCTGAGTAACAACAGATCGTGTGTGAACCGCCTCGGGGTCAAGTGGTTCGAGACGCGGAACGTCTCGTCACCACGGAAATCTCCGATTTCCGTACGACCCCGAGGCACTCGGTCTGCTCCGCCTGTAGAACTCGGTCGCGTCGATGGACTCGCCGGGAGTCCCGTGAGCGAAGCGAGGGGGACGTCGGCGAGGGAATGACTGAGCGAACGAAGTGAGCGAAGGAGTGGACTCGCCGGGATTTGAACCCGGGGCCTCTCCCATGCCAAGGGAGTGATCTACCACTGATCTACGAGCCCGCGTTTGCATTCAAATGTATCCTGCTGTATCTATTAAGCGCTTCGACTCGGCCTGCAGATCGGGCGACTCACAACCGGTCCGAGTCGACGTAGACGTCCAATTCGACGCTCCGTGAGGACCCCTCGAGATCTCTGACTGCCCGCTCGACGACCCGCTCGGCCTCGGATTTGATCAGCGGGATCGCCTTCTTCAACACCCACTCGAAGGAGACGAGCCGCGGTAGATCGAGCACAGCTGGACTCGCCGAACTGGGGTCGAACTCCACCTCGAGGGCGACCCGACAGCTGGCTGCACTCGAGTCGTCGTCACGCCGACCGGCTTCTGCAGCCCCTATCTCACGGGTATCGGGGTCGCCCCCATCGTCCGCCATCGGCGTCACCCGCCATCGACCCCCAGCATCGATGTCCTTCGTGATTGTCCAGTCGATCGTGGCCGGTGGCTCCACGTCGGTCACGCGTGAGTGGGCGGTGTACGTGAGCTTCCACCACGAGAAGTTGAGTGCGTAGCGGGTTCCGGGACCACCGTCACCGGTGAGCGTCTCGACCTCCTCTAAGTACGCCGAGTACCGGGCGTACTGGGGGAAGTCGACGAGAAAATCGTACACCGTCTCCGGGTCGGCGTACACCTCGGTGCACACGACAAGTTCGTCCACACCGAATCCTTCGGGCGGGAGTTAATAAGCGGTCCGGGCGCAGACCCGAACCGAGTTGGCTGTCCCGGCTCAGTCGTCGCTCGAGACCTGGCCAGTCGTATCGCGGCCGGCGTCAGGTGTCTCGTCGGCGGGCGACGGGAGTGTGTTACGGACGTCAGCACCGACACCCTCGTCGATCACCTCGGCGTACGCGTCGGGGAAGACTCGCACGAAGTCGTTGAGTGCCGCCTCCCAGTCATCAAGCAGCGCCACGGCACGGTCGCTGTCGGTGTAGCTCTGGTGGTTCTCAATGAGCCGCCGGAGCATCGCCTCGTCACTGTCGTCAAGCTCGCGTGAGAGCGAGACCATCCCGCGGTTAAGCCGGTCAGCGAGCTGGTCTTCGGGGTCGTACACGTACGCGATACCGCCGGACATCCCGGCCGCGAAGTTCCGGCCGGTCTCACCGAGCACCGCGACGACGCCACCGGTCATGTACTCACAACCGTGGTCACCGACGCCTTCGACGACCGTAGCGACACCGGAGTTGCGAACACCAAAGCGCTCGCCTGCCATGCCGTTGACGTACAGCTCGCCGTCGGTCGCGCCGTACAGACATACGTTTCCGGCGACGACGTTGTTAGCGGGGTCGTAGCCGGCGTCCTCAGGCGTCGAAACAACGATTCGCCCGCCAGAGAGGCCCTTTCCGACGTAGTCGTTGGCCGCACCAGAGAGCTCGAACGTAACGCCGGCAGCAAGGAACGCACCGAAGCTCTGTCCGGCGTGACCATCGAACCGGCAGGCGACCGTGTCATCAGGGAGTCCGTCCCCACCGTGTGCGGTGACAACGCGGTTTGACAACGTCGCGCCAACGGCCCGGTCAACGTTTTCGATGTCTCGGGTGAGCGCGACTGGTGCGGCCTCCTCGATGGCGGGTGATGCCTCCTCGATGAGGTCCCAATCGAGCTGCGCCTCGATGCCAGGATGGGTCTGTGCTCGGGTCTTCGTCCGTGACTCGCCCGCTGGCTCGGCAATCACGGCCGCGAGGTCGAGGTGTTGTGCCTGCTCGTGGTCGGTCTCGCGCTGAGTGAGCAGCTCGGGCCGTCCGATGAGCGACTCGACGTCTGTGACACCGAGCTCGGCCATGAGCTCGCGCAGCTCCTGGGCGATGAACGTCATGTAGTTGATGACGTGGTCCGGCTGGCCGGGGAAGCGCTCTCTGAGGTCCTCGCGCTGAGTGGCGACGCCGACCGGGCAGGTATTCTCGTGACACTGCCGAGCCATTACGCAGCCGGACGTGACGAGCGAGGCGGTCCCAAAGACGTACTCCTCTGCGCCCAGTGCCGCGGCGACGGCGACGTCGCGACCCGTCTTGAGTCCACCGTCGGCCGTGACTCGGATCCGGTCGCGCAGCCCAGTCGCACAGAGCATCTGGTTCGCCTCTGCGAGACCTAGCTCCCACGGTAGTCCCGCATTCTTGATCGACGTCTTCGGTGAGGCGCCGGTACCACCGGAGTGCCCAGAGATGTGGACGACGTCGGCATTGGCCTTCGCGACGCCGGCCGCGATTGTGCCGATGCCGGCCTCTGAGACCAGCTTTACGTTCACGTCGGCTGAGGGGTTTGCGGCCTTTAGGTCGAAGATGAGCTGTTTGAGGTCCTCGATAGAGTAGATGTCGTGTTGTGGCGGTGGTGAGATGAGCCCGACACCCGGCGTCGAACACCGGACGTGTGCGATCATCTCGTTCACCTTCTCTCCGGGGAGGTGTCCGCCCTCACCGGGCTTCGACCCCTGTGCCATCTTGATCTGCAGCTCGTCAGCGTTAGCCAAGTAATCAGCAGTCACGCCGAACCGGCCGGACGCAACCTGTTTGACCGTACACTCTTTTTCTGTGTCGAAGCGCTCTGGCGGTTCTCCTCCCTCGCCGGTGTTCGACTTCGCGCCGAGTCGGTTCATCGCGATCGCGTTGTTCTCGTGGGCCTCCGGCGAAAGACTCCCGAGGCTCATTGCAGCCGTCGAGAATCGCTCGACAATCGACTCGACCGGCTCAACCTCCGATATCGGGACCGGGTCTCGGTCCGACTCGAACTCGAGGAGGCCACGGAGCGTCTGGAGCCGTTCGGACTGGTCGTTGACCAGCTCGGCGAACTCCTCGTACGCCTCGTAGTCGCCGGCACGTACCGCCTTCTGAAGCGTCCCGACCGTCTCGCGGTTCCAGCCGTGATACACCCCAGACGACCGGTTCTCGTACTCGCCGGTCGTCTCAAGCTCCGGATCGGCGCCAAATGCCATCGCGTGTCGCGTACGAAGATCGTCTTCGATCTCTTCGATGCCGATCCCCTCGGTCCGAATCTCGGTTCCCTCGAAAAACTCGGCGACGAAGTCGGAGTCGAGCCCGACTGCCTCGAATATCTGGGCACCTTGGTAGGACTCGACCGTCGAGATCCCCATCTTCGCCATCGTCTTCAACAGACCGTCTTCGAGTGCGCCGCGGTACGCCGCGAGTGCCTCGGCTTCGTCTGCCCCGTCCGGTCCTGCAACGACGTCGGCGATCGACTCGTACGCCAAGTACGGGTCCACCGCGTCGGCACCGTAACCGACGAGCGTCGCCATGTGGTGGACCTCGTGGGGCTCACCAGACTCGACGACGAGTCCAGCCCGATTTCGGAGTCCGTTTCGCACAAGATGGTGGTGAACGGCACCGGTGACGAGCAGACTCGGCACTGCGAGCCGATCGGGACCGATTGCACGGTCGGAGAGCAGTACGATGTCTGCACCCGCCTCAATCGCCTCTGCGGCCTCGCGTCGGATGTCGGTGATAGCGTCGGTGAGTGAGGTGTCGCGGGCGTACGTCGTATCGACGGTTGCCGCAGAGAATTGGCCCTCTGCACGGTCATCGACGGCCCGCAGCGCGTCGGTCTCGGCGTCAGAGAGAACGGGCGACGATGCAACTATTTGTCTGGCGTGTGCGGGCGTCTCTGCGAGCAGGTTTCGCTGGTTGCCGATGCGCGATTCGAGGGAGGTGACGAGCTCCTCGCGAATGTAATCGATTGGCGGGTTCGACACCTGTGCAAACAACTGCTTGAAGTAGGTGAAAAGCGGGCGGTCGACGTCCGCGAGCACAGAGAGCGGCGTGTCGTCCCCCATCGAGCCGACCGGGTCTTTGCCCTGCTCGGCCATCGGCTCGACAAGGTGATTCAGTGAGTCAGTCGTGTAGCCGAAGGCGGCCTGGTGTGCGCGGACCGACGGCGTCTCGTGGTTATCGATGCCGGTCGCGAGACCGTCATCGGCGACGATGTCGCCCAACTCAACCTGCTCGTCCTCGACCCACTCTCCGTATCGTTCGTCGGTGAGCTCGGCGAAAACCTCGTCGTCGGGGACGATGCGACCGGCTTCGGGGTCGGCGACGAAGATCTCACCCGGCTGGAGCCGGCCGCGGTTGGTCACGTCTGCCGCATCAGTCGGGAGTGCGCCAACCTCGCTCCCGACGATCAACCGGTTGTCGGTCGTGACCTCGTACCGACACGGTCTGAGTCCGTTCCGATCGAGGACACCGGCGACCTTGTCGCCGTCGAAGCCAATAACGAGCGCCGGGCCGTCCCACGGTTCGACGAGTGAGGCGTGGTAGTCGTAGAAGTCTGCACGGTCTTGTGACATCAACTCGTCGCCGCGGAATGCTTCGGGAACGAGCATTCGGAGGACGTGCGGGAGGTCGCGACCGGTCTGTAAAAGCAGTTCGGCCGCGTTGTCGACGCTTGCGGTATCTGACTGGTTGGGGTCGTCGATCACCGGTCGAATCGTTTCGAGCTCCGCGCCGAATGCTGGGTGTTCAAGATCGTTCTCGCGGGCTCGCATCCAGTTGACGTTCCCGCGAATGGTGTTGAACTCGCCGTTGTGCACAACGTTTCGATATGGGTGTGCGAGGTGCCATGCGCCGAGCGTGTTCGTCGAGAAGCGCGCGTGTACCAGCGCGACGTGGCTGGCGAACCGGTCGTCGGCGAGGTCCGGGTAGTAGTCGGCGAGCTGTGAGCCCCTCAGCAGGCCCTTGTACACGACCCGCTGTCGGTCGAGCGAACAAACGTAGAACCGGCCTGCACCCGAGATGTCGGCGACCGCCGTTTCGATCTCGCGTCGAGCCGCATAGAGCGCGCGGTCGAAGCCGAGTACCGCTGGATCGACGTCGTCGGGATCGCTCGAAGGGTCGGTGAATCGCTCGGCGAGCCCCGCACCCTCGACCGGAGCGACGAAGAGTTGGGCGACGTGTGGCTCGGATTCGAGTGCGGTCTCGCCGAGCCCCTCGTTGTTCGTCGGCACGTCTCGCCAGGTGAGCACCTCGAGTCCGTACACCGAGAGCACCTCGGCGATGACGTCGTGAATCTCCGCCTGGACGCTCGGTTCGGTCGGCATGAACACCGACCCCACTGCGTACTCCGAGGGCAACTCGGCGTCGACGACGGTTCGGAAGAAGTCGTCCGGGCGTGCCACCATGATCCCGGCGCCGTCACCGGTGTTCTCTTCTGCGCCGGTCGTTCCCCGGTGTTCGAGGTTCTCTAACAGCTGTACTGCGTCCGATACCGTCTCGTGAGTCGGTCCGCCGTCGAGGTCGACGACTCCACCGATACCACAGTTCGACCGGTCGTCAGCCGGGTCCGCGAGCCCCTCTCGCTCGCGACCGGCGCCGGTCGGTGACGTGCGGGTGGTACTACGTGACTTGGTCATACGTACACACACGGAGCGCCGCTTAAATGTATAACCCTGATACGGGTAGGATCTATCGCATACACATTAGGGAATATAAGGTAATTATTCATCAGGGGTGGATATCAGGATATACAGTCACGGATCGATCAGTTATGGGCCCAGCTGCGAAAGATAGTACTATGATCGTAGAGAATACTGGGCGCTCGACGCGCGGCTTCGGATATATATCGCCGTATGTTCACCGTTCGATCGGTACGTACGTGCCGTTGATGTCCCAGTGGTGGATACAGTAGACGTCTCCGACCTCGGTTGCGATCTGCCAGCCGTCGGCTTCTTCGTCCCAGTGTTCGGTACGGCCACATCGTTCACACGTTCGCTCTGTCGGCGGTGCAATCGTGACGCCCATGACGCTCGCTACGCGGCTATATATAAAAAGCGTACCGTCGTCGACTCCTGACGAACCACGATGTCCTGCTCGCGACGTCACCATGTATCACGTACAGTTGCGCACCCACCGCATCACCGTACGACGTCGACGTCACCCTGCACGAGAGATCACGGGTACAACTCGTGCACGCGCGGGAGGCCTACGACGTCGTCGTGAAGGGAGGTCAGACGGGCCACGGCCTCACTCCGCTCGTGTGCGCGCCGCGATCCCGGCCACGACGAGGAGTGCGACGACGGCCGGCACGATGCCGAATCCGGAGACGTCGTACGCCGTTCGGCGAATCGGGGCGTCTTCGAAGCCGGGGAGTTCATCCGACCGAGGGGTGCCGCTCAGTTCCTCGGCCCGTGACTCTCCACCGTCGGGGGTCGAAGAGACGGTCTCCGACGTGGCGTCGGATTCTTGATCGGCGGGTCCGGACCGTCGCTCCTCGTTCACAGAACGTTCGCTCGGATCGACGGCGGGAGTGGTGCGGGCGGTGAGCACGGACTGAACGCCAGATCGCCGACTCGCAGTCGTCGCTTCCCCACCGTTTCTCGTGCCCGCTGTAGCTGCGCCATCGGCGGGGTGGGCGCCACCACCACCGCCTCCACCGCCACCGCCTCCGCTACTGCCACCGCCACCACCACCGCCTCCACCGCCACCGCCACCACCGCCGCCTCCACCACCACCGCCTCCGCTACTGCCACCGCCACCACCGCCTCCGCTACTGCCGCCTCCGCTACTGCCGCCTCCACCGCCACCACTGCCGCCTGCGTCCGCCCCAGTACCGTCGTTGTCCCCTCCAGGACCGGCCGCTTCGTCTGGACCATCTTGCGTGTGGTTGCCGTCCGTGGTGCCGTCGTCGGCCTCTCCGCCCGAGACGCTGGCACCGCCGCTGCCATCGTCGCCGTCGGCACTCCCGTTGGTGCCACCGCCGGTGCCACCCGTGTCCCCAGTCTCGTTGCCTGGGTCAGTACCGGAGCTGGTGTTACCACTGCCCCCCTCAACCCCACTGCCGGTCTCACCCTCGGTGTTTCCACCGTCGTTACCGCTTGCGTCCGCCCCGTCGCTCCCGCTTTCACCACCACTGGCTTCACCACCGCCGCTCCCTCCCCCACTCGTTCCGCCACCACTCGTTCCGCCACCACTCGTTCCGCCACCACGACTGCTTCCCCCGTCGCTCGTTTCGCCATCTCCGCTCGTCTCGTCGGAGCCACTGCCAGAGGTCCCAGTACTGTTGCTTTTCTCGCCGTCGGCGCTCCCACCAGTGTCGCCGTCGGTGGGCGTCGAGGTGTCCGTCGTCGAGTCTGTGTCTCCTGTGGTAGCGTCTGGGTCGGTGGGTTGTGTCTCGTTCGAGTCGGACGAATCGGTAGTGGTCTCGTTTGTGCCAGTCGTGTTCGACGGCGACGAGCTGGTGTTCGTCGTGTCGGCATCGGCGGTCGACGGCTCGTACCGGAGCGGTACAGACACGGTCTCTGCTTCCGAGTCACTGCTACCCGAGAGCTCCCGGAGTCGGTCGTCTGTCACCGAAAACGTCGGTGTGAGAGACGCCGTGGTCCCGTCTGCGTGCGTCGACGACCCGAGCGTCTCGGCCACGCTCCCGACGAGGTACAGCCCGTCGGTGTGAGTGACGACCGTCGTCCCCACAGCCGTCGTCCAGACGCTTCGATTGGTTGGTGTGTCGTGAGCGGTCCACACGGTGAACCCGAGCCCAGCGGTCTCGTCGAGGTCGGTCCCCGTCTCGAGCGATCCGGGTTGCGTCGCCTCATAGCCATCCAGCCCGGTCGCCTCGATCGCGTACACGACGGTGTCGTCGTCCGTCACCGTCGTCGCCGGTGTGAGGGTCCCGTTCGAGCGTGCCTCTACGATCGCAGCCAGTGAGTCGAAGGCCGTCGGCTCTCGTGACGTCGAGTAGACGGTCAGGTTGCTCGTCGACCGGTTCTCGAGGCTGACCGTCGCCGTCTCGGTCGCACCGCTCGGATTCGCCGTAGCAGTGAGGACGTACGCTCCAGGTGACAGAGATCCATTCGTCGACGTGGTCGACACCGACGTCACGGTCGTAGAGGGGGACACCGAAAGGAGCTCGCCGGCGAGAGACGGGTCACCGAGTGCGTAGGTGTTGACCCCGATCGAAGTCGGCACAGACCGTGGAGTCGCGATCGTCGCAGTCGCGAGCGCGCCGTTATCGTTGGCAGGTGAGAAGGCGAGAGAGGTAGTATTCGTACTAGCATTAATGGTGAATCTAGCGATTTGACCTAAATGCGGCGGCAGTCGAGAGTACGTAACTGACGGCGATTGTGAATTTATAATACTTAGTCTTAGCGAGGAAGTCGTTGTCGAATGCGTGTCTGTTACGGTTACAGAATAGTTTCCCGCATCTTTGGGATCAAACGATATAGTAGCATTACCAGTTGAATTTGTAGCTGTTTTTTGATATTCCAATATATTTCCGCCGGATTCGGAGATGTTTATAATTAGTGTTCTGTTGGGGATAGAAGTAGTCATGTCTACTTTTATACTGTCTTCTTCTGATATATACTGTGGCTTGGTTTCTAGTGAAATGTTTAATTTTTGAATATTTATGAGAGAATCTCCTGCGTGTCCTGTGTTAGTAACCGTATACTCCCCTACTCTTAGCCGTGAAGTGTTATACAGTAGAACTTGACTGTCATGTGTAGATTCTAACTGTTGAGTGACTCCATTTTGATCAAGTTCAACAGTGAACTCCCCAGGAGAAGTTGCCTCAAATACGATAGATTCTCCACGGGCAACAGATGTGGTCGTATCATTTGAAATGGTATTTGATGCAAATGTATTATTATACACCTCTGTCCTTATCGGGAATCCGGTACTTTCCGGTACGATATTCTGGAGCGAGATCGTCTGTACATCATCCAAATTAACATTAGGATCAAAGATTTCAGAAGTGTACAACTGTAGTGTATTATTGTATATAGCATATGAATTACTGTCATTAAGTAATATAGGTTTTGTTTCTGATTTATTATAACCCAAAATAATTTTTCCTGAATTACTAATTTTGTGGCTGAACACTATTTCAATAACGCTAGGATTCCCGTCAGCTATTCTAGATATATAGCTAACTGGCCGACGTACTACTGACAAGTTAACTGGAGGAGATATCTGCGCAGTATCAACCGCATATATCGTTTGATAATGGGGCTCTCGGTTTCCAGGGTGTATTGTTACAGTTATGTCTGTAGTATTGGTTATTTCCGGTATTGTCACGTCCATATTTCCTTCTGATGCTATTTTTTCAGTCAGAATGTTTTCGGTTGTGTTGTTCGTACGATGAATAACAATATAATCAGATCCTGGGTTCTCTAAAGAGATGTTCTGCAGATGGACAGTGTTACTGAGAGCGTCGTAGCCAGCAATATCAACGGTTGAACCTGATGAGATTGTAAAGGAGGTTGTGACAAAATAGCCCCCTTGTTCTAATGAATAAGTGACCGATTTATTTAGCTTGGATTCAGACGTAGGGTCAAGTGAGACAGCGGTCGTATTTATGTTGTCAATGAGAATATCATACGTTCCAGTTGAGGAGATTGACGACGCATTGACGATGATCCTAGGACTTGATGAATCTGGGTTATCAATGTATACCCCGTCAGTAATTACGGACTGATCGTTTCTAATAGAGTATGATGACGAATTAGCATCTAGTTTGGCTCCAAGGTCAATTAGCTGATCTACATTGACAACTATTGGATTTGAGTCACTGTATACTTCTACACCAGAGATAACTTGCTCCTCAGTTGGACTTATTCCAATATCGTCTGCTTTGCCAACGTCGTAAATGAATGCACTCGCTGTTCTCACATCTGTAGCAAGCATACCACCAGCAACAACCAACAGCACGATCACCGTCGCCCAGAGCGTTTTGTTAGCGTTCATGTGTGTCTTCCCCCTCCGAGAGCCGTCGCTAGCGAAGAACGCGACCTCCTACTCCGCTGCGCCCGCAGACGGGCGGGCACCGACGGGTGGTGGGGCACGTTCACCGAGACGTATCGATTATAAATTTATTTCGAGCCGAGTAATTTCTTCATCGTGAAACATCTGCAGCGCCCAGAAATAGTGGTCGTTCTCAGGATCCTACGGGGTGATGACGGCTCGCCCATCGATCTCGCCGTGCTCAAGCTTTTCGGCGACCGTGTTCACGTCGTTGAGGTCGTATCGGCTCGTGTGTAACTCGACGTCACCCTGCTCCACGAGCGCGACGAGCTCTTGGAGTTCGGCGTATCGACCGACGATGTTCCCGACGAACGAGAACTCACCATTCACCAGCGCCTGGGCTGGCTCGTGGATGTGGCCGCCGTAACCGATGATATGGTGATCGCCGCCGGCCGCGGTGATGTCCGGTGCGTACGCGGTCGTCACGTCCTCGCCGACGAAGTCGAGCACCTGTGCGGCACCGGTGTCGTCGGTAATCGCCGCCACCTCCTCGCGGACGTCGGCGCCTGTGGGGTTGACCACGGCGTCGGCACCGTATCGCTCGGCGAGTTCCAGTGCGGAGTCTTTCACGTCGACTGCGGTGATCCGTGCGGCACTCATCGCGTCGAGACACTGCAGGCCGATGTGGCCGAGTCCCCCGATGCCGATGACGACTGCGTGGTCGCCCGGGTTGAGCTCTCGGACGGCCTTCTTCGCGGCGTGATACGCCGTGATACCGGCGTCGGCGTGCGGCGCGATGTCGATCGGGTCGACCCCACCGGGCAACGGAATTACCGACCGCTCGCTCGTGTGGAGGTAGTCGGCGAAGCCTCCATCGGTGGTGAGTCCGTTGAACGCGTCGTTCTCACAGTACATCGTCTCGCCGAGCCGGCAGGGCCGGCACGTCCCGCAGGTCTGTACCGGGTGACAGATCACCGCGTCACCCTCCGAGACGAGCTCGACGTCCTCGCCGGTCTCGACGACCGTCCCCGCGTTCTCGTGGCCGAGTGTCATCGGCAACTCCTGAGGGACGTACTCTGCCCACATTCCCTCGATAATGTGATTATCTGTTTGACACCATCCGGCGCCCTCAACGTCGACTATCACGTCGCTCGCACCCGTGGCACTCGGGCGGTCGACCTCGTCGATCGCGAGTCCATCGGTCATGTCGTCGGTGTACGCGTGGAGTCGTGCTGCTTGCATGCACGACACACTTCGCTGGGGGCTATCATAAACGTTCGTTATGAATGATCGAGGCGTCCGCTCACAGGAACGGTCGAAGCTCGCCGAGTGGCGGGAATCGCAGTGGCTCGTCGGCGTCGTTGTCGAACACGACCGGTTCGAGCGCGTCTGCGTCGGTCAAAAGCGGTGAGGTGAACGCTTCGGTGGTCAGTTCGTTGACGACGACACCTGACGCCAATCGGGTAAACGCCGGAAGACACACCACGTCGGCGCCACGGAAACACCCTCGGCCGTGGAGTACACATGGATGCCGGGCACCCTCAAGAACGATCGTCGGGTGCACGTGCCCGAAGAGGTACCTGTCGGCCGTCGTCGTCGGCAGTTCGTGGCCGTGACAGACGACCGTGTGTGAGCTCGTACCATCGTCTGCGAGGACGTACGCGTCGTGAAGTGGTCCATCCCACACGTTCGCGAGCCCGACATCGTGGTTGCCAGCGACGAGGACGAGTTCGGCACCGGCGTCTGCACAGGTGGTCTCGAGCGCTTCGAGCGTCTCACGGCTGTGATCGCTCACCCGACCGAACGTGTGGACGACGTCCCCAGCGATCACGACTGTTTCGGGGCCGAATCGGGCGAGCAGTCTGTCGAGCCCCTCACGCATGTCTGTCGCTGCACCGAGCGGGAGCGAGACCGCGGACGACTCGTCGCGGCCGATGTGGGTGTCGGCAATTACGAGCGTCGCAGCCGTCTTGAGGTACACCCCTCGCCCGGTAACGGTGATATCCGTCACCGACCGAACCCGGATCGTGCCGTTCGCGCGCCTGCCCGAGTAGAGGACGGTCGGCTTCCATCTGCGTGGTCACTGGCCGTGGCGTACGCCTCCTGTACCCGCCGAAACGTCTCCTCGTCGCCGCCGCGGTCGGGGTGGGCGTCTTTTACTCGCTCACGATAGGCGTCTCTCACCGCGTCGGCGTCGGCGCTTGGCGGAAGTCCGAGCTCGGCAAAGGCGTCTGTAACAGACCGATTCGGTGCCGACCGACCCGCAGGCGACTCCTGATCCGGCTCTGAGACGTCGAATGGGAGTCGTCTGCCAAGGCCACGACCAGGCATCTCGTGTTCACACAACACAGCGTACACATCTGCGCCGTCTAGTCGAAAGTAGTCGTGTGCGTCGAAGGTCACCGCGACGTCCCGCGCCGGGAGGTAGAACGGGACGGTCACCTCACCAATTGCGTGGTTTTCGTGGAATCGCTCGTCGATAGCGCTCAGGTATGCTCGTATCTCGGCGTGTCGGCGCTCCCCGATACCGCCCGAATCATTCCCGCTCGGCTGTTCACGCGGCGGCGAGAGCCGGCTACCGAAGTAAAAGACGAGCGCAACGCCGACAGAGGCGACCGCTCCGAGAGCGACACCGGCAATCACCCACGGCGGAAGCCCACTGGGTCCAACCACGGTCACGCCCGCAGTAACGCGGCCGGGGGTATGAATCTCTCGGAGCCGATCACGTCGCGACGGTGAGTCGCACGCACGTGGAGACGGCGAGCCACGCGCACGCCGCCGGTCAGATCAACCCGTTCGCCTCGACGGCTGCCATCACGTCGTCGACGAGCGACTCGACGGTGTCGTACGGAAACTCCTGCTCACCGGCGAGTTTGGTGGCAAGCTCCATTGCAGTGAAGCTTATCTCGCCCGCCTCGAATCGCGTTGCCGGGCCGTTCGGGAGCGCGGGAACGAGGTCCATCTGGCTCTCGACGGGGAAGTCTGCGCCGGCGAACGCGTCGAGAAACTGTTCACGAAGCTCCGCTTTGGCCTCAGTCATGTGCACACGTGGCCAGAGCGCCCGCAAAAGGATTGCGACCGGACTCGGTCAACCTCGCTCGTCACGACATTGGGTGCCGGAACCTGCGATACTTTGTCCATGGAACAAGGAATAGTGGATATGGACTGGCCGTTCGACGACAACCTGCTCCGTGAGCTCACAGAGGCCCGTGGCGTCCCCGGCTACGAAGACGACGTACGCGAGATCGTCTGTCGCGAACTCGACGAGACGGTCGACCGCGTCCAGACCGACGCGATGGGGAACGTCGTCGGCACGCTTGAGGGGTCACGCGACACTAGCCTCGCAGTGGCAGCACACATGGACGAGATCGGGTTCATGGTTCGACACGTCACCGACGAGGGGTTTCTCCAAGTCGATCCGCTCGGTGGGTTCGACGCGCGAGTACTTAGAGCCCAGCGCGTGACGGTCCACACGGCAGAGGCGGACCTCACCGGCGTGATCGGGTCGGTACCGCCACACACACTCACCGACGAGCAGCGCGAGGCCGACGATGAGGTCGCTGACGTGTATATCGACCTCGGACGCGATGGCGAGGCGGTCACAGAACTGGTGTCCGTCGGCGACCTCGTCACGTTGGATCAGACACTGACCGAGCTGGGCGACTGCGTGACCGGCAAGGCACTTGACGACCGTGTGTGTTTGTTCGCGATGCTTGAGGCGGCCCAACGGATCGAGGACCCCGCTGTGACGATCCACTTTGCCGCGACGGTCCAAGAGGAGGTGGGGCTCCGCGGGGCCCACGCGCTCGGCGTCGATATCGACCCCGACTTGGCGATCGCCCTCGACGTCACCGTCGCCAACGACGTCCCCCAGATCGGCGAGCCAGCGGACGCGGTGACCGAGGTCGGCGAGGGAGCGGCGATCAAGCTCAAGGACTCCTCGGTGATCACGAGCCCAAAGGTCCACCGACGCCTGACCGCGGTGGCTACGGAGCGCGACATCGCACACCAACACGAGGTGCTCCCGGCCGGCGGAACGGACACCGCAGGCTTTCAAAACACGCACGGCGCGAAGCCTGTCGGCGCGATATCGATCCCAACGCGGTACCTACACACCGTCACCGAAACAGCCGCTGTCGACGACATTGCCGCCACGATCGACCTTCTGACTGGATTCTTGGAGACCGAGACCGGCGAGTACGACTACACCCTGTAGCGGCCGAGCGCCGTGTCGCGGCTGCTCGAGACAGGACACCCCACGGCCCCTCGTGGCCGGTGCAGACCAAACTCGTTTTAACCGTCGGCGTCGAATCGCGGGATAAGGTAGTTATCTATGGAGATGCCACGCCGATTCAATACGTACTGCCCGCACTGTGACTCCCACCAGGAGCACGAGGTCGAGAAGGTGCGCTCGGGCCGCGCAACCGGGATGAAGCGCGACGCCCGACAGCGGCGCCGCGCCCTCGCGACGATCGGAAACGCCGGCGGGTACTCGAAGGTGCCCGGTGGCGACAAGCCAACAAAGAAGACCCACCTCAAGTACCGCTGTGGTGACTGTGGAAAGGCGCACATGCGCGAAGGATGGCGTGCCGGCCGACTCACCTTCCAGGAGTGAGCATGGCAGGAAGCTTCTACCGCGTCGTCTGTGCGGACTGTGAGAACGAACAGGTCGTCTTCGGCAAGGCCGCGTCCGTCGTATCGTGTGCCGTCTGCGGCACGACACTCGCGACCCCTACGGGTGGGGACGCCGAGTTGCAGGGTGACGTCGTCGAAACCGTTGAGGCACGGTAACCGCCTCACATCCACTCATGAAGTACAGCGGCTGGCCCGAACCCGGTGAGCTCGTGGTCGGCGACGTCGACGAGATAGCCGACTTCGGCGTCTTCGTCGACCTCGACCAGTACGAAGAAAAGCGCGGCCTGTGTCACATAAGCGAGGTGGCGTCCGGCTGGATCAAGAATGTCCGCGACCACGTCCGCGAGGGACAGACGGTCGTCGCGAAGGTGCTCGAGGTCGACGAGTCGTCGAACCAGATCGACCTCTCGATCAAAGACGTCAACGAACACCAGCGTAAAGAGACCATCCAAGACTGGAAAAACGAGCGGAAAGCCGATAACTGGATGCTCATCGCGCTCGGTGAAGACGTCTCTGATGACCGGTATACGTCGGTTGCGAACGCCCTGTTGCGCGAGTACGAGTCGTTGTACGACGCCTTCGAGGCGGCGGCGATTCACGGAGACGAAGCCCTCGAGGACGCCGATGTCGACGCGGACGCGGCTGAGGCGATTGTCGCCGCAGCCCGCGAGAACGTTTCGGTGCCATATGTAGACGTAACGGGATACGTCGACCTCGAGTCGATGGCTGCCGCGGGCGTCGACCATGTGCGGGAGGCCCTCGAGGCGGCCGCGGGGAACGGCGAGATACCAGACGGTGTCGACCTCGATGTCGCATACGTCGGCTCGCCGGAGTACCGAATAACCGTCCGGGCGCCCGACTACAAGACGGCCGAAGACCAGCTTGAGGCGGCCGCCGAGCGCGCCCGTTCGACGATAGCCGCCGCTGGTGGAATGGGTGCGTTCCACCGCGAGCGACGCGAAGACGACGAGTAACTCGGATACCAGAACACCTGATGCGATCCGATATTCGCGTGTGCTCGACGTGGGAAACCGATCACGACCGACCGGTGTACACCCTCACCGATACCTGTCCGATCTGTGGCGCACCAGCCAAGAACAGTGCACCCGCACCCTTCGATCCGACCGATCGGTATGGAGAGTACCGTCGCCGCGCGCGTCCGGACGCTCCCGATTGATGACCGGTCGCGGGAACAAGGAATATCGGAATAGCCACGCTCTTGTGACCGCCGACCGGACAGATGCGGTATGGACGACATCGAAATCGACGAGGTGGCAACGCCGACCCTCTCGGAGCCGGTGCTCATAGAGGGGCTCCCAGGCGTCGGACACGTGGGGAAGCTTGCCGCAGAGCACTTGCTCGAAGAGTGTGACAGCGAGCTAGTGCGTCAGGTGTATTCGACCGAGTTTCCGCCACAAGTGAGCGTCGAGGGCGAGGACGGCGTCGCATCGCTCACGTGTGCGGAGTTTCACGCGGTTGAGACCGACGGAGCGGACCTGCTCGTGTTGACCGGCGATCACCAAGCAGGATCGAACGAGGGCCACTACCGGCTGACGTCGACATTCCTCGACGTCGCCGAATCGTTCGGGGCGACGCGCGCGTTTGCACTCGGTGGCGTGCCGACAGGTGAGTTCGTCGAGGAGTACACCGTCCTCGGCGCGGTTTCAGGCGACGCGCTCTCTACGGAACTCCGTGAGGCTGACGTCGAGTTTCGGACCGACGAGCCGGCTGGCGGGATCGTCGGCGTCTCTGGTCTCGTGCTCGGACTCGGGGCTCGACGCGGGTTCGAAGCAGCGTGCTTGATGGGTGAGACGAGCGGCTATCTCGTGGATCCAAAGAGCGCCCGGGCGGTTCTCGAGTCGCTCTCGACGTTGCTTGAGTTCGAGCTCACATACGAGTCACTCGAAGACCGCGCCGAGGAGATGGAGGAAGTGGTCGGGAAGATCCAAGAGATGCAAGACGGCCCGGCTATCCCTGACGACGACCTCCGGTACATCGGGTGAATCATCCGCGCAGGGTGTTCGGGTTTCGGCAGAGCTAAATCGGGTCCCCGGTCATCGATCGTGTATGACAGAGGTACGCGTCGCTGGCGTCGGACTCACGCGGTTCGGCTCGCATCCGGACCGAACCGGGCGAGACCTCTTTGCGACGGCCGCCGAGCGCGCGTTCACTGACGCAGACGTCCCGCGCGCAGATGTAACGCGGCTCAACTACGGCAACTTCATTGGCGCGCTTGCAGAACAACAGGGACATCAAGCGCCGTTGATGGCTGAAGCCGCGGGAATCCGTGCGCCGGCCACCCGCTACGAGTCGGCGTGTGCGTCCGCCGGCGTCGCAGTACGGGAGGCAGTTCGGACGATCCGTGCCGGGGATGCCGACGTCGTCCTCGCCGGCGGCATGGAACGGATGACGAATCTCGAGACGCCGGCGGTGACCGAGGGCCTCGCGATGGCCGCCGACGACCTCTTCGAGGTTCGCGCGGGTGTGACGTTCCCAGGGGCATACGCGCTTTTAGCTCGTTCGTACTTCGAAGAACACGGCGGCACCCGACGCGACCTCGCGCATATCGCCGCGAAGAACCACGCGAATGCGGTGCCGAACGAGTACGCGCAGTTCCGCGATCCGATCTCCATACGAGACGCGCTCGACGCCCCACCAGTGGCCGACCCGCTTCACCTCTACGATGCCTGCCCGATCACCGACGGGGCGAGCGCTATCGTGCTCGTCTCGGAGTCGTACGCTGCCGACAACGACATCGACGCGCCAGTAGCCGTCACTGGGGCCGGCCAAGGATCGGACCGGTTGGCGCTCGCAGACCGGGCTGATCTCACGCGAACGCCGGCCGCGGTCGCCGCCGCGGAGACGGCGTACGACGCGGCCGCAATCGAACCCAAAGACGTCGACGTTGCGGAGGTCCACGACTGTTTCACCATCGCGGAGGTGCTCGCGATCGAGTCGCTCGGGCTGGCCGAACCGGGTGCCGGCATCGCCGCCGCCCGCGACGGGGTGACGACTGCCGACGGCGACACCCCGGTGAACCTCTCTGGCGGGCTCAAAGCGAAGGGACATCCCGTCGGCGCCACGGGCGGCTCACAGATCGTCGAGGTGACCCGCCTGTTGCGCGGTGACCATCCGAACAGCGAACACGTCCCAGACGCGCGAGTCGGCGTCGCGCACAACGCCGGCGGAACAGTCGCGAGCGCGGTCGTCCACGTGCTGGAGGTGGCCCGATGAGCGCCCGCGAAGAGGGATACGACAAGTGGCTCGACGCACTCCAAGCCGGGAACGGACACGCGCTCGTGTGTCCGGAGAGGCACGGGTCGCTTCCGCCCCGCCGGGTGTGTCCGACGTGTGGGGCGACTACGCTGTCGCGCGAGCCGCTGCCGGAGACGGGTACTCTAGAGACGTTCTCCGTGGTCCACGTTCCGGCACCGCCGTTCGCCGGAGACACTCCGTACGTGACCGCGATCGCGTCGTTTGGTCCGGTGCGGCTGACTGGTGTGCTCCGCGGGGTTGACCCGAGTGCCATCGGTGGTGGCAAAGATGGCCGCATTGACGACGGTGCCGACGTCGACGTGGGCACGCGAGTTTCGGCCGGCGTCGAGACGCGAGACGGAGCGGCCGATCGAGTCGTCGTGTTTCACCCAATCGGAGACGACACCGAGTGAAGCGTGGTCGTCGGAGTCGCTGCGGTCTGACCGTCAGCTACTCGGTGACGATTTCGATCTCGTGGCCGTCGGGATCCGTGGTGAACGCGTAGCGGTTATCACACGATTCGGGGTCACGGTAATCACGCGCTTCACGTCCCATCAGGGTCTCCCAGGCGTCATCAAGGTCGTCGACGGCGAGGGCAAGGTGGCCCCAGGCGTCACCCATCGTGTAGCTGCGCCCGTCGTAGTTGTAGGTGAGCTCGATTGACATCGCCTCGTCAGGAGCGGCCGCAGGCTCGACAAAGTAGTTCGCAAACGTGTCGGACTCCCAGCGACTGACCTCGTCGTATTCGAACTTTCGGCTCCAGTAGCCGAGTGCCGTATCGGCGTCTTCGACCCGGATCATGGTGTGATCGAGGCTCCACTTCGCGCCGTGGTCGCGCTTGACGATCTCGACTTCGTGGCCGTCGGGGTCTTTGACGAACGCGTACCGGTTGTTACACGACTCGGGATCGCGGTAGTCTTCGACGCCACCTGCAAGCAGTTCGTCGTACGACGACTGGAGCTCGTCTTCTGGCACGCGAACTGCGATGTGGCCCCAGGCGTCACCCATCGTATACTCCCGGTCGTCGTGATTGTACGTGAGCTCCAACAGCGCACCGGACTCGTGGACAGACTCCGGGCCGAGGAACACGTTGGTAAACGTGTCGGCATCCCATCGGCCCTTCTCCTCGTAGCCGAGGTGCGTCTGGTACCACTCGAGGCTCTCCTCGAGGTCTTCAACGCGCATCATGACGTGATCGACGGTGGGCTCCATACGTGACAACTCGGCGGCTCGACGCAAAAGCATACTGAAACCGGCGTGGCTCCGAAGCGTGTGCAGACGGTATCGTCCGCGAGCCGCACCGCGATGTCGGCACACACTTGCCTGCGCCACAGAAACAGCGGGTATGGACGCCAGTTACTTGCCGTACGCGATCCTGGCGATGGCCGCGTACACGTTTGTGTCACCGCTCATGCGGCTCGCAACCACCGGTCCCGACGCCGTTCCGAGCGACGTCGCCGTCATCGTCTCCAACGCGCTGCTCATCGGAATCGCCGTCTCCGTCGTGTGGTACACCGATCAAGGATTCAGCACCCACCTGAGTTCGCCAAAGCTGTCGTACGTGCTTGTCGCCGGCATCTTTCTCGCGGTCGGAATCCTCGCGTTGTATCGGGCGCTCTCGCTCGGTCCGGTAAGCGTCGTGACGCCGATCTTTGCGCTGTTTCTCGTCTTCTCCTCGCTCATCGGGGTGGTCTTGCTGGGTGAAACCTTCTCGGCGCGGAAAGCACTCGGGATCGGCTTTGCGGTCGTCTCCGTCTACTTGGTCTCTGGTGCATGAGCTGCATACCTCTTGATACGCTTGTCCGATCGATCCGGAAACGCCCGCCGCGTGAGCAAACACCTTTGACACGCGGGCGGTAGACCAACCGGTTCAGTGGTCTCCGTTCCGAATCCAGTTCGCCTCGTCGTACTCGCCGTGGGTCTTTTATTGGCCCGACTCGGCATCATCGACCGCCACCGGGTGGTCCGGACGACGGACTTGGCGTGGCCGCGGATCGTCACCGGTATCGCCCGGATGTCGAAGAACGCAGTCGACGTCGCGATGGTTGGCGTTGCCATCGGTACTAGCGCGGTTGCCGGTGTCGGGTTCGCCGGCCCGTTCTGGGGAATCGCGTTCGCGATCGGCGGAGGCGCGGCCGGTGGTACGATCGCGCTCGTCTCCCAGCGATACGGGGCCGAGTCATTCGAGGAACTCGGAGACGCCGTCCGCGCAGGCGTGCTTCTCGTGGTCGTCGCCAGTCTCCCGGTGACGGCCGTCTTTTACGCTGTTCCCCACGAACTTATTTCGCTGCTCTCCAGTAACGAGCAGGCGATCACCTACGGTGCCGACTACCTGCGGATTGTCGGGTTCGGGGTCCCGTTCGCTGGACTCAACCTCGTCGCCAGTCGGGTGCTCGTCGGCTGTGATGACGCGTACACCGCGATGCAGCTCCGGGCCGGCGGTGCGGGTGCGAACGTCGTGTTGAACGCGGGGTTCATATTCGGGTTGGGATGGGGTGTTGAGGGCGCCGCGCTCGGGACCGTCTTTTCGAACCTCGCGGTCACGGCCGCGTTCGCGCTCGGGATCGCGCGCGGGCGACTTCCCGTGCTCGGCGCGTTTCCCGTCGCGATCGACCCGTTCGGGTCGTATCTGAACCGTGAGATGCTCTCTGATCTCGTTGAGATCGGGCTTGCGGTCGGCGCGCGCAACCTCGTCTGGGTCGCCGCGGAGTTTCCGATGTTGTTCGTGCTCGATATTTTTGGAGAGACGACCGTGGCTGCGTTCGTGATCGCCCGTCGGATCTGGGGCATTATGAACACCCCTGGCTGGGGATTCGGTCTGGCGTCCTCAAGTCTCGTCGGGCAGGCGCTCGGCTCAGAGGACCCAGCCGAAGCCGAGGCGTACGCCCGCGATATCATCCGGTTTTCCGTCGGGACGTATCTCGTGAGCGCCGGGCTCGTCGCCGTCTTCGCGCCCGACATCGTGGCGTTGTTCGTCGAGGACCCGACGAGTCCGGAGGTGCCGATCGCAGTGCAACTCGTCTATGCGGCCTGTATCGCGGTCGTCTTTCAAGGCGTCTCCGGAGGTGCAGCAGGGCCGCTTGACGCCGCCGGCGACACCACCGTCCCGTTTGCGAGTCAGTTTGTCGGGATGTTCCTCGTCGCCATTCCGCTCACGTATCTCGGGGCGACGACCGCGCTCGGACTCTGGGGGCTCTACCTCGCATTCCTGGCTGAGACGTCGATCCCCGCGTCGATCAACTACTGGCGCTTCCGGTCGGGGCGGTGGAAAGCCATCAGCGAGGCGTACCGTCCGGACCCGGTGGCCGTAGACGACTAACCGACGACCCTACCCACCACCCACTCGACGCTCTACTCAAACACCCGTTCCGGTGGCGCGTGCCTCGTAGGCCGCCGAAGGCGGACTCGCGAGCGCGTGCGAGGGATGAGCGAGTCGCCAGAGGCGACTCGCGAATCGGCTGGGGAGGGCGTGGCTGAAAATCGTGTCCGGGTGTCGTGCGGTCGTCTTGGTCACACAGTCATCGGCATATGAGAGCAAATCAGCAGGAGAGGGCATGAGTAAGTAGTACCCATGCATCGCAGTGTCGTGTTCGACACACGCGGTAACACAGAGACACCATCCTACCCGGAGCTTATCACGACGACAGTCGAACTGCCCGGGTACGTGCAGCGACGACGACTCCTCAGCGGACTCGGAGCCGGGTTCATCGGGTGGACCGCAGGTTGTGTGTCTACCACCAACGATACCGACGACACCAACGATACCGACGACACCAACGATACCGACGACACCAACGATACCGACGACACCAACGATACCGACGACACCAACGATACCGACGACACCAACGATACCGACGACACCAACGACACCACCGCCAACGACACCGATACGAACACAACACTGGCGGAGCATTCCCGAGCGATCACCATCGTTTGCAGGTCACGCACTTCGACATCGAGAACGGTCACCCTCGAACTGTCGAGAGACACAACACAGATACAACAAACCACGTTCCAGCTCGATCCGAACTCCGAAACAAGAATCACGACACCCATCACAGAGCCGGGTCGCTACGAGCTTACCGTCTCAGTAGCGGCGGGCCCGACGACCACACGGCCGTTCGCGATCGACGACTACGACCTACGCGCGGGGTCGAACCTCATCGTGGAGATCAGCGGGTCTGACATTATGGTGGTACTTCAAGAGTAGTGCTCAACAGCCCGCGACGTCACCTGCAAGCGCCAGCGCTATGCGGTCTGTGTGCTTTCGGCGCCACTTAGCCCCTCAAAGAAACTCACGATCGCGTCGATAAGCGACTGAAGCGCACTGAGATCGATACCTGTCAGAGAGGATCCTCCGTCGGCAGCGCCAATACCGGCGAACAACAGGACCACGGCTCCGAGTGCGGCCACTGAAAGTGTAGTACGGTACATACAGAGAATATACACACGCATGCAACTAAAACGCTGTGCTCGATCTGCGTGTGAACGAGCTACGTCGCGGCCTCCCCGTTCCCTTCTCTAGTCGTGCCGGAAACATCGCGTGCCCGTGAACGCCATCGCGATATCGTGTGCGTCGGCGGCGGCAATCACGTCTTCGTCGTTGACCGAGCCGCCGGGCTGAATCACCGCTTCAACGCCCGCTTCGGCTGCCTCCTCTATCGCATCCGGGAACGGGAAGAACGCGTCAGAAGCCATTACGGCGCCGTCAGCGGACTTACCCTCGGCGTCAGAGTCGGCTTTCATCGCCGCGAGCGTTACCGCGTCCACGCGTGACACCTGACCCATCCCCACGCCAACCGTTTCGGTGCCGGTCGCAAAGAGAATCGCATTCGATTTGACGTGCTTGATCGTCTTCCACGCGAACGTCATCGTCTCGAGCTGGGCAGCCGTGGGCTCGCGCTCGGTTACAACCTCGAGATCGTCGACAGTCGGCGACTGAGTGTCTCGCTCTTGGACGAGCCGACCGCCGACGAGTGGCTTCTCGGTGAACTGCTCGCTCGGCTTGGCGGTGTCGGCGAGCGGCCCCACCGCAAGCACGCGGAGGTTCTGTTTCGCGGTGAGTACGTCGAGTGCGCTGTCGGTGTAGTCGGGAGCGACGACGACCTCTTTGAACGACTCGGCGACGGCTTCGGCGGTGTCCGCGTCACACCGTCGGTTGAGCGCGACGATACCGCCGAACGCCGACTTCGCGTCGGTCCGCAGCGCCCGGTCGTACGCGTCGGCAAGTGTCTCGCTCGTCGCACACCCCGCCGGGTTCGTGTGTTTGATCACAGCCGCTGCGGGATCGTCGAACTCGGCGACGAGTCGGAGCGCAGCGTCGGCGTCGTTGTAGTTGTTGTACCCCATTCCCTTCGCGCCGGAGTTCAGCTGGTCAACGCCGACGACGGTGGCAGTCGCACACGTAGCGTCGGCGTACAACGCGGCGTCTTGATGCGGGTTCTCACCGTATCGCAGCGTCTCGGCTCGATCCTCGGAGACGAGTCGCCGCGTGGGGAAGGCCCCGCCGACGTCTGCGTCGACGGTCACCGAGACGGGGATGCCTGCGTCCGTCGTCTCGACGTCGACGTCCCCTGAGGCGAACCACCGCAGCGCCCGCGGATACGCGCTGAACTCGGCCTCGTACAGGACACGGTCAGCAAGCGTCTCGACGTCGTCGTCTGCGTACACCGGAACGGGTTCTTGAGCGAGGATCGGGCCGTCGTCGACCGCCTCGGTGACGAGGTGGACGGTACAACCGGTGGTTCGCACACCAGCATCCAGGACCTGTTCGTGGGCGTCGGTTCCAGGGAAAGACGGGAGCAACGACGGGTGGACGTTGAGCGTCGGCGGCGCCGCCGACAGGAACGTCTCCGTGAGCACGCGCATGTACCCGTCTAGGCAAACGAGGTCGGCGTCGTAGTCGGCCAGTCGGTCAAGGATGCGCTGTTCGTGGCTCTCACGTGATTCTCCCGAGTCGCGCTCGACGACCTCGGTCGGGATGCGGCGCTCGGCGGCCGCCTCGAGGATCGGGGCTCCCTCGCGGTTGCTCACCACGACGGAGAGTTCGGCGCCACCCGGCGCGACGTCGTCGATGTGTCGAAGGTTTCGCCCGCGGTTGCTGGCGAGTCCGGCGATCTGCATGTGCGAATCGTCCAACCGGTTGCGTTTATCCGTTGCGGTCGAGATGCGGTAGTGTACACAAACACGGACAGATACGGGCGGTAGATGGGCGATCTGCTGCCGACGTATCCACTTCCGTGCACGCACCGGTCGGTCGCATCGACACGCTTTTGCGCGCGCCGGGGGCAGTCGCCGACATGACCGACGACACGATCACGGGGCTCTCTCGCTCGGATCCGCTCGCTGCCGTCTCGCCGCTCGACGGCCGGTACGCCGGGCGAACAGCGCCGCTATCACCGTACGCGAGCGAGGCCGGATTGATGCGCGCGCGGGTGCAGGTCGAAGTTGAGTACCTGATCGAGCTAGCGGGCCTATCGGCGACGCCGATCACCCTCGACGACACCACCATCGATGCACTCCGAGACCTGTACGAATCGTTCTCGGCCGACGACGCCGAGCTAATCAAGGCCCTCGAGGTCGACGGTGCCGCAGGATACGCGGCCACCAACCACGACGTGAAAGCGGTGGAGTACTTCTTGCGCGTGCGTCTTGCCGAGTGGGCCGATAGCGTTGAATCGCGGCGAAGCGACCCCGAATCGCTGTACCCGTGGATCCACTTCGGCCTCACGAGCGAGGACGTGAACAACCTCGCCCAGCGGCTGCTCGTCGGGCCGGCGGTCGAGACGGTGCTCGTGCCTGCGATTCGCGACGTGCGTGACGCGCTCGTCGGGCTGGCACACGAGTATCGGGACGTATCGATGCTCGCCCGGACACACGGCCAGCCGGCGACGCCGACGACCTTCGGCAAGGAAATGGCCGTCTACGCGGCGCGACTCGGCCGCGCGCTCGGCCGGGTCGAGGCCGCTCGTTCGGGTCTCTCAGGAAAGCTCGCCGGCGCCTCCGGCACGTACGCGGCACACGTCGCCGCGTACCCCGAGGTCGACTGGCCGTCCGTCTCGCGGTCACTCGTCGAGCGACTCGGAGTTAAGCACGTCTCGCTCGCGACGCAGGTGAACCCTTGTGACGACCTGGCAGCGCTGTTCGACGCGCTCCGGGGCGTCAACGACGTCCTGCTCGACCTCGACGTCGACGTCTGGCTGTACGTCTCCGACCGCTACCTCGGGCAGCGCGCAGTCGCAGGCGAGACGGGGTCGTCGACGATGCCGCACAAAGTGAACCCGATCGATTTCGAGAACAGCGAAGGGAACCTCTCGGTGGCGAACGGCGACCTGACACTCTTGACCGACTACGTCACGAGTTCGCGACTCCAGCGGGACCTCTCCGACTCGACGGTGAAACGAAACATCGGCGCCGCGTTCGCTCACTGTCTGATCGGCTACTCGAAGACGGCCGACGGGCTCGAGACGGTCGTGCCGAACGAGGCCGTGATGCGGGAGGCGCTGGAGTCGACGCCCGCAGTGATCGGTGAGGCGGTCCAGACGATACTCAGACGCGAGGGCGATACCGAGGCGTACGAGCGCGTCAAGGAGCTCACCCGTGGGTCGTCGGTGACGCTCGCGGACTTCCACGAGCTCTTTGCCGAACTCGACGTGGCCCCATCGGTTCGCGAGGAGCTCCGCGCGCTCACACCGGCGACGTACACGGGAATCGCCGCCGACCTCGCAGACGGTGTCGGTGAGCCGGCGGCGACCGACACGACGGACGCCGAAGACGCGCCGTGAGCGACGGACGGACGAGCCGGACGACCGCTCGGTACCGTCGTCCGAGCGGTTGCGAGACTGACCCCCGAACCACAACGCATTTTTCTCGTGCGGCGTCAGCGCCGAGCGTGTCTACCCTCCACACGCTCTCTCGTCGGTCGCTCGCGGGTCTCCCGGTGATCGGAGTCCGCTTCGAGCGGCAGACGTACGCAAACGTAGCGTACCTGACCGGCGGCGTCCCGCTCGGTGTCCTCTACTCGATTGTCTTCGGTCTCGGGATCACGCTCGGGGCGCTCTCGAGTATCGTCGGCGTCGGGGTGGCGTTGTTGGCCGCGGTGTTGTTTGGCTCCCGACTGGTCACCGGCCTCGAGCGTCGACTAGCGAACGCCGTCTGGCCGGTCGACCTCCAGCGGCCGACGGATGTCGGCGACCCGGCGGGGAGTGTAGCCATCCTTCGAGCGTACGTCGACGCGCCGTCGACGTGGCGCGGACTTGGGTTCCTCTCGATGCGAGTCTGGCTTGCCCCGCTCACCGCGGTAGTATTCGTCGTCCTCGCAAACGCGATCGCGGTCGCGTCCGTGCCGTTGCGATACCCCACGACCATGACGTTCGGCGAGCTCAACGGCGAGCCGGTGACGTGGACGGTCGACACCACACCAGAGGCGGCACTTGCGGTTCCCGCCGGACTCGTCGGCGTCGTCGTCGCCGGTCACGCCGCGAACGGCGTCGGCGGCGTCGCCCGACGGATGGCGGTCGCCTTGCTCGGGTCGGAGCACCCCGAGCCGTCGTCGTAGCCCACCGATCTGCCATCGTAGCGACTCACGTCTCCACGAACTCGACGAGGACGCCGCCCGTCGACCCCGGGTGACAGAACGCGACGCGGTGCCCGCGCGCGCCGGGCCGCGGCGACTCGTCGACGAGCTCGACGCCGAGATCACGGGCGTGGTCGAGTGTCGCTTCGATCGCGTCAGTCGCGAACGCGAGGTGGTGGACTCCCGATCCCGAGGCGTCGAGGTAGTCAGCGATCGGACCGTCGCCGGTCGGCTCGAGCAGCTCGAGGGTGGCTCCGCCCTCGAGCCCGACGAAGACGACGCACATGTCTTCGAGCGTCTCTTCGTGAACGACCGCCGCATCGAAGAGCGCGACGAACAGCTCGGCAAGTGCGTCGATGTCACGCGTGGCGATGCCGGCGTGGTGGAGACGCATACTCGGTGTGGCATCCCGTTCGGATATAAGCTGTCGGGTCGCCGACCGAGACGGTTGTCAGCGTGTTTGACATCCACCCACAACTGAAGTCGTGATCTTTCTCCCTTATTTTGTGTAACAACAAGCGAATACTTTGTGTGGTTCTAACAGCGACAAGGTAGTAGACAGTTCGTGAGCGATCCACCACCCGACCCTACGTCGAAGGCGTCCTCGTCGGAATCTAACCTGTCGACAGGCGGTGTCACCGATAACGCTGTGGGCGCTACGGTCCCATCTGAGTCAGGCGATCAGATGAGCTCACGGAACGTCCTCGGCTCGCTCATCGAGACCGGGCTCCACGAGATGCGCCGCGAGTCGTCCGGACTCTTGCTCTCAGGGCTCTCAGCGGGCCTCGACATCGGCTTCGGACCGCTGATGATGGCGGTCGTGTTGACGCTGTCGCCGGGCAGCTACGGTGACCTCGGCACCGAGTTGTTGTTGGCGGTCGTCTACTCGATCGGGTTCATCTTCGTCATCCTCGGTCGCTCGGAGCTGTTCACCGAGCACACGACCCTCGCGGTCGTACCGGTCATCGACGGGCAGGCGTCGCCCCGACAACTGGCACGGCTCTGGGGGCTTGTATACGCCGGTAACGTCGCCGGCGGGATGGCATTCACACTGCTCGTGAGCCTCCTATTGCCCGAGCTCGGTGTCGTCTCGCCAGCGGCCTTCGAAACGATAGCGAACAAACTCGTCAGCCACTCGCTGACGTGGCTCTTCGTCGGCGGAATATTCGCTGGCTGGCTGATGGGACTGCTCGCGTGGCTCGTCACTGCGGCCCAAGAGACGACGAGTCGACTGATCCTCATCGTCGTCGTCACCGCAACGATCGGACTGCTCCACCTCCCGCACTCGATCGCCGGCAACGTCGAGGTGCTGTTCGGGCTGTTCACCTCGCCGACTATCGGCGTCGGCGACTACCTCGCGTTTCTCGGGCTTGCGACCGCAGGCAACGCTGTCGGTGGAGCCGTATTTGTCGCGCTGTTGAAGTACGGACACGTGGTCCGCGGGGCGAGCTGAATCGACCCGAGACCTCACCGGCCCGGCGTGTACTCGCCGAACTCCTCGCGAAAGACGTCGCTGATCTCTTGAACTGTCGCATACGCTTTGACCGCCTCGAGAATCGGCGGGAGAACGTTGTCGTCGCCGCGCACCGCCGCTCGGACGGCGTTGAGTGCGTCATCGACAGCCGCGTCGTCACGGTCGCGTTTCACCGCCGCCAGCCGGTCACGCTGGGCTGCCTCTCGTTCGGGATCGACCGATTCGAGGTCCATCTCCGGTTCCTCGTCGGCCTCAAAGGAGTTGACACCGACGATGACCCGCTCGCCGGCTTCGATCTCGCGCTGTCGCTCGAAGGCGACATCCTGGATCTGGCGTTCGACCCAGCCGCTCTCGACGGCCGCGAGCGCTCCGCCACGATGATCAACCTCCTCGACTATCTCGTGGGCGGCCGCCTCGAGTTCGTCGGTGAGCGACTCGACATAGTAGGATCCTGCGAGCGGATCGACCGTGTCTGCGGCGCCGGACTCGTGTGCCAGGATCTGTTGGGTCCGCAGGGCAGTCCGGACAGACTCTTCGGTCGGAAGCGCAAGCGCCTCGTCTTTGCCGTTGGTATGGAGACTCTGGGTGCCGCCGAGGACGGCTGCGAGCGCCTGATACGCGACCCGCACAACGTTATTCTCGATCTGCTGGGCGGTGAGCGTCGACCCGCCGGTTTGGGTGTGGAACTTGAGCTGCGTCGAGGCGGGGTCGTCCGGATCGAACCGCTCCTCGACGAGCCGCGCCCACAGCCGCCGGGCGGCGCGGAACTTCGCGGCCTCCTCGAAGATGTCGTTGTGGGCGTTGAAAAAAAAGGAGAGCTGTGGG
Organism: Halorubrum orientale; assembly: GCF_059623105.1. Taxonomy (NCBI): domain Archaea; kingdom Methanobacteriati; phylum Methanobacteriota; class Halobacteria; order Halobacteriales; family Haloferacaceae; genus Halorubrum; species Halorubrum orientale. Next base: position 236,347 of record NZ_JBSPSR010000007.1, on the reverse strand, counting down.
GCGAACGCGTCGACGTCGAGACCGGCGTCAATCGCGGCCGTCACGTACTCAAGCCCGTTTGCCAGCGTGAACGCCACCTCCTGAGCCGCTGTCGACCCTGCCTCGCGGATATGATATCCCGAGATCGAGATCGTGTTTACGTTCGGGACCTCCTCGGCACAGAACGCGAAGATATCTGTGATGAGCCGCATCGACGGCTCCGGGGGGTAGATATAGAGATTCCGCGCAACGTACTCTTTCATAATGTCGTTCTGGACGGTTCCTCGGAGCTCGGTGCGATCGACGCCCTGTCGATCGCCCATTGCGATGTACATCGCGAGCAGGATTGCCGCCGGCGCGTTGATCGTCATCGACGTCGACACCTGATCGAGGGGGATTCCCTCGAACACCGTCTCGAAGTCGGCGAGCGTGTCGATGGCGACGCCCGAGCGGCCGACCTCCCCGGCCGCCATCGCGGCGTCGGAGTCGTACCCCATCTGTGTCGGCAGGTCGAACGCCATCGAGAGCCCCGACGACCCCTCGTCGATGAGGTAGCGGAACCGCTCGTTCGTCTCGGCCGCCGTCCCCATGCCCGCGTACTGACGCATCGTCCAGAGCCGACCGCGGTACATCGTCGAGTAGACGCCACGCGTGTACGGCGGCTCACCCGGGAACCCCACGTCCTCGCGGTAGTCCGCGTCCGCGCGATCCGCGGGAGTGTAGAGCGCGTCGACAGACCGACCGCCGGTATCGGTCGTGAACGACTCACGCCGCTCACCGAACCGGTCGACGGCGTCGCCGTACGGACCATCCTCCCACGCCGTCTTCGCGTCTCGGATCGCAGCTAGTTCCTCCGGATCGTACATTATGATCACGCTCGCCTGACCGCGACTTAATCATTGTCCGTCCGCCTCCACCGCACCGGGGGCGCCCGAACCGCCAGTCGTTAGAGGCTCGCGCGTGCAGGTGAGTACGTGACTACCGAAACGATGCGTGCGATGCGGGTGCCGGCGGCCGGCGAACCGTTCGAGGCAGTCGAGGTCCCGATTCCCGAGCCGTCGGCCACGGAGGTCCGTGTCGCCGTCGAGGCGTGCGGCATCTGCCACAGCGACGTGTTCGTCAAATCCGGAGCCCATCCCGCCGTCGAGTATCCCCGGATCCCAGGCCACGAGATCGCCGGTCGGATCGACGCGGTCGGCGACAACGTCGAGCGCTGGGAGCCGGGCGACCGTGTCGGTGTTGGCTGGCACGGCGGCCACTGTTTCACCTGTGACCCCTGTCGACGCGGCGACTTTCAAGGATGTGAACACGGTGAGATCACCGGGCTAACGTTCGACGGCGGGTACGCCGAGTACGCGACCGTCCCAGCGGAGGCCGTCGGTGCGATCCCCGACACGCTCGGTGCCGTTGAGACGGCTCCGCTCTTGTGTGCTGGTATCACGACGTTCAACGCGCTGCGAAACGCCGAGGCCGATCCAGGCGATCTCGTCGCCGTCCAAGGGATCGGCGGACTCGGCCATCTCGGCCTCCAGTACGCACACGAGATGGGCTTCGAGACGGTCGCGCTCTCTCGGTCGAGTGATAAAGAAGCGCTCGCGACGTCGCTTGGCGCTGACCACTTCGTCGACACGAGCGAGCGCGACGCCGGCGAGGCACTGCAGTCGCTCGGGGGCGCCCGCGTAGTGCTCGCGACTGCCCCGTCTGCGGACGCCATCGCTGCGGCGGCCGCCGGCATTGGCCGCGACGGATCACTCGTCGCGGTCGGCGTGCCGGACGAGTCCGTCGCGGTCGACGTGCAACACCTCGTCGGCACCCGAGGAGCTATCGAGGGATGGGCCTCGGGACACGCGGCCGACTGGGAGGACACTCTGGCGTTCAGCGCCCTCCGGGACGTGACTCCCACGGTCGAGACGATGCCGCTCGAGGAGGCCGCGGCCGCCTACGAGCGCATGCTGGCGAACGACGCACGGTTCCGGGTCGTCCTCGAACCGTAGTCCGACGGTAGTGATCCGAGGTCCCATTGCACGGCCGATCAGACGCTTTGAAGTCGCCCACCACGAGAGGGGAGATATGCCAACCGGCGACCGGCGCGTGTTGCTCGTGGGGGCGCTCGGAGCGCTCGTCGTGCTTGCCGTGTTGTTTACGCTCGTGGGTCCGACAGCCGTGTTCGAGACGCTCGCGGCTGCCGACCGCCGGCTCGTCGCCGTCGTTATCGGGTTCGCGCTCGTTTGGCTCGCCGCCTGGGGACTCATGCTGCGGGCAGTTCTCGCCTCGTTGAGCGTCGAGGTGCCGACACACACCGCGATCGTCGTCTACGTCGGGGCAGTGTTTGCGAACAATGTGACACCGTTCGGACAGGCCGGCGGCGAGCCGGTCGCTGCACTGCTCATCTCGAAGGTCTCTGACTGCCGGTACGAGACCGGGCTCGCCGGCATCGCCAGCGTCGACGTGCTCAACGTCGTCCCCTCGCTCTCGCTCGTGTTCGTCGGTGTCGGGTACTACGCCACCACCGCGGCCGTCGGCGATCGGCTCGTGACGGCCGTGACGTCCGCGGTCGTCGTTATCGGAACCGTCGTCGTCGTACTCGCGCTCGCCTGGCGGCACCGCGAGACGCTCATCGACCGACTCCCGGCCGTGATCGCGCCGATAGTCGGCCGGCTCACTCGTGGTCGGTCTGACTCAGACACGCTGGAGGACGGACTCAGTGAGCGGCTCGAACGCTTCTTCGCGGACGTCGAGCGGGTCGGGACCGACCGCCGGCAGCTCTCAGTCGTCGTCGGCCTATCACTTGTCGGGTGGCTCGCACAGGCCGCCGCGTTGACCGCTGCCTTCGCCGCGATGGGCCAACCCATCCCGCCACACGTGGTGGTGTTCGCGATCCCGCTGGCGAACCTCGCCGGGGCGACACCGCTTCCCGGCGGGCTCGGCGGCATCGAGGCCGCGTACGTCGCGCTGCTCGTCCCGACTACCGGCGTGGCCGCCGCGACGGTCACGGCCGCCGTGCTCGTGTTTCGTGGGGCGACGTACTGGATGCCGGTCGTACTCGGCGGGGTCGTCACGGCCGCCTTCGGCGTCTCGGCGGTTCGTGCCGACTGAGCGCAGGCGCCGTGGCCGTCGACCGGCACCTGAACCAGCCCTCACTCGACCGGCCGGAACCGGAAGCCATCCCACGACTGGCTGGCCGGCTCGCGAATGCCCGCCTCGGGGTCGCGCAACTCCGCGACGTAGACCGGCTCGACCCGGTCGCCGATGGCGACGACCTGCGTGTCGGTTCCTGGTTGGTCCTCGCTAGCGTCCTCGCCATCTGCGGCTTCGTCGTTGGGGGTACCCTCGTCTGTGCCACCATCGTCGACGACGACCTGACCGAGCGCCCGGACCGGCGGTCCGTCGTACGACACGCCGAGGTCAAACTCGACGATAGCGAGCGTGTTGGGCTGTCTAACGCCTGGTGGCGTCGCCGTCGACGTCGTCCACGTCACCACGTGTGCCTCGTACTCGCGGAGGTCAAGGGTGTCAGTGCGCTCAACACCGTTGGGGCCGACCGGGTGTGGCGGGTACGTGACCGACCCGTCGGCGTACACCGCCGCCTCGAATGGGTGGGCGTTGTCGCTCATTGGCCCCCCTCCAAGATAGTCGTCGTCACACAGTTGCCGAATCCACCGACGTTACACGCGAGGCCGACGTCGGCGTCGACCTGGCGCGGTCCCGCAGTTCCTCGCACCTGGTTGACGACCTCGTACACCTGTGCGACCCCGCTCGCGCCGAGCGGGTGGCCCTTCGATTTGAGGCCGCCGGAGGTGTTGATCGGGAGGTCGCCGTCCCGGTCGGTGACGCCGTCCTCGACCGCACGCCAGCCTGTCCCCTTCTCGAAGAACCCGAGATCTTCGCTCTGGAGGAACTCGAGGATCGTGAACATGTCGTGAAGCTCAGCGACGTCGACGTTGTCCGGGCTGATATCGGCCATCTCGTAGGCGATTTCGGCCGAGTCGCGGACGCCACCCATCGTTGTGAGGTCCGCCCGCTCGTGGACAACGTGGGTGTCCGTCGCCCCGCCGATACCCGAGATCACGACGTACTCGTCGTCGTCGACGTACTCCTCGGCGACCGACGCCGGACAGCAGACGAGTGCGGCCGAGCCGTCAGTAATCGGACAGAAGTCGTACAGCCGAAGCGGGTCGGCGACGATCGGGGATCCGAGGACCGTCTCGAGGTCGACCTGCTTTCGAAACTGTGCGTGGGGGTTGTCGACGCCGTTGGCGTGGTTCTTTACCGCGACCTTCCCGAGGCTCTCGCGGGGGGCGTCGTACGTTTCGAGGTAGTGTCTGGCGGTGAGCCCGGCGAACGATGGGAGTGTCACCCCGTGTTTGTACTCCACCGGGTGGGTGAGCGAGGCGATCACGTCCGTCGCCTCTGCGGTCGACCGATGGGTCATCTTCTCGCCGCCGACGAGAAGCGTACACTCGCTCGCACCGGAGGCGACCGACTGCCACGCGGCGTAGACGCCGGCACCCCCGGACGCTGACGTCTGGTCCACCCGGGCGGTGTATGCAGGCGTGGCTGCGAGGTCGTGTGCGAGCGCGTTGACGACACCTGTTTGTCCCTCGAACTCACCGCTGGCCATGTTCGAGACGTAGAGGTGATCGAGGGCTGCGCCCGTGACGTTCGCGTCCGCCAGCGCGGCCTCGCCGGCCTCGACGAGCAGCTCGCGAAGCCACGCGTCGCGCTGCCCGAACTGGGTCATCGACGCGCCGATGATCGCTACGCGTTCCATAGCGTCGGGTCCGGCGGGCGAGTCAAAAGCGTACCCTTCTCGTCGTCGGCCCCGGCGGTCACTCGCTTCGGCGGCCGGCGTGACCCGGGTAGTCGCGCTCGAACCGGGCGCCCAGTTCGTCGTGGTTGAGACGGATTACCACCGGTCGGCCGTGTGGGCAGGCGTAGGGATTCGAGCAGTCGTCCAGCCGGTCGAGGAGGTCGACGACCCGGCCGTCTGTCAGCGATGTGTTACCTGTGATCGACGGGTAACACGCGAGGTCGGCGAGCAGCTCGTCGACCGCGTCGGCGACCACGGGCGTGTCGGCAATGGCGTCCGGGTCGGCTCCATCAGCATCTGCTTCGCCGCTCGCGGTTGCGTCGGCGACGAACTCGGCGAGAACGTCACGCAAAAGCGTCGGGTCAAGCGTGGTGTCGAAGACAGCGGGGACGGCCTCGACGGTGACTTCCCGTTCGCCCGCCCGCTCTGCGCGGAAGCCGACCGCGTTGAGGTCCCTGAGGAACTCGTCGAACAACGCGGCTTCCCTCGCGGTCAACGCGACTGTCACCGGCTCGGCGAGCGCCTGGGCCGCGGGACCGTCCGCGAACGCGGCTCGAAGGCGCTCGTAGTTCACCCGCTCGTCGGCTGCGTGTTGATCGATCAACACCAGCCCGTCGGGTACCTCCGCGACGACGTAGGTATCGTGAAGCTGGCCGAGCACCCGTAGTGATGGGAGTGAGTCGTACTCGCGTTCGGTTCCCGTTTTCTCGCCGCCGAGGGTATGTTGGGTGGGTTCAGCCCGCCGCATCGGCTGTTCCCGGTGATTGCCCCGTTGATCGGTCGGCGCAGCTGCGTCAGGCCGTACCGCTGAATCGGTCCTCGGGAGAGTCTCGGAGGCGCCTGATCCGGCCGTCGACCCAGCGGTGTCGTTCGCTCCTCCCAGTTGTGTACTGTCTGGTGTATCGGTATCACCGGGTATATCGGCGTCGTCGGGTGTATCGGTGTCGTCAGCCGTATCGGTGTCGTCAGCCGTATCGGTGTCGTGGCCCACGACCTCTGACTCCGACGTCCGCGTCTCCCCTCCGGAAAGTCCGTCGACCGACCACGCCTTGTCGTCGGCTGGGTCAAGTGCTTCGGTCGGACTATCAGAGACGCGGTCTGCATCTCCGGTGGCAGTCTCGTTGTCGGCGGTGCTGGCCGCACGGTCACTCGCACTGTTCTCACGGTCGCTCGCACTGTTCTCACGGTCGCTCGCACTGTGCCCATGGTCGCCGGTAGCGCTTTCGGCGTCGGCTGTCGGGTCCGCTGAGTCGCGCTCAGCTGTCCCCGCCGCGTCTGCTGTGTCGTTGGCGTCGCGTCCGGATGCCCCTGCGGCACCGCCGAGGACCTCGTTGGTCGGCCTCTCGGGAGCGACATCGACCTCGTCGGGAGCCGATCGACCGCGCGGGGCCGTCGACCGGATCAGGCCATGGTCGAGTAGCGCCGACTCCACGGCCGACTCCACGGCCGACCGCACAGCCGCTTCGCGGTCGAACCGAACCTCGAGTTTGCGGGGGTGCACGTTCACGTCGACGTCGGCCGGCGGGACCTCAACAAAGAGGACTGCGAACGGGTACCTGTCCGGCGCAAGTTGCCCGCCGTAGGCGTCGAGCACCGATTCCCGAAGCGCGCTCGCGGTGACGTACCGCCCGTTGACGTACGTGGTGAGGTAGTCGCGGCTCGAGCGCGTCGTCTCGGGGTGCGAGACGAGTCCCGCGACACGACACACGGGCTGATCGGTATCGGCATCTGCATCGCCGCCGCTCGGCGTGTCGTCGCTCGGCGTGCCATCGCTCGACGTGTCGTCGTCGCCCGGGGTCCACTCGACGTCGATCATCGACTCGGCGACCGGCCGGCCGTAGACGGCGAGGACCGCAGAGCGGCGGTCGTCGTTCCCTTCGGTGGCGAAGGTCTCGCGGCCGTCGTGCTCGAGTGAGACGGCGACGCCCGGGTTGGCGAGCGCGTAGCTCGAGACGACCGTGTTGACGTGGTCGAACTCGGTTGTCACCCGCTTGAGGAACTTCTTGCGTGCGGGGGTGTTGAAAAAGAGGTCCTCAACCTCGACGGTCGTCCCAATGGGACAGCCGACAGGCCGAACCGCGCCCACCTCACCACCCTCGACGGTGACCTCGGCGCCGGCGTCCGCACCGGGCGGGCGCGAGCGAACGGTCAGTCGCGAGACCGCACCGACCGTGTACAGCGCCTCGCCTCGGAATCCGAGCGTCCCGACGCCGGCTTCGAGGTCGTCGATGTCGGCGATCTTCGAGGTCGCGTGTTCGGCGACCGCCGCCTCCAGCTGGTCGGCCGGGATCCCGACGCCGTCGTCGCGAACGCGGATCCCTTCGGTGCCACCCGCCTCAACCGCGACGGCGACGCGGCTCGCACCTGCGTCGAGGCTGTTTTCGACCAGCTCTTTCACCACGCTCGCCGGGCGCTCGACCACCTCGCCGGCGGCGATCCGCTGAACCGTCTGTTCGTCCAACCGCTCGATCTCCGGCGGCTCCATCACTGCCCGTCACTCCGCACAGCGTGTACTTGAACTCGTCCCCCGCGTCATCGCCATCTCGTCTTCGTCTCGTCTCACCGTCGCGTCGTCGCTCTCCGGAGATCGCCTCGATCTCCGGTTCCGCGAGCGCTAGGATTATGCCGTCACCGATCGTGCTATTTTACCACATGTCACAACAGTCCGTTCAAGAGGAGTTGCACGTCGATCAATACACACTCGGTCTCGTCGGGCCCGATCAAGAGTGGGCCGGGACCGTCGCCGACGGGGGACGCGTGACGACGTACACCCCGCCGGGCTGTTGGGGTCCGATGGTCACTCCCTCGTTCCGCGGCGGCCACGAGGTGACCCGGCCGATCCGCGTCGAGGGGGCGTCCGTCGGCGACGCGGTGGCGATCCACATCCGTGATATCGAGGTGACGAGCATGGCGACGAGCACCGGGTCGATGGCCGAGCGCGAGGCGGCGTTCGAGGACGACCCGTTCGTGGACCACCGCTGTCCCGAGTGCGGAGCGACGTGGCCGGACTCCGTCGTTGAGGGCACCGGCGAGGATGCGATCCGCTGTGCCGAGTGTGGTGCGAACGCTTCCTCGTTCGGCTTCGAGTACGGGTACACCGTGGCGTTCGATCACGAGAACGGGGTCGGTGTGACCCTCGATGCCGACGGGGCCCACGAGCTCGCCACCGACGCCGAATCCGTGATGGATATCCCGGAGAACGCCCGACAGCACCCGATACTGTTGTACGAGCCCGACGGAATGCCGGGGACGCTCGGCCGGCTCCGACCGTTCATCGGCAACATCGGGACGACACCGCCGGTTACCATTCCCGACTCACACAACGCCGGCGATTTCGGCCAGAGCCTGATCGGTGCCGACCACGACTACGGTGTCGAGACCGAAGCCGACCTCGAACAGCGTACCGACGGCCACATGGACATTCCAGAGGTACGTGCGGGCGCCACGCTGATCTGTCCGGTTGCCGTCGACGGCGGCGGCATCTACGTGGGCGATCTTCACGCGAACCAGGGTGACGGCGAGCTCTCGTTGCACACGACCGACGTGAGCGGGACCGTCACGATGGACGTCGAGGTGATCCACGACCTTGAGCTCGACGGGCCGATCTTGTTGCCCAACGAGGAGGACCTGCCGTTCATCAGCAAGCCGTACGACGACGACGAGTGCGAGGCCGGGGTCGCACTCGGGGCCGACCATGGTGTCGACGTCGAGACCGAGATGGCGCCGGTCCAGGTTGTCGGGTCAGGCGCGACCGTCAACGATGCCACCCAGAACGCCTTCGACCGGGCTGGCGCGCTGTTCGATATGAGTGAGGGTGAGATACGCGCTCGAAGCACGTTTACTGGTGGCGTGCAGATCGGCCGGCTGCCGGGCGTGGTTCAGCTCGACATGTTGGTTCCGACGTCGCTCTTGTCGGACCGCGGGCTGGGCGAGGTTGTCACCGCACAGTACGAGGTATGAGCGCGTTTGACATCCTCCTCCGCCTTCAGGCGGAGGAATCCCACGGCACCGCGCCGCTGGATTGGGATATTAGGGTTTGCAGTCTACCACTTGATCCTGCGGTTGGAATCCACTGGACAAGTCATATAGGTAGACTCCGGGCTGTGCCAACCAGCCGGTACTCCTATCCCCACCCAAAACGGGTGCAGACTCAGAGTTACTTTCTGTGTTGTTGATGTCGAGACGGATGTTCTCCGCCCCATTCACGTCAGCGTTGAACGCATCGTCGTGTTCCTCACACACGTACAAGCCACGTTCGACACGCTGACTCTCCTCTTTTCTACCGCAGACGCAACACGTCTTGCTCGTGTCGCGCTCTGACACTTCCACGACTTCGATTCCCTCGACCTTGGCCTTGTATTCGAGGATGTCCGTGAAGCGGTCGAACGCCCACCCGTGCAGGTCAAGGTTGCCGTGCTTACCCCAATTCTTCGACTCACCGTTCTCGTCTTCTCGAACACCAGCAAGTTCCCCGACGTTGATGCGACCCACTTCTTGCTCGACACATCGTTCAACGATGTGTTTGGCTAAGGAGTGGAAGAAGTGGGTGCGTCGCTCTGACCACCTCGCATGGAGTCGAGTGGCTTTTTCACCACCAGAGTCATCGCACTTTGCGATTTCTTTCGGGAAGTAGTACCCGTCCTGTTTCAGGCGGTTGCCGGGGCACAAGTCGGCTTCTTCGGTACTGTATGCGACGGCGGCGAAGTTGCAGATGCCGAGGTCAACACCTGCCGACTCGGTACCGGGAGCGTCGGGGGCCTCCACTTGGTGCTTACACACAAGGTGGAGCTCCCATCGCCCCTTTGCCTTGTCGTAGACGGCCCTAACCTGTTGCAGGTTCTCGACGGTGACGCCGGGGCGCGTCTCGTAGTCAACAAGGATGTATTCCCACGCTCTCGGATGCTCCTTGTGGTTCGCGCCTTTCGACAGGCGGACTCGCCCGTTGTTGGTGTCGTGACGGATGCCTTTCTGCTTCCACGTCACGGTCGAACGCGGGTGTTCTTCGTGGACGCGGTGGCCTTCTGAGTCGTAGTAGTTGCGTTTGCGGTAGCCGGGCGGATTCGCACGAGAGTCGGTCTTGCGTTTGCCGTACCACGAATTGAAGGCTTCAGCGAGTTCCTCCAGAACGCGCTGACTGGACTGTGAGTGTAGTCCGTTGTATTTGGGGTGAGTCTTCAACTCGCTTTTCAAGTCCGAATCGTCGGGAATTTCGCCCGTGTCCTCCCACACTTGGCGGGAGTGATAGTTTGCAACGTTCCAGAGCTTCGATGCACTCCATCCATGCCGGTCGAGCACCTCCTCTACCTGCTGGTAGTTGAGGATTTTCGCCCGGTAGGTGCAGTGGATGTGCATCGCAGAACACTCCATAACTGGTTATGAAATCTTTTGTTGTAAAATTTTTGATTCAGTGTGGAATATCCAACCGAGCGTTTGTATGGTTGACGGTGTAGGAAGTGTCGGATTCATCCCGCGCCTAAAGGCGCGGGTATTCTCCTTGCTCTATATAACCGATACTGATGGCGCGCGCCTCGCGGGGGCGCCGCAGGCGAGCTCGCGAGCGCGTGCGAGGGATGAGCGAGTCGCCACAGGCGACGAGTGAATCGGTTGGGGAGGATGTGGCTGAAAGAGGTGTCCGGGTGTCGCGGAGTCGTCGCAGTAACAGCGCAATCGACACGATCGTATAGAATTGGTTGGAGAGGATGCGGTCAACCGGCGCCCATGTGTCGCGGCATCGTGTTCATCACACCGCTGCTGTGACATTCATATGGAATCGGTCAAGGAGGATGTAGCCAAGTGGTGTCCGCGTGCCGTGGAGTCAGTTACACGACGTCGCCGTGGGTATGCGGGTGTCGGTAGGTACATGAGCACGACCGCGCGACACACGGACACTCTGTGCAGCCACACCCTCCTCAGCACGTGTGTGAGAGTGGCTCTACGAATACGACCGCGCGACACCCGGGCACCACTTCGCCACACCCTCCCCAACCGATTCGCTCGGTCGCTTCGCTCCCTCGCTCATCCCTCGCACGCGCCCGCAGGCACGCCTTCGGCGGCCTACGAGGCGCGCGCCATGCGAGTTGTGATTGGTTCACTCCCCGCTCGCCTTTCGAGGGACTCCCCTCGGTCGTCCCTCGCAATGCGCGGGACCGGATTTGAACCGGCGGACTCCTACGAGACAGCGTCCTAAGCGCTGCGCCGTTTCCTGGCTTGGCTACCCGCGCGCAGGTATCGTTACGCGAAAGCCGCAAAAGAACCTGACGAACCGCCCGCGGGTCACACACAGAACGAACAGTCACAGTAGGTCTCACACACCGGATTCGCACAGTCGGCATTCCGCGCCGAACAGTACGTCCGCCCGTGTTGAATCAACAACACGTGAAGCGGGTAGATCAACTCGTCCGGGACAACCTCGTCAAGCACATCGTGAGCCCGTTCGTTCGACGCCGACTCCGGAACGAGCCCGAACCGCTTCGAGACGCGCTCGACGTGCGTGTCGACGGCCATCGTCGGCTTCCCAAAGTGAAAGTTCAACACCACGCTCGCGGTCTTTGGCCCGACGCCCTTGATATCCATCAGCCACGATTTCGCTTCGTCAGTCGCCATCGCATCGAGGAAGGCGAGTGAGTACGCCCCACCGGTCTCCTCGCGAATCGCCGACAACGAGCGCTGGATTCGCGCAGCCTTCTGATCGGGCAGCCCGGCCACGCGGATCGTCTCGACCAGCTCATCGTGGTCGGCCGCCTCGATCGCCGCGAAGTCGTCGTACCGGTCGAACAGCGCCGCAACGGCCCGCCGAGTGTTCGTGTCCGCGACGTTCTGTGAGAGGATCGTCCCAACGAGTTGTCGGACGCCCTCACCGGGTGCCGCGGTGGGGTCAGCACCGTGTTCAGCCACCCGATCGACCGGTTCGTACAGCGAAACGAGGTCCGCGTGCAGCTCGCGCACCCGCGATTCAGTCCAGGCGTGTGTCGACATACCACCGATTACGAGGGGAGGAACTTCAGCGCCGCGGTCATCACCGCCTACGCGTCGCCTTTTTATTGCTCACTCACCCAGGATCGATGTGTACCGGGCGAGTGACCGCGTCGAGCACGCAGCGTGGATCGAGCGACTCGAAGCCGCCAGTGAGGCGCTCGATCTCGACGCAGAGACGCGATCGACGGCGACGGACCTCTTTTTGTCACAGGCACCCCCGTCCGCCGACGGCAAGCGCGTCGTGGCCGCTGGGAGCCTCTACGCCGCGGCACTGATTCGCGGCCAGCAGCGCTCGCAGTCGGCGGTAGCAGACGCCATGGACGTCTCGCGGCTCTCGGTTCAACAGCGCTGGAAGTCGATCCTGGCGGACGCCGGGTTCACGCCACCGACGTGGTGAACACGACCCCCCGGTGTATCGATCATGAATCCACTCGCGTGTCGACCACACCTCTCGCTCACCGCGGCGTCGCGACGACACCGAGGTGGTCGGCGTGGAATCGGTCGAGTGGCTTGGTCTCGAGCACCTCGTAGGTCGTCTCGAGCTCGGCAAGCACGTCAGCGTACACCGTCTCGGGATCGGCGGTCACGTCCTCGCTACGGGCTTTGATAGCCAGTACGAGTCGTCCGTCATCAGCCAGAAACGCGGCGTTTCGGTTCGCAACGGTCGCCTGCCCGCGAGTCGCGACGTCCTGGATGATCACGTCGACGTTCGATTCGACTACGTGCGCATACGTCGTCGGGCGTCTCGCGTCTTTCAACAGCGGAAAGAGACGCTCGCGTGGTTCTGCGGCCGCCACGAGCTCGCGGGCGGGGCGCGGCGCGAACTCGACCGCGTACGTTGGTCCAGCGAAGTCGGCGACGTGACTGACGGTGGTCCCGGCGGCGGCGCCCAAGTAGAGGACCGTCTCGCCTCCGGTGAGTCCTGTCTCTACGCCCAACTCGAGCATCCCACCGAGCTTCGACCGGGTCGGGTCCCACGCGCGCCACTCGCCGTCGGTCGGTTCGCCGTAGACGGGCGGGCCGCGGGTCGCCAGCTGAGACGTGCCGTCGAATGGACGGCGCTCGATGCCGGTCGGCAGCGTCGGATCACTCATGATGCTCCCCCGTGTGTCTCGTTGTCTTCGTTGGATTCCTCCTCGGCACGCGCACGGATCGTCGCCATCCGCTCGCGCAGGTCGTCGTGGAGCGACTCGCGATACACACCGGAGTAATGATCGACGCGGGCAGCAAGCGCGAGCTTGCCTGCGAGCGCGCGCGCAGCCGACCCACGATCGTCGGGGCAAGTGCCGCGAACGAACTCGTGGGTGTAGATGACGCCGTGCTTCGGCGACGGCGCCCGACCGGCGAGGTGTGCGAAGAGGGCGTCTTCGGCGCCGAGCACCTGCACCGTCCCCGCGGGTTTTTTCGCCAGCGACTCAAGCCCACCCGCGAGGGCGATCAGTCGCGCGGCCAGTGTCGCCCCCGCCATCGCCGCGAGGTTCGGCGCGACAGCTGGCGCTGTCTGCTCGATGGTCGTCTCGAGCGCGTCACCCTCTTCGGCCAGCTCGGAGACCTGCGCCGCGAGTGAGACGACTCGCCGGTCCAGCTCGTCTGTCGGATCCTCGTTGGCGAGTGTTCGTGCGCCGGCGATTCCGGGCGACGACGAGGGGAATCGACTGCCGGCCCACGTCGCGACGCGTTCGGCCAGCTCGTTGGCTAGCCGCTCACAATCGTCCATGGCGCGGACCGCGTGGACGAGCTGTTGGTCGTCAGCGCGCTCGCGCTCGCGAACCGCCGACCGCGTCGCCGCAGTCGTCACCGCGTGAAGACGGTCGTAGTAGGCGGCCCGCGAGTCGACGACCTCCTCGTCGACGGCGATCGACGGCCAGTCGCGCGGCGCCGCTGCAGAACCCGTCTGGACACGCTCTGCGGCCACCTCCGGGTCAGTGCCGTCGGTGAGCCCGGCGAACCAGCCTGCGGTGCCGTCGTTTACCGTGGATGCGGCCGCGGGCGGGTCGGTCTCGGTCTCCTCGTCCATATCGGTCATTGTCACCGGCTACTCGCCCCGATTGTATAGGCGTTCCCGACCGCCGCCCTCACAATGACCCGATGAGCGCCGCGTTGGGTGGCCTCGGCTTGGCGAGTCCCTGTGCGGTCACGAACGAGAGCCGGCTGCCGGTAGCACGGTGGGTATATGAGTAGGTCTCGTATCAGAGCACGATGGAATTCGAAGACGTTGTTTCGACCCGCCGTTCCGTACACGAGTACAGCGACGAGCCGGTCGACCGCGACACCCTCGATGCAGTGTTCGAAGCAGCCACCCTCGCCCCCTCTGGGTACAATCTCCAGCCGTGGGAGTTCCTCGCTCTTCGTGACCCCGAGAAGAAACAGGCACTGCGCGAGGTCGCATTCGATCAAGAACACGTCACCGCCGCCGACACCGCAGTCGTCGTGCTCGGTAACACCGACCCGACTGCACACGCCGAGCCGGTGTTCGACGACTGGCTCGCGAAAGAGTACATTCCGAACGAGGAGGTCCGTGACGCCCTCCTCGAGAACGTCGACGGGATCGGCGCACAGCCATCGGACGAGCGTCGAATCTGGACCACCCGTTCGACGAGCCTCGCCGCGATGACGCTGATGTACGCCGCGTGGGATCATGGCGTCGCGAGCTGCCCGATGGAGGGGTTCGACCCCGAAGCACTCGTCGAGACGTTCGACATCCCCGACGGCTACGAGCCCGTGATGCTCATCACGCTCGGCTACCCGGCAGAGGACGCCGCAGATGTCGAGAACGAGCGGAAGGCCCGCCGACCGGTCGAGGAGGTCGTCCACTACGACGAGTTCGAGCCGGTCGAGGAGACGCCACTCGACGGCGCGGACAGCTGAGCCGCCGCACCACGTCAGTCCGCCGCACGCGATCGTATCGCGCGACGGCGCCATCGAAGTCTCAGCAGCCGGTGGAGCGCAGCTCAGACCAGCCGAGTTAAGCGGGGCCGCGGGTATGAGCCAGTATGTCCAAGGAGCCGTCGCCTGCCGTCTCCAGCCGTGGGGAGCTGGTCGCCATCGTCACGCTGCTCATCGTCCCAGTGGCTGTGGTCCCCGCGCTCAGTGGCGGTGAGCCCACGGTGGTGAGTCTGTGGGGCCTCGTCAACGCCGGGGCTGCAGGCTCGGCGGGCGGCATCGGGCTCTATCCCATCTGGACGTACTTCCTCGATCAACCTCGAGCGTTCGGAGCGCTTCCGTCGTCGATCCGCGTCTGGCCGCTCGGCGGGTTCTTCCACCTCCTCGCAGCCGTGAGCGCGGCTGGTGGTGTAACTCTCGGACACGAAGACCGGCGGGTGACCGGCGGACTGCTGTTGTTCGCGGCGCTTGCTACGCTGTGGGTCGGCCTCGGTCTTGCCGGTCGGTTCGGCGTCGGGACCGGTGCGGGTATTCTCACTGTCGTGCCTGTCGCACCAATCGTGACCCTGGGCGTCACCACCCGATACCGGGATGCGATTCGCTCTGTGTTTCGGTCTCGGTGACAGTGACGGCCTCAACGGGTCGACTAGCCGCACGTGACCCGATGGTCCGTGGCCTAGTCACGCTGTCCGGGTACGGCGCGCGAGTCCGGCGACGACGAGCAGTGCTAGGGCTGCCACACCAACGCCGAACCCAGGGATGGATCCGCTCGTCTCGCCGGCTCCAGCGTCGGCGGTGTCGCCGCCGGTTTCGTCGGCCGCGTCGACGTCGAATCCTTCGACGACGACGGTCTCAGAGGTCAGCTCGTCGGTCGTCGCGACGATCAATTGCTCGCCAGTGGTCTCGATCGGGACCGCCAGCTCACCGTCCGCGTTCGTCTCACCCACGGTCGTCTCGTCGAGCTCGACGGTGGCCCCCGCGACTGGCTCATTATAGGCATTCTCGACGGTCGCACGTGTTGTCTCACCGACGACCACTCGTTCGTTCGCAAGCGTAAGCGAGAGCGCTGGGGTGCGCGAGATGATCACGTTGGTTTCGACGGCCGACTCGTCGACCGAGACCGACTCCGGCTCCGTATCGTAGCCCTCGGCGTCGACGACGAGCCGATACTCGTCGTTTACCGGGACGTTCAGCGAGGCGATACCGTCTGTCACGCTCGCTTCGGCACCGTAGGCGCCTGACTCGGCGCGGACGGTCCCTACAGACGTCCGTGCCGGTGGGTCGAAGTGGTCGTCGAACACCGCAACGTCAAGCGTCACCCGCCCGCGTTCGATTTCGATGGTCTCGGTCGGTTCGTTTGCGACTGTCTCGACGGTGGTCGTCTCCCGGTACCCGGGTTTCACGGCGACGATGTCGTAGACCCCGTGCTCGATGCGCTCGGTGAAGAAGTCGCCGTCGTCGTCTGTGGTACCGCTGTCGACCATTCCGTCGTTGTCGCGGAGTCGAACCGTCGCGTCCGAGAGCGGGTTGCCGTCGGCGTCGATAACGGTGACTGTGGCCGTCGTGCTCTGTGCGACGCCGAGTTCGACCGTCGACTCGCTCGCGTCCTCGACCGAGAGCGGTCGGTTCCTGACGTACGTGTCGTCGTCGACGGTGAGTTCAACGTCTGCACCGGCCTCGACGTCGAGGAACACCTTCCCGTTGCTCACCGTCGTGGCGGTAGCCGTCTCGGTCTCGTCGTTGACCTCCCACGTGGCCTCGACGGCGATGCCACCGACCGGGTCGCCGTCGTCGTCAACGACCTCGACGGTGAGTGTCGTTTGGCCGGCCGCGACGCTGCCGGGTGCGAATACGAGCACTATCACGAGTGTGCCGAAGAGCGCCGCGTGGTGAGCGTCCATACGATGAGGTGTGGGGACGGCTGGCATATACTTATCCCAGCAGATGGAGGGACGTATATATATATATATTTGACATGTTGTTGCTAGAACGGATGCTGAGTGGCGCTGAATCAGGGTGGAACCGTGGTATGTGCTGAATCCGGCGTCTAAACAGGTCTCGTGGGTGCAGTACGGTGTGCTGGTGGTATGCGTGGCGGCGTTGTCGCTGTGTAGAGAGGGGTTCGACACATATAGCGTGTGTGTCGTGTTTTGTCTTCTATGAGTTTGTGACACTGTTCTCAGCGGATCGCTCCGGTAAGCGTCAGTTGCTGTGAAACGACGGCAACTTTCTGATACGCAGATGCTACTTGGCCACACCCTCCCCAACTGATTCAGTACGAGAGTAGGGCTGTGAGAAACGTGACCAACACGACCCCGCAACACACGGGCCCACTTGGGCCACACCCTCCCCAACCGATTCGCGAGTCGCCTGTGGCGACTCGCTCATCCCTCGCACGCGCTCGCGAGCCCGCCTTCGGCGGCCCGCGAGGCGCGCGCCACTGCGGAAGGACGGGACATCGATATTGCTGATCCGTCGCTTGCACAGCCACTGGGGGGTGGCCTGTCGTATACTAGTGGTGATAGGCCGTAGCTGTGTGATGTGTGTAGTTCATCGTGAGTGTAGTTCCTCGTGCGTGTGGTTCGTCGTGAGTATCGCAGGTTGACGCGCGCCTTCGGACGTTTTAAGCCCGCGACTCTCGCTTTGAGGAACAATGAGCGACGACGATCAGGAACTCGGAATCACCGAGTCCAAATCGCACAACACCGGGGAGTGGTACGCCGAGGTCGTACAGAAGGCCGGACTCGCCGACTACGGTCCCGAGGGTATGAGCGGATTCATCGTCACCCGCCCGCGAGCGTACGCGGTCTGGGAGCGACTTCAAGGATTTCTCGACGCAAAGTTCAAATCGACGGGCGTACAGAACGCCTACTTTCCGCTGTTTATCCCTGAGTCGTATCTCGAGCGCGAGAAGGACATCGTTGAGGGATTCGACCCCGAAGTGGCGTGGGTGACGGAAGCCGGAACCGCCGCACTCGACGAACGCCTCGCGGTGCGACCGACCTCTGAGTCGATAATCACGCCCTACATCTCACAGTGGGTCCGGAGCCACCGTGACCTCCCGCTGCGAGTGAATCAGTGGTGTTCGGTCGTTCGGTGGGAAGCGACGGAGACGAAGCCGTTCTTCCGGACGAAAGAGTTCCTCTGGCAGGAGGGCCACACCGCACACGCATCCGCCGAAGACGCCTGGAGCGAGACGCTGACGCGGCTCGATCAGTACGAGTCGGTGTACGAAGACTGCCTCGCGATACCCGTGCTCCGCGGCCAGAAACCCGACCACGACACGTTCCCGGGCGCGAAGACGACGACGACGGTAGAAGCGCTCATGCCCGACGGCAAGTCGGTCCAAGGCGCGACCTCACACCACCTCGGCCAGTCGTTCGCGGAGGCGTTCGACATCACCTACGCGGACACAAACGAGGTCAAACAGACCGCGCACACGACGTCGTGGGGACTCTCTTGGCGAGCGCTCGGTGCGCTGATCATGACCCACGCCGACGAGCAGGGGCTCGTCTTGCCGCCGACGGTGGCACCGACGCAGGTCGTCGTCGTCCCCATCTGGCAGGAGGACACGAAATCTGACGTCCTCTCGTACGCCGAGGCCGTCACCGCGGACCTCGAGGCGGCTGGCATCCGTGTCGACCTCGACGACCGTGACGAGCGTAATCCCGGGTTCAAGTTCAACGAACACGAGCTCAACGGGATTCCGCTCCGGATCGAGATCGGTCCAAACGAGGTCACAGACGAGGAACTCACCGTCGTCCACCGACCAGACGGCGAGCGCACAGTCGAAGCCCGTGCCGAGGTCGACACCGCGGTGGAGTCACATCTCGAAGAGGTGTACGCAAAGCTCTACGCGGCCGCCGAATCGACACTCGATGGGGCCGTCCGCGAGGCCGACGACCGCGCCGACATACTCGGCACTCTCGGACAACACGGCGGGTACGTGAAGACGCCGTGGTGTGGCGACGAGGCGTGTGAAGAGCCAATCAAAGAGCCGATGGCCGCCGAGATCGTCATGGTGCCGTTCAAGTCCGACGACCCGCTCGTGACCGACGACCACGACGAGACATGTGCGATGTGTGATGCCCCCGCAGAGCGGACCGCGTACTTCGCGAAGTCGTACTGAGGTTACGTGCGAGCGTCCCAGCACATCGAGCAGTGCGAAACGTGTTCTCCGGTTGCTTGAGCGCGAGGGCGGACGAATGAAACAGGGACAGGTTGCAGCGGAGCTCGACTGGACGGCGGCAAAGACCAGTAAGTCGTCACGGGGCTCCGAGACGACGGCAGACTAGATGGGTTCAGGCTCGGTCGGGAGAGCGTGCTCTCACTCCCCGAGGAAGAAGGCGACGAGCCAGAGCCGTGATCGTCACGAGAGCTGTGCTCGTGAGATTCACCGCGCTCTCACAGGTCTCGAGACCGACTGAGGTTCAACAGCTCACCGCCACACTCACACCGCCCTGCCGACTCGACTCGAGTACCACAATCTAAACATTCGTACACTGTTCGTTCGTCTGTTACACACGTTGGGCGCATACGTCAGACGTATGTTTTCTAAAGACATAACGACAGCCGTTATATTGTTAATATCGATTAGTCAGCGTCAGGGGCGACGGTACACATTCGATCACTGCTCACCGAGAGGAGTCGCTGTGACGTGTTCGTCGTGTCCGTGCCTCGTCTCGTGGTACGACAGACTCGTGATGGATACGACCGGCGGCGGTGATATATCATCGCCATAAGGACAATCGACAATGGCAATATGAGCAGTGGACAAACCACGCTCACGCAACACCCGGACGTTACGGAGCTACACTCTCCCCAGCCGATTCTGTACGTCTATGGTAGTGGTTGTGTGAGCAGAATGATTGCGCGACACACGGACGCTCCTTTCAGCCACACCATCCCCAGCCGATTCGATACGAGTGTGTCGATTGCTATGATACTGCGACGACTCCGCGGCACCCGGACGCCCCTTTCACCCACACCCTCCCCAGCCGATTCGATACGAGTGTGTCGATTGCTATGATACTGCGACGACTCCGCGGCACCCGGACACAACTTTCAGCCACACCCTCCCCAACCGATTCACTCGTCGCCCACGGGCGACTCGCTCATCCCTCGCACGCGCTCGCAGGCACGCCTTCGGCGACCTGCGAGGCGCGCGCCACGATGAGAAACCGGGATGCTGTCAGTAGGAGTGTCGTGAGTCGCCGTATTGGGCGGTAGTGTTCTCAACGCGACTGGTGACGGTAGTACCGCGCAAGGTCGATCAAGAACTTGCATGCGACGGCGAGGACAATGAGCGGACCACTGGCAGCGGCCTCAATGCTGACCGCCCTGCCGTCTGCGAACTCGTACGCAACCAACAATACAAACAATCCAACGCCCGCGAGCAGAAATCCCTGCCAGAAGATACCTTTGACTGCACTATACGCCGAGGTGTCGCGGTAGCCGCCACCGATAAAGTAATCGACCACCGTCTGACCGCCTTCACTTACGAAGACGACGCCAGCACCGGTGAGAACCCATGCCGGGGTGTCGGTTGCGTTCGTCGCCGCGACGACCGGGCCGGCAACGACCGCACCGTAGCCGAGCCACAATACTGCGAGCATCGGAACGATCACCACGAGCGCCGGGATTGTCCCGAGGTAGACCCCGACATCGGTCCGTGGAATCCGGATCCGCCGCGCCCGCCACGAGCGCTCCGACGAGGATGGATCATCGCTCTCGTCCCACCGTGGCAGCCACGCACGGATGACCCGCAGCGTTGTCCACTGGCGACTGCTAAACGCTGAGCGGCCGTTCTCGTTCTCAGGGCGCTTACCGGCAAACACCGCCCGCACTGTCGCCCACATCGACACCACACCGAGTTCGAGCCAGTAGAACGCCAGCAATGCGGCTGCTGACATGTCGAACGCGAGTAATCCGACAGTCGGTATCCCGTTTGCGATGAGAATCGAGAGCACCATAGCGTCTGACAGCGACCACCGTGTATCGGTCACCAGTGGCATGGCTGTCCTCCGGACGTGTCAGGTGTACAGATCATTCGCCGGGTGTGTGGCACACACCGCGCCAAGTGCGGTTGAAAGCTTCGGTCGCGTGCCTGTGCTGTCGGCTAGCGCGGGAGCGAGGGTGCATCGGCCGAGTGACGAACGAAGTGAGGAACGAGCACGATGGGATTCGAACCCACGACCGTCGGATTAGAAGTCCGACGCTCTATCCTGGCTGAGCTACGTGCCCTCACCACTCGTTCCGGGTGGACCGGTAAAAACGCTCGTGGTTTATGCCGAGGCCACCGTGCAACAGCAGGCCTAAGTCTTCGACGCCAGTAGCACTTGGCGATGAAAGTCATCGGCACGGTGGGACTGCCAGGAAGCGGCAAAGGCGAGGCGGCCGCCGTCGCCGAGGCGGCTGGCGTCCCGATCGTCGTGATGGGTGACGTGATCCGCGAGGAGTGCCGAGAGCGCGACCTCGATCCGGCTGAACATCACGGCCGAATCGCCGGCGTGCTACGCGAGGAGGAGGGCGCGGACGCAATTGCCGCCCGGACGCTGCCGCAAATCCGGGAGGCAGCCCGCGAGAGTGATCGTGACGTCGTAGTCGTTGACGGCCTCCGCTCGATGGTCGAGCTTGAGCGGTTCCGCGAGGCATTTGGCGAGTCGTTCACGCTTCTCGCGGTTCGCGCCCCGTTCGAGCTGCGGGCCGAGCGACTCGGCAACCGCGGTCGCGACAGCTCCGATGCCGACCTCGCAGGGCTCCGCGAGCGCGATGCCCGTGAGATCGATCTCGGCCTCGATGAGACGATGGCACGAGCCGACGTCGTGATCGACAACACCGGTTCGCTCGCGTCGTTCCGCGACCAGGTCCGTGCGGTCCTCAGCACCGACGCGCCGAAAGCCGGGGCCGACCGCACAGAGCCGGCCGGTGGGGGGCAGTCGTGATCTACAGTGTCGACGTTCGGATCGAGACGCCGGTCAACGACACGGAGGTGACAGACAGGGTCGCCGATGCGGTACAAAACGTCTTTCCAGACGCCGAACCCGTCCACGAGGACAGCCGGATGGGAGCAACGACACACACACTCGACGCCTTCGCCGACGTGCTCTACGAGCAAGAAATTCTGGATACCGCCCGCCGCGTGTTCACGCAGAACGCGACCGAATCGGGGTTCTCGTTCGATCTAAAAAAGCAGGCGGCGTTCGAAGGCGTCGTCAACTTTGCCGTCGGCGAGCCGGATGCACTCGGCGACATACACGTCGACGTGCAGGTCCGCGAGCCAGACGTCGACGCGTTTATTGACTACGTCGCGCCCGCGACCGACGATGGCCAGCCGATCGATCCCGTTCGAACGTACGGCGAACGACCTGATCCCGCCGCGGGTGAGCGCTGAATACCTTCTCTCAGTAGGAGGTGTGCTTCCCTCCGGCAGGTTGAAACGCGTCGACTCGTAACCGTCGGTATGAGTATCGAAGTTGCCCCGTTAGAAGAGCGCGGACGAGAACTCGGCGAACAGATCGCTCAAACGGCCGAGTACGAGCGATTTGAGGAGGCGCGAGAGGCGGTTCAGCGCGACACGGCCGTCCAGGCGAAGATCGACGAGTTCGAGCAGCTCCGCGCCGATTTCATGCAGGCCCGCCAGACTGGTGATGCGACCCAGTCGGACCTTCACCGCGTCCAGAACGCTCAAGAGGAGCTCCACTCGATGCCCGTCATGCGTGAGTTCCTTGACGCACAAGACACGCTTACTGAGACGCTTGAGGCGGTCAACGAGGCTATCTCTGAGCCGCTTGCCGTCGACTTCGGTGGTGAAGCCGGCGGCTGCTGTCAGGATTAAACCGAGATCTGCTGTGTGGCCTGCTCGCAGCGGCACACAACCCGACAACTTATCTACGGGAACGACACAGACGGCTTGTGATAGCTGTCACCGGTGGTAAAGGGGGAAGCGGCAAGACGACCACGACGGTCGGGCTCACCCGTGCACTCGCGAGACGCGGCGCATCAGTCGTCGCCGCCGACGCTGACTGGGACCTCCCGAACCTCGCAGCTGTGGCAAGCGAGACCGCTGAGTCGCTCGCGGAGTCGAAACGGTATGCAGACCAACCCGCGAGGGACACCAATGGACTGACACAGCCGACAGCACCTCTCGATCCAGGAGAAACGAGCGTGCTTGACGCCGTTGCTGACGGGAAACGGGTTCCCGTTGAGCGTTCGACTCCGACGTATCTCGACGCACCCGGTCCGGGAGCCAACGCCGAACCGACACACATATTCGAGACGCTCGACACGCTTGTTTCCCCGTCGTCGCCGTTGTTCGTCGACTGCCCAGCCGGGGTGTCTCCTGATGCAGCGGCTCCGCTCCGCGCAGCGGACAGCTGTGTGTTGGTGACTCCGCTTCGAAGGGCTGCGCTGTACGACGCGGTAAAGACAGCGGCCTTCGCCCGTCGGTTGGACTGCCCGCCGGTGGGTGCCGTCGTGGTCCGAACCGAATCGCCGCCGAGTGCAGTCGAGTCACTGTTTGAGTGTCCTGTGCTCGGACACGTTCCCGAACGCCCGCCAACACCGCTGTCGAACCAGTCTGTGCAGTCAGCATACGACGTCATCGCCCGCAGATTATGTGTCACGTACGGTGACGAACAATGGCACGTCGCGTGAGAGAACACAGACGCGGAAGCTCACTCCGGCGTCGACAACAAGACACCACCGTGTCCGAGCCGTCGGTTCAACCGGGTCGACGGTCACCGATTGCAGATGACCGACGATCCACAGGACTTCCGGCACTCGATCGTGAATTCGGCGGCGGCGTTCCAGCCGGGAGCGTGGTGGCACTGACAGCCGACCCAGCGAGCCAGTCGGAACTGCTCGTACGTGCACTTGCCGCCGTTCACGAGACGCGGTACCTGACGACCGTCAGACCTGCTGACTCGGTCGCCCGTTGGCTTGAGGAACCGACGACCGATGGAGCAACACCGACCCAGATCCTCGATATGACGGAGCAAGACGACCCCCCTGCGAGCGTCCGTCGGGAGATTCGGTCGATCCCGAGCGGCGGAGCGGTAGTGATCGACTCGGTTGGCCCGTTGGAAGCGGCGGCCCGACCACGATACCGGTCGCTGCTGTGCTCACTCGACACCGCAGTCTCTAAAGCCGATGGACTTGGGCTGATCCACGCGCTCACGACCGACGAGCCGCGGTCCAAGTGTCGCTTGCTCACAGAGCAGGTTGCCGACGTCGTCATTCGACTTGAGACGACAGTCACGGACGCGACCGTGGAGAACCGGCTTGCCGTACCGAAAGCGCGGGGGATCGGCGCGCTTGACGCTCCGATTAAACTCACACTCACTGACCGAATCGTCGTGGATACGAGCCGCGATATCGCGTGAACTCCGCATTGACGGTCTCGAGCCGCTGCTCAGGTCATATCGCGGCCAGTAAGAACGCGACGCCACCGACAATGCCGGTGAGAACCGCCCAGTTCCGTGCCGTGTCGAGGTCGCCGTACGGTCCACCTTTGCGTGAGAACCGATACGCAGCGTACACCCCGAGTGGTGCGATCGATTCGACGGTTCCAACCGTGATGTTCGGAACGCCCTTCGAGACGAGCGCGAGCAGGACAGTCGCCCCTGCACCGGTCACAGCCACGAGGAGATCGTCACGAGCGCGTTCGAATTTCATAGCTGACGCGGGTCGGTGTCGTTGGTGTCTCGACGCGGCGTCTCAGCACCGATTTAGCCAGTCGTGATAGTCTGCGTCGGCGAAGTTACTCTTCGTCAAGCTCTGCGGCGATCTCATCGGCGTCGACGTCGATGTCTTCGAGTGCGTCTTCGATGTCGCCGGCACCACCCATCCCGCCCATCATTCCGCCGAGTCCGCCCATGCCGCCGCCCTCAATGACTTCCTCGACGACGACACGGTCGAGATCGAGACGGCCCATGAGGTCCTGCGCGATCTGTTGTTTCTGGAACATCCACTGCTGATTCATCTGCATCGCTTGGGTTGCAGTGACGTAGAGGACGTCTTTTTCAACCTCTTCGGTCTCGGTTGTCTCGTCGCCTTCGTCGTCTTCGAGCACCGTTTCTTCGGTCTCGGTGACGGTCTCGATTCGGACCGCGGGAGTTTCTTGCAGATAGACGCCAAGCATGCCCGCAGCCTGCTCTTCTCGGTCGTCGATGACTTCGAGCACCTCGTACTCGTACTCGAGGTCTTCACCGGCCAGGGGGTGGTTGAAATCCACACGGGCACGGCCGCCGATGATCGTCTCGAGGCGTCCCTGACGACCGTCGATCTGTATCTGTGCGCCGGGATACTTGTCGTCGTCGTCGATCTTGTCGGCCGTGACCGTCTCGACTTCTTCAGGATCGTACTCGCCGAAGGCATCGGCTGCAGGCACGTCGACGGTCCCGGTATCGCCCGGCTCTTCGCCCTCGAGTGCGGTTTCAACGGACGGGAAGACGTGTCCAGCACCAAGCGTGACGATCCGCGGCTCGAACTCGTACTCGTCGGTGTCGATAGCCGCCTCCGCTGCGGTCTCCTCGTCTGTGGTATCGATGACCTCGCCGTCGTCGGCTGTACGGATCGTGTACGCGAGTCGGACGAAGTCGCCGTCGCCGAGTCCGGTCGACTCCGGTTCTTCGTCGGTCGTCTCGACGCTGGCATCTTCGGCATCAGCAGCCGTCTCTGCCTGCTCCTGGTCGCTCATAGCCGAATATCACCCGTTGTACTCTTAAGGCGCACGGTTCGGTTCGAAGCCCTGCCGGTGGGCTTTTGCGGGCCCCACACGTGCAGACTCGCGTGTACGAAGTCGAGATCAAGATTCCAGCGTCCGTCGATGCCATCCGGGAGCGACTGGCCGACGCCGGCGCCGACCGACGCGGGCGTCGCCGACAGCGCGACGTGTATTACGACGCGCCACATCGAGTGTTCGCAGAGACGGACGAAGCACTCCGGATCCGACACGAGACAGATGACGAAGAGGAGTCGAACAACACGTCAACACGGCTCACGTACAAGGGGCCGCGCCTCGATGAGGCGTCGAAGACGCGTGTGGAACACGAAACCGCTGTTGCCGAGGCTACCGAACTGGCCGACGTTCTCGACTGCCTGGGGTTCGAGCCGGCTGCCACCGTCGAGAAGCGGCGCGAGTACTGGACACTCGAGGGGTTCACCATCACCCTCGACGCCGTCTCTGAGGTGGGGGAGTTCATCGAGATTGAGCGTGCTGTCGAGAAAGAAGACGCTATCGACGAGACTCGTGAGGCTGCCGTCGAGACACTCACGCGGCTCGGACTCAACGTCGACGATCAGGTTACCACGTCGTATCTCGGGTTGCTGTTGGATGACGACTAGTCGGGTCGGTCCGCCGCGTCGTCGGGCCGCTTCAACGAGAGGGCCGTTCGCGTGAACGAACAGACGAGTTCGTCCTCACCCTCGTCGGAGAGTTTGAACGCTTCGACACGCATCGTGACGATGCCGCGCTCTCCGTCACTCGTCTCACGCTTGTCGACGACGGTTGACTGCGCGCGGATCGTGTCGCCGTGAAAGACGGGAGCGGGATGTTCGATCTCACCGTATCCGAGGTTGGCGATGATGGTTCCATCGGTCGTCTCTGGGATCGAGAGTCCAACCGCGAGCGACAGGGTGTAGAGGCCGTTGACGAGCCGCTCACCGAACTGGGTCTCGTTGGCGAACGCCGCATCAAGGTGGAGCGGCTGTTGATTCATCGTCATATCGCAAAATTGCTGGTTGTCGGCTTCGCTCACCGTCCGACGGCGCCCATGCTCGATCGTCTCGCCGACGGTGAACTCGTCGTAGTAACGTCCCGTCACAGCTCACCGAACTCTCGGTCGGCACATATGCGTGTCGACCCGATTCGTGTCCACCCTTCCGGATGCGCCAGGATTAACTCAGGGGACAAAAACAGTTCTGTATGAGTGGGGAGACGAATCCGTACGAAAGCCTTCGAGAACAGATCGACGACGCGGCCGCACACCTCGACGTCGACGACGGGGTACTCGAGCGACTGAAGTCTCCGGAACGGGTGTTAGAGACGAATCTGACGTTCGAACGCGACGACGGCTCACTCGACACCGTTCGAGCGTATCGGTCACAATTCAATGGCGACCGCGGTCCGTACAAAGGCGGGATTCGGTACCACCCGAACGTCACACGCGACGAGGTGAAGGCGCTCTCCGGGTGGATGGTGTACAAGTGTGCAGTCGTCGACATTCCTTACGGCGGCGCCAAAGGTGGTATCGAGATCGACCCTGCCGACTACTCTGCGGCCGAGATCGAACGCGTGACGCGGGCGTTCGCGACCGAACTGCGGCCATTCATCGGACCCGACCGGGACGTTCCAGCACCGGATGTAAACACCGGTCAACGAGAGATGAACTGGATCAAAGACACCTACGAGACCCTCGAGAACACGACCGCCCCAGGTGTGATCACGGGGAAGGCTCCCGGCTCAGGTGGGAGTGCAGGCCGCGTCGAAGCGACCGGTCGGTCGACGATGCTCGCCGCCCGCGAGGCGTTTGCGTGGCTCGACCGCGACGTCGACGGGGCGACGGCCGCAGTCCAAGGGTACGGTAACGCGGGTGCCATCGCGGCACGGCTACTTGCGGATCTCGGGATGTCAGTCGTCGCCGTTTCCGACTCGAGCGGTGGCATCTACGATCCGGATGGGCTCGACACCAGAGCGGTCAAAGACCACAAGGCTGAGACGGGAAGTGTCGTTGGCTACGACGATGCGACCTCGATCACCAACGAAGCGCTGTTGACTACGGACGTCGACCTACTCGTGCCGGCGGCACTCGAGAACGCCATCGACGCGGAGCTCGCTGTCGAGGTCGAAGCCGACGTGATCGTAGAGGCCGCCAACGGTCCACTCACGCCGAGTGCTGACGACGTGCTCACCGATCGAGACGTCGTCGTCGTTCCCGACATTCTCGCTAACGCCGGCGGGGTGACGGTCTCGTACTTCGAGTGGGTACAGAATCGGCAGCGCTTCTCGTGGACCGAAGAACGCGTCGTCGAGACCCTCGAACGGATCATCACAGAGGCGTTCGACACGCTCGTCGAGACGTACGAGTCAGCGTCACTTCCCAATCTCCGGACGGCCGCGTACATCGTGGGACTCTCCCGAGTCATCAGAGCGTACGAAGCGGGCGGAAACTGGCCGTGAGCCCGCGGCAGGTCGTGGCCGGTCAGGCTTCGTCGGCCGATGGCTCGAAAAGTCGCGCCGCGTCGTCGATCTGCCGGCGATAGATGCCACGCCCCTTCAACCGTGGAACCGGGTGCGTGTGGAGCGTCTCGCTCGTCGCATCGTACACCAGTGGAAAGACGTTCGTCCGACGCTCAGCGACCGTGTGCGATGTGGCCGCGTCGACGACGTCTGATGACGGATCGGGGACGACAAGCACCAAGTAGCCGATCGGTGTCGCACCGTTGTCCGGGCTCGTATGCTCTGTGACTACGTGGCGTAACGCATCGGCAGCCTCGGTGACCTCGTCTGGGCCGTGCTCCCGTGCGTCGATAACTGCGGTGAAAAGCGAGATGTCGCCGACGGTCGGGTCCTCGTCGGTCGCGTGCCACACGCGGCCAAGCAACTCAGTCTCTGTGACAACCTCGAATCCGGCGGACAACCGGTTCTCGGCGACCGCCTCACAGTATTGGTCGAACTCCATACATGATGATTCGGTCGAGACTTCATAAAAGGTGACACAGGTGGTGCCGGTCAACTCGGCTGGCACCTGGCTCACTCAAGCGTGGCGTCCGTCACCACGAGGTGGCCTCTGTCCCCCTCCCACACCGGATCGGCGGAGAAGTCGATACGTCGGTCCATGTGTGGACCATCGACCACGTACGTCTCGAACTCGCCGCCTTCGCCGAGCGGGTGGACGCCGTACGCGTCGCGGAGTTCGATCAGCGCATCGAGTGTGTCTCTGTCGTAGTGGCGACCGAGCCACGACTCGTCGAGACCGTGGGCGGCGACCTGCACGATCTGTATCTCGAAGCCGGCTGCGAGCATGGACTCAGCGAGCTTGACCGGGTCTCTGCCCCACAGCGGCGCAAATAGGTCGACATCAAGGCGGTCACACATAGCGCGAATGCGGCTCGTCTGGAACTCGCTCTCGACAGCACCCGCAGTGACACCTGCTACAGACACGCCCGCAGTGGACGCGATTGCTGAGACAGCCTCCTCAAGTGGCGCTACTTCGGCATCACCCTGAGCGCCTGCGTCGTCAACATCGTCCGCACCGAAGTCGTCAGGTTCGACCTCGACGAGGTCGATGCCAATGCTTTCGGCTGCCAGCGGTGCTAGCTCCGTCGCTGGGGTATGGTACATGTACGAATCACCCGCGGGGTGGACCGTCAGGAGCTGTGAGACGTCAAGTCCACGCTCGAGTGCGCGATACAGCGCCCACGACGAGTCTTTACCGCCTGAAAAGAGGCTTACCCAATCGTCGCTCATGAGCTATCTAGCGCGCCGTCGGTTAAATCCTCGAGGAAATGCACCCGGGGGTGCGTACAGTGGGCTCAATCCGAGATGAACTCGTTGTCGCGCCAGTTTACGCCGTTATCGCTGTCGCCTGTGCCCTGCGGGCTCTCGACGACTTCGATACTCGCTGGGCGGGACTCACCCTCGACGATACGGGTAGCCTCGAGTTCGCCGTCGATCTCGGTGATAGCCGTAAGCGTGCCTTTCTCGGCGCGCGTGGCCAGCTCTTTGAGCACGACGAACATCGGATACTGCAGCGCCGTGTTCTGAAGGACGGTCTCTCTGTCGCCTTTGAAACAAGCGAACTCAACGAGTTCTGAGGGGATCTCTTCTTCTTCGTCGTCCATCCACTGCGGACCGCCGGCCCGCGGCGGCTCTTCTTCGTACACCCGCGTCTCGGTAACCGACGCTTTCAGCTGGGCAGTTGGGGTGTACTTGCTGATGCTCTCGTCTTCGGACAGCGCCTTGATGATCAGCGTGTTGTTTCTTCGCGTGATGTCGATGCCGTCGATGGCGGCCGGAAGGTCGGGGTCTTCATCGAAGTACGCCTCTACGTCTTCGAGTGGCAGTTCAAGCGTCGAGTGAAGTCGGAACACGCGGCCTGTCATGATGTGCTGGGTGGGGATCGAACCGGCCGTCGCGGCGCGGCGTGGAATCGACCGTTCTACTCCGTCGTACGCGCCGTAGGTTTATAGGACCTACTCTTCGGCCGATCCGGTGACCAGCGTTTGATCGTGGGGCGGCTCACCGACGGCGTCGAAATAGCTCATTCGACACCGAGTTCGGTGGCCAACTCGCCCCGCTCGTCGAGTTCCGCGAGAATGTCGCTCCCGCCGACGAACGAGCCATCGACGAACGTCTGTGGTATGGTCTCCCATCCGCTGTGGGCTTCGAGGGCCTCGCGGTACGCGTCCAGTGCGGGGAGCACGTCGACGGTCTCGAACTCC
The DNA here is from genome assembly GCF_059623105.1 of Halorubrum orientale. Lineage (NCBI taxonomy): Archaea > Methanobacteriati > Methanobacteriota > Halobacteria > Halobacteriales > Haloferacaceae > Halorubrum > Halorubrum orientale. Next base: position 206,256 of record NZ_JBSPSR010000007.1, on the reverse strand, counting down.
TCGACGTGTTGGCCGATCAGTTCGACGGCTCGTTGAGAGTACCCACACTGTGGCATCAGCCGGTTCCCCTTCATGAAGAGGACAACGTCGTTCTCAGCTATCGTCTCGTCGACATCTGCATGTATCGTCTCGGGATCCACGTCGGTACCAGGTTGGAACGTCATGCCCTGCGGTACGCGACGCCGGCCCAAATGAATTCCGGCCGATCACTCCCGGCCGACGCTGACGACATCGACGAGCGAGTAGAGCGGAACGCCCTCGATTGCGTCGTAGCCGAACTTATCCACGAGCACGACACACGCGACCGGCTCCCCGCCGTGTTCTCGAATCGCCTCGATGCTCTCACGCATCGTCGTGCCCGAAGTGACGATGTCGTCGACGACGTAACAGTCGCGGTCGCGGATCGCCGCGAAGTTTCTAGAGAACCCGCCACCGTGTTCGGGAATGTCGCCCTCTTCCCACTGGTGCTTTGCGGGCGCGTACGTCCCGAGGTCGGTGTCCAGCTCACGGGCCACGGCCGTCGCGAGCGGCGCGCCGGCCTTTTCGATTCCGACGGTCAGGTCGACGGCTTCACCCTGTTTCGCCAAGAGGTCGGCCATCGCGCGCGCAGCGAAGGTGAGCCGCGTCGAATCGCGCCCGATCGCGGACCAATCCACGTGAATATCGGCCGACGAGGCAGTGTCGACGGCGCTAGCCTGGCTCCCACTGCCACCGCCACGCTCAACGAGCCAACTCGCAGTCTCTCGTGAGACGTTCAACTCGTCGGCAATCTCACCCTTCGAGAGGCCGTGGTCGGCGAGCTCCGCTGCGCTGTCGATGAGGTCGTCAACGTTCTTCATACGCGGCAAATTCGATCGCCGTTTTAATAGTCGTGTCGTCATCTACGAAGGACGCCTCGAACGACTCAAGCGAGTACACACCAGTGACGAGGTCCGAGAGAAAAGACACAGAGAGCGACCCCAACGAGTCGACGGCGGCCTCGAAGTGCTCGTAACCGGAGTTGACGCTCCCAATGAGCGCCTTGTTGTGGAGCACGAGCTCGCGGTGGAGGCGACCGGCGTCGATCTCCACGTTCATATTGCTGGGGACACCCAACAGCGCGGCCACCCCATTCGGCGCGAGCGCGTCGATGCTCTCGAAGGCGTGTGGCGGGTACCCGGTCGCCTCAAAGACGAAGTCGATTGGCTCGTACACGTCTGGGACCGCCGATACGGGTGTCTTCGTCGAGTTCACGTACGTCGCGCCAATCGACTCGATCACGTCGATCGTCGGATCCGGCCGCTCGCGTCGGCCGAGACAGTAGACCCGATCGAACGTATCGTCGAGCACCGACGCTGTGAGCAGGCCGAGCGAGCCGTTCCCCAACACGAGTACAGATTCCGGCGTCCACTCGAACGCGCTTCGGCTTGTAAACGCCTGTTCGACTGCTTTCTCTGTAATCGACACCGGTTCGACGAGGAACCCCCACTCGGCGAGGGCTGGCGGCACGTCGACGAGGAACGCTTCTGGGCTGGTGAAGTATTCGGCCATGAAGCCGTGTGCGCCCACGATGCCGCGCTCGTGGTACGCTCCGTTCGGTGCCATATCTGGCTCTCCCCGCGCGAAGTACTCGTTTCCGCCGTCCGGTGGCCGACGTACCGTCGGCGCGACGACGTCACCGACAGCGAACCGTGTACCGTTCGGGTCGACAACCACGCCAACCGCCTCGTGACCGAGCACGAGGTGGTCTTCACCAGCCGGTGGCTCGCCGTGTGCACCGGCTATCACCTCGTGGTCGGTGCCGTCGACGCCAACACGAAGCGTACGGACGAGCGCCTCGCCGGCCGCGGGTTCCGGTCGCGGCTTCTCGACGACCACCGGCTCGTCTCCACCCTCGTAGACCGCGATCGCTTTCATGGCGCGTTCGAGGCTCCACGCGGCTAAAAGATTTCTTACGATTCGAGTTAACCCTATAGTGCCCACCGACTGGCTTTTGTGTCCACCCACCTGACACCGCGCCGTGTGCACCCTCACGCTCGCCTGGCAGACATTCGAGGACGCACCGGTGGCGCTTTCGGCCACTCGCGATGAGGCGTACGGTCGCCCCTCTGATCCGCCCGCGCTTCGTGGTGACGACGACCGGTACCTCGCACCGCGCGATCGAACGGCGGGCGGAACCTGGATCGGCCTCGGTGACTCGGGGACGGTCGCCGCGGTCGCCAACCGGTGGCTCGACGCGGACCGAGACGGCGACCGATCCCGAGGTCACCTCGTCGCCGACTGCCTCCGACGGCCGACCGCCGAAGCGGCCGTGCGCATCGTCGAGCACGATGTCGCCGAGCGAGCGTACGATGGCTTTACGCTGCTCATCGCCGACGATGTCGCCGCCTTCCAGCTGGCGTACGACGGTTCACTCGCTGTCACACCGCTCGCTCCTGGAGTACACGTCGTCGGGAATGTCGGGTCGGTGTGTAACGGGCGAGCGGCGTTTTCGATCCCTGAGACGCGCGCCGAGGCCGGCACTCGGCGAGCGGACAGCGTCCGCCGTATCGCGGCGACAGTCGTCCCGAACCCTGGTGAATCGAGCGCCAACTGGCTCGACCGCGCCACAGCCGTCCTCGCCGACCACGACTCCGGTGCGTGTCTCCACGGCGACCGATTCGGCACGCGCTCGCTCACGCGCCTCCGCACAGGACCTGATCCGACGATGGGTTTCGCGGACGGTCCACCGTGTTCGACACCAGTCGAGTCTGTCGAGGTCCCAGACGCGTTCGCCGAGAGCGCCCCAGGCAGCGTGGACGACGCGTCTGCAGAGTCGTCGTGAGCCACCACCGCTGACGCCCAGCGCTCACCGGAACCAACCGGCATCACGGGGTAGAAAGCCAGCTTTAAGCGACTCGCAGGCGGCTGTCTGGATATGAGCGCGTCCGAATTGGAGTCAGATCTCTCCGCTGACGAGCGAGAGGGGCTCGACCTCATCCGCGAGACGGGCGGTATCCACCAGAGCGACTTTTGGAAGGAACTGGACGTCTCCTCGCGGAAAGGGAGCCGCATCGCCGAGGCGCTACAGGAGTCCGGACTGATCCAGCGTGAGAGCGCGGTGTACGACGGCCACAACACGTACTATCTCGAGCCTGCCCCGCGCGACCTCGATTTTACACTGCTCATGGCCGGTGATATGCTGTCGCCGTTCATTGGTGAAGAAGAGGTCGACCCGCAGTCAGATGCCTTCTCGCAGTGGCTGATGAACCTCGCGTACGAGGAGTATTGAGGCGGCACCGACGCCCCACACCCCCTGGCGTTCACCGCGCATCATCAACGATGGCTCTAGCTACCCGCACGGCGCTCTCAATTCCGGCACGGAATGCTGACGCCGAATCGGCCGCCTCCGCGCCGAAAAACGAGTCACGCGCGGCCGTCCCCGGCTCCGGGCGGTCGTGATTCGATATGCCACGCACGCTGAGATAGCGGTCCGCGAGGCCGAACCGCCGAAGCGCCCCCACGGTCCCGGCATCTTCCATCTCGGTCGCCCGGTACGGTCCGCGGTCCCGATCGTCGACGAACTGCGTCACCTGTCTTGCGAGCTGACGGCCGTGCCACAGCTCGTCTGCACACACGTTCGTTCCCACCGTCAGCGTTGGCTCCGCTGTCGGCTCGTCACCGACGAGCGACACCGTCTCACCGAGCGACGCGGCGCGCGCGACGAGTGCTGAATCAAGATCGATTACTCCGGCAGTACCGGTGTACGGGTCGGGTTCGATCGGCGGTTCGGCTCTGTCGTCGTCGAATCGACACTTATCATCCCAGTCAACGATGCTATCCGCGAGCACAACGGACCCAATCGGGAGGTCCGGTGGCGCGCCGGCGATACCAACAGACAACACGAGCGCATCCGAAAGCGAGACGGCCTCGCTGGCACACAGGGCCGCAGTCGTCGACGCGGCAGCGACCTTCCCGACGCCCGTCGGGACGACGGCAAGCCCTGCCCCGTCGTGCCGGAGCGGTGCGTCGACACCCGGCACGTCGACGCGTTGGTTGAGGTCGTACGCCGCTCGCCACGGTCCGAGCTCTCCGTCTATCGGCGCGGCGTCAAGCCCGTCGAACGCCGGGAGTACGAGTGCCTGAAGGTCAACGACCATCGAATCGCTACGCGACCGGCAGCGGTATGAGCGTGTCGGCTCGCAACGATCGTCACCGACGATATACGATCGTCGTCGACCGCTCGGAGCCGCTTGCGGTCACACGAGTGTAGCGAGCAGCGCGAGTGCCGCAGCCAGCGTCAAGAACAAGACGCTTCGGCCGATGCCGGCACGAATCTCGACGTGTACGCCGACAGCCGCGAGTGACCCTCGCGGATCCATCGCGGTACGCATCGTCGTCCCGGCCAGCCGCATCACGATGCGGTCAACGGCGGCCCACAGCTCCGTGACGCCCCGTACCGTCGCGCGCCCGAGCACGAACGCCCCCGGATAGGTCACCGCGTCGACATCGCGTATCCGGTGAGCGAGCCATCCGAGCGGACGTTTCAGCGTGAAGAACCCAATAAACCCGGCGACCAGAAGCGCCCCGCTTTCGGTCAGGTGGCTCTGGCTGTACGGTTTGAAGTACACCGCCTCGCTGCGGATGATATCGGTGAACGGCATCACCTCTATCAGCTGCCCGTAGAAGACCCCGAAGAAGACGCATGCCCCGGCGGCCAGCGCCATCCCGACCGTCTGGAACGGTGTGGCGTCATCCGGTGAGAGCGACGCCGAGCCGTGGAAGAACACGTAGTAGCCGAGCTTGATGAACGACATGAACGTGCCGATGCCTCCAAGGATCAATAACCACCAGAGCAGCCCGCCCCCGGGGAGTTCGACGAGGTGAACCTCGTGGGCGGAATCGAGCACCATTCCCTTCGAGATGAAGCCGTTGAACCCCGGCACGGCTGTAATGGAAGCCGCACCGACGAGGTAGACGAGGAACGTGACCGGCATCACCCGCCAGAGCCCGCCGAGGTCTCTGATATCTTCGACCCCGGTCCGGTAGACGACGACGCCGACGGCCATGAAGAGCAGACTCTTGTACAACACGTTGTTGAAGAGGTGTGCGAATCCGCCGGTGACGGCGAACTCACCGACGGCCGTCGCCAGCCCGAACCCGGCCAACATGTACCCGAGCTGCGCCTGGATGTGATACGAAAGCAATCGACGCGGGTCGTACTGCAACAACGCGAAGAACGCGCCGTAGACGGCCATAATCCCACCGAGGTACGCGAGCCACATCCCGCCCTCGGGGAACGCACGGTACATGACGTACGCGGCCGTCTTCGTCGTGAACACGGAGAGAAACACCGAGGCGGCGATGTGTGGACGGGGATAGGTGTCCGGCAGCCACGTGTGGAGGAAGGGGAACCCACAGTTGACGCCAATCCCGATGGCGGCGAGCACCGTTGCACTCGCGTGAACACCCGTGGTGGACGAAAAGCGGAACACCGCGTCGGCTGGTACGCTGCCGAGCATCGACGCGCCGTGGACGACGACGGCGGCGAGCAGAAACGTACCGCCAATCCCGTGGAACAGCGCGTACCGGTAGCCTGCTCGAACCGCGGCGCCACCGTGTTGCCACACGAGAAGCGTACTGGTGACAGCCATCAGCTCCCAGAAGAACACGAGGGTGAGCCAGTCACCGGCGTACACGGTCCCGAGCGTCGTAGAGACGTACACCAGTGCGAACGCAGTCACCCACGTCGGCGCCGAAGAGCCGTACGCGTACACCACCGCAGCGGTCGCTAAGAACCCGACAACGACCCCCATCAACAGCGAGAACGGGTCGACGTTGAACAACACCACGTCGAAGCCGAGGAACTGCGTCGCAAGGTGTGCGCCGTGGCCGCCGTCACCGAGGAGGACGGCCTGCGCGAAGACGTACGCGGTCGAGAGCGCAGCGACCGTGTGGCCCGCCCGTCGTGGAAGCGCGAGCACGAACAATGCCGCGGCCGCTACCACGAGGTACGGAGGAACCGCCGTGAGTAGCCCCATCATGGCCGCATCACCTCAGCGGGAAGCCGCGTGTCGACGACGAGCTCGATCAGCTCTAAGAAGCCGAGCTCGTACGGTATCACACCAAGCAGGACGGCGAGACTCATCGCTGTGAGGATCGGACCAAGGGTGAACCAGGACGACTCGTGTCCTCGGAAGACGTCGACCCCTTGGATGTGCCGCCAGCCTCCCACCGGCGGCCCACCGTGATGGTCACCGCCATGACCCTCGTCGGTGCCGTGATGCCCGCCGCCGCCGCCGTCCTGATCAACGTCGTGGTCACTCGAACGCTCGTCGCGGTTCGTGGTTTCGACGGCCTCGCCGTGTCCCACCCCGAACGGGACGTCCGCGTCCGACGGCGATTGGTCGACGGCGTACTCACCGGTGTCCACGCGCGCTGCGGGCTCTGAAAAGTCCCGGTCAGCCGGAGAAAAGTCCGGGCGGACGACTCCCGTCTCGTCGGTCGGTGTGTCCACGGACTCCGCGTCAGATTCGTCATCTTCATCGCCGCCATCGGTCGCCACATCGTCACCTGCGTGGCGCCCATCGATCACCACGTCATCACCTGCGTGGCGCCCATCGATCACCACGTCATCACCTGCGTTGTGCTCACCGCCTCCCAGTGTCGAGCGCGACTCACCGCCGATCCGGAAGTTGACGAGTGGCTTAGCGTCGTGGTCGTCTTCGGCCTCGAAGAACGCGGTGTAGATTACCGGCCAGAAGTACGCGATGTTCAACACACCAGAGAGCAACAGCGCGCCGACGAGGTAGTACGCGACCGGGGTCAACTCCGCACCCATCTGGATCCCGCCGAGCAACATGTAGTACTTGCTTACAAACCCAGCGACGAGCGGAATGCCCGCCATGCCAAGCGAGGCGACGGTGAACGCACCCATCGTTAGCGGCATCCGCTTGCCGATCCCCGCCATCTCGGAGATGTAGTCCGTGTGCGTCGAGACGTGGAGGTTGCCCGCACAGAAGAACAAAGTGAGTTTCATGAACGCATGTGCTGGGATGTGTAACAGCGCCCCAACGAGCCCGTACCAGCCGAAGAGCCCGAGCCCCAAGATGATATAGCTCAACTGGCTCACCGTCGAGTACGCGAGCCGCTGTTTCAAGTGATCTTTCCGCAACGCGATAAAGGATGCAGCCGTCAGCGTGATCGCGCCGATCGTCGAGAGCACGAGCCCCGCAGAGAAGCCAAACGGCAGCGAGAGGTCGAAGACGAGCTCCGGCCCGAACACGTCAAGGACGACTCGCGAGACCCCGAACGCGCCCGACTTCACGACCGCGACCGCGTGCAACAACCCAGAGACAGGTGTCGGTGCGACCATCGCCTCGGGAAGCCACTGGTGTAACGGCATGATTCCCGCTTTGACTCCGAACCCGATCGCCAACAGGAAGAACGCGAGCATCGCAAGCCCGGGATCGGCGGCAGCAAGCTCGTCGATTCCGCCAGCGGTGAACGACACCGTGCCGGTGAGCCAGTACACGAGCACGGTACCGGCGAGCACGAGGACACCACCGCCGAACAACGTGTACGCGAGGTACTTCCGGCCGGCCGACCGTGCCTCGTCGGTCTCGTCGTGAGCGACGAGCGGATACGTCGCGATCGACAATAGCTCGTAGAAGACGAAGATCGTCACGAGGTTGCCCGCGAACGCGATCCCCATGGTCGCTGAAAGCGAGACGGCAAACGCCGCGAAGTACCGCGTCTGGTTCGTCTCGTCGTTCCCGCGCATGTAACCGATACTGTACAGGGAGGTGATGATCCACAACCCCGACGCAAGCACCGCAAAGAGCATGCCGAGTGCATCTGCTCTGAGTACGAAGGGCACCCCCGACACCAACTCAATTACTGTCCACTCGAAGACGGTCCCCTCTAGCACCCCCGGGAGCATTGAGGCGACGACAGCGAACTTCACAACCGCCGCGAGGAGCGTCCACGCCTCGCGGATATTTGGTGACCGGTACGACGCGAGGATGAAGCCGCTCGCGACGAGTGAGACGAGCACGGCGAGCAGCGGACGTGGGTCCTGAATGAGTGCGTCAGTCATGCGAATACCTCTGTGAGGAACGGGTCGAGAAGCGATTCGAACCCGGCCCCCGCAAAGCCGAGTCCAACTGCCGCGATCGCCGTGACGACGAGCACGACCAACGGGGCCATGGGGAGTCTCCCGGAACGGCCGCCGTCGGGAACGGCTCCGATATCGTGGACGACGGAAATTGACCGGTCCACGCCGGCGAAGTAAAGTCGTTCGAGGACGCGGGCGACGTACGCGAGCGTGAACAGCGTACTCACCAACACGACCGCCGCGATTGCGACCCCAGCGATACCGCCGGTCGTCCCGCCTGCCTGGACCGCGCCAAGGGCCACGTACCACTTACCGAGGAAACCGATCGACGGCGGGATCCCGACGAGGGCGAGCGCGAGTACCGCGAGCGACCCGGACGCCAGCGGCGCGTCCCTGGCCAGGCTCGCGAGGTCGGCCACGTGCCGCACGCCGTAGCCGGCGGCGAGCAGTCCGATACCCAAAAACAGCCCGAACTTCAACAGCCCGTGGCCGAGCAGGTGGACGATCCCACCAAGCAGCGCCGTCTCGGTGGCGATCCCAACGGTCGCGGCGATCAGCCCGAACTGTGCCACAGAGGAATACGCAAACATCCGCTTGAGGTCAGACTGCATCGCCGCGAGCGCGGACCCGGCGAGGATCGAGACGCCAGAGACGACGAGTATCCCCGTCGTGATCGCGTCGTTCGCGGCGAGGAAGTCGACAGTGAACACCGAGTAGCTCACCCGGAGGAGTGCGTACGCGCTGACCGTAGAGACGAGTGCCGCGACGACCGTCGTGACGGCGTCCGGTGCGCGCTGATAGGCGTCCGGCTGCCAGGTGTGGACCGGAAACAACGCCATCTTCAACGCGAAGCCGACGGCGATCAGGGCGTACCCTGTCTGCACGAGCGGATCGGTGTACCCCACCGCTGAGAGCTGTGTGCTCACGTCGGCCATATTTAGCGTTCCCGTGGCCAGGAATACGTACCCGACGCCTGTGAGGTACAGCGACGCGCCAACGGTCCCTACGACGAGATACTTCAACGACGCATACGCACTCACTCCCGACCGGTCGGCTGCAATGAGCGCGTACGTCGTCAGTCCGACGATCTCTAAGAAGACGAATAAGTTGAACAAGTCTCCGGTGAGCGAGACCCCGACGAGCCCGCCGGTTAAAAGCAGGTACGCGCTGTAGAAGGTGTTTCGACGGGGACCGACGACGCGCGTGAACACTAGCGTCGCCGCCGAGACGAGCGCGACGAGCAGGAACACCGCTGCCGAGAACTCGTCTGCGACGAGCTCGATCCCGATCGGCGGCGCGTACCCGCCGAGCTCGTGGTCGAAGGGACCGGTTCCGTACACCTCGCGTGCGACCGTTCCGGCCATCGCAACGACCGCTGTCGTCGTCAGGGCGGCGACCGGCCAGCCGATGGCGTCGAAGCGGCGTCCGGCGGCGATCGGCAGCGTTGCCGCCACAATCGGAACGGCGACGGCCAACGGCAACAGGATCTCACTCACGGGACTCACCTCTGTTCGCGTCCGAGGTCCGCCTACCGGCTTCCGGGCCGGCCGGGAGGGTCCCTTCCTCGCGGAGCAACTCGCGGAGCGTATCAACCCGGAGCGTTCCGTACTCGTCGTATATCCGGAGACAGAGCGCGAGACCGACAGCCGTGAGGCTCACGCCGACGACGATAGCTGTAAGCACGATCACGTGCGGGAGCGGACTGACGTACGGACCACCTGCAGCGTCGGGATAGACAATCGGAATCGACCCGCCCTCGACGTACCCCGACGTGACGAACAACAGGAAGATAGCCGTCTGAAACAGGTTGAGCCCGATTATCTTCTTTACCAGGTTCGGACTCGCAATGAGTACGTAGAGGCCGGTACATAAGAGCAACGCGAACGCGACGTACGCATGTCGCGTGGTGATGACGTCGAACGCGGTCGTCAAGGCAAGGACGCCAACTGCGGTGGTACCGTCGACAGCCGAGATCGGTATCATGACTCACCTCGCTCGTGGGCTCCCCGGTCGGCGTCTGTGTCGCTGTTTCCCTGCCGGCTGACGACCGACTCGTCGAGCCCATCGCGGTTGAACCCGCTCGCCAGCACGAAGAAGAGCCCGGTAAGCACACCGCTCACGATGGTCGCGATGCCAAGAATCTCAACGGCCTCCATCCCGTACTTCACTGGGTCGAGTAGGGGTACGGGCAGCAGATCGTACTGTAAGAATGCGCCGCCGAGTGCGAGCGGAACGAGTCCGATTGTGGCGAAGACGAGCGTGCCGCCGACGGCGAGTCCGACGACAACCGTGTTCGCCAGCCACCGTCGCGTCGCGTCGATCCCGAACGCGAATGCGATCATGAAGACGACCGCAGCCGCGATCGCACCTCCTTGGAACCCACCGCCTGGCGACCCGCCTCCGTGGAAGGTGACGAACAATCCATAGGTGAGCGCGAACGGCGACACGAACTTCACGGTCGACATGATAACTTGACTCTCCGTGTACGGGGTCCCCTGCTGGGGGGTCGTTCCGAGCCGATCGCTTCTAGACGTCGGGCTCGTCGGTGACGTCCCATCGACGCGATCTTCCGAGTCGATCGTCTCACGTCTTCCATCGGGCTCCGACGCGTCGCTCATGTGAATACCTCCTGGCGGAGGACGATGAGCGCGGCGATTCCCGCTGCGAAGACGACGACTGCTTCCCCGAATGTATCGAACCCGCGGAACGCAGCCAGCACTGCCATCACGGTGTTTTCGACACCCGTGACGGCATACGTCTCCGAGAGGTACCACTGGGTGACGTCGGGATTACTCCACACTGGTGCATCCGGCGAACCAACCGCCGGAATATCGGCTGTGATAAGCGCGAGCCCGACGAAGAGCAGCCCGGCCGCCGCGGCCGCCGGGTAGTTGACAGACTCGAAGGCGGCCTCGTGTTCGATTCGCGTCGTCTTCGCAAGCGTGAGCAACAGGAGGACCGTCGTCACGCCCGCGGAGATCGCCGCCTCGGTCAGTGCGACGTCCGGCGCCCGGTAGAAGACGTACAGCGCCGCCATCCCGAGACTGTACGCCCCGAAGACGATGACTGCGGCGAGCACGTCGCGAGCGAGCGCCGTCGCGAGCGCCGTGACCACGACGAAGACGAGGAGGCTCGCCTCGATGGGTGTCACCTGCGCGACGGTCGGCGTAACGGGGGCGCCCGCGGCGGCGACAGCCGAGGTTGCGGTCGCGCCGATCATCGCCGCTCGTCCCCCTTCGTCCACGGCACGATCCCCTCCTCGTAGGCTGCCCGCGCGATAGCGTGTGCAGCCGTCGGGTTGGTCACGAAGATGAAAAACAACAACAGCACGGACTTGTACCCGGCTCCACCCGGCCCGAGCACGAGTGCGACCGCCGTGAGCGCGAATCCGGCGCCAAGCGTGTCTGCCTGTGAAGCCGTGTGTGCCCGCGCGTACACGTCCGGCAGCCGGAGCACGCCAGCCATCGAAACGAAGGTGAAAAACAGCCCGAGCAGGCTGCAGACGACGATCGCGGCGAGCCGGATCGGCCCGAAAGCGTCTATCACAGCACACCACCTCGCTCAACGGTGAACTTCGAGATGGCTATCGCCACGAGGAAGTTCAACAACGCGTAGACCAGGGCGATGTCGAGGAACGTCGGCTCCGCGAGTGCGGCCCCGAGCAGCGCGAGGATCACGACGGTGTTCGTCCCGAGGACGTTCACCGCGAGCACTCGGTCTTGCATCGTTGGCCCACGAACCGCACGGTAGAGCATCCCGATAGCCAGTGCGACGAACGCCGCGGCCACGACGAGGAGGAACTCCCCGAGCGTGTACCCAGACACGAGCGTGGCGTCAACGAGACTCACTCGGCTGTCACCTCGGGGTTTGATGAGTCGACGTCAACCACGCTTTTCGATCCCTTGTCTTCATCGCCGCCATCACCCCGCGCCGTCGGGTACGGAGCCGTCGCCTCCGGGCCCTGAAACACGTCGACGTCGTCACGTTCACGGGGTGTCGGCAGTCTGGCTGCCCCCCGGCCGTAGAACACGAACCGAGTCCATCGCTCTAGTGAGCCATCGAAGAGCCCCTCACGAGCCCACGGGATGAGTGAGTGGACATAGAGGTTACCATCGCGGGCACGAACCGTTAGTGTGCCCGGGGTCAACGTGATCGAGTTCGCGAGCGTCGTCAGCGGCAGCCCACGGCCGACGATGACGTGCATCCGATTCAATGTCGGGTCTATCGGCAACCGAGGGTCGAGGATCACGCGCGCGACGACGACGTTCGACTTCACGATCTCGAAGAGGAGTACTGGGACGTAGACGAGCCCGCGGAGGATCCGCATCGGAGTCCGTGGCACAACGGGGTCGGCGTCGAGACTGATCTGTGAGAGTGTGATGGCCACAATCGTCGCGCTCGCGACGCCAGTCACGAGGTCGAACCAGTACGTTGGGTCGCCGAGCGTGAGATAGAACCCGAATGACAGCGCGAAGATGGCCGCGAACCGCGGCCCCGTCGCCTCCCGTCTGAGCCGCTCGCCGCGACTCGGCCGGGAGACCGGCGCCTCTCGGACGGCGAGTGAGGTGTCGGCGAGCGCGAACTCCAGCGGCTGGAGCAGCGTCGTGTTTCCCACCGGCGTGTACTCGGGGTCGAGTACGACCGTTCCGACGCCGTTTGCGTCGGCGTACCCGATAAGCCGTCGGGCGTAGTCGTCCAGGCCAAAAAGGTACTCGTCGTCGCCAACGACGGCCGTCACGATCGGCACGTCGTCGACGCGGATGCCGTCGGCATCTTCGAGGTCAGCCTCGGCCCACGTCTGGACCCGTTCGAGGAGCCGGTCGACGACGTCCCGATCGTCGGCTGTCTCGGGGTCGGGCCGGCGCCACGCTGGAAAAACGACGAAGTGGATCGACGAGAACTCGCCGGTCGCCGCCGACTCGGCGAGGTGTGTGACCGTCGCCCGGAGCGTCGAGGTCGACTCAACGGGAACCACCACGGCATCTCCGTCGGTCGGCGGCTCGGGGGCGTCAGCCACTCCCATCACCTCCCGACCTACCGCCGGCGGACGTGTCTAGACACATGGTCCTTTCTATCCGAGCCCTTGCCCTACCGGCCCAAAACAGTTTGTATCCCCGACGGCACGAGCCGTATCGCTCGTGTGATCGTTCCGTCTCGCGGTCGGGCAGGAGGCTCGTCCGGTTGCACGGTAACTCCATCGGGTGGACCCTCATCGATCCGCAAGCGTCGCTGCAAGCCGGTCGACGATTCGGCCGGCAACCGTCTCTTTCGTCCCGGATGTCACCTCCGGCTCTGATGAGTCGTTGTCGACAAGTAGCACGCGCGTGTCGTCGTTGCCCATCACGCTCGCGTCGTTGGCGACCACGAACGCGAGTCCCACGCGGTCCCGGAGCTGCTCCGCCTCCGCGACCATCGCCGCGTCGTCGCCGTCGGTCTCGGCTTTGAACCCCACGAGCGGCAGCGAGGGATGTCGCTCTCGCACCGCGTCAAGCAGCTTGGGGGTCGGCCAGAGTTCCACCGACAGCGGCTCACCCGACCGGATCTTCTCGTCTGCCGGCTCCGTGGCAAAGTCGGCTATCGCGGCCGCCGAGACGAGCGCGTCGGCGCTCGCCGCCGCCGCCCGACAGGCGTCGATCATCTCGTCGGCCGTCTCGACGGCGACCACGTCAGCATACGGGACCGCCGGTCCGTCGTGGACGAGTGTCACGTCGGCGCCGCGGTGGTAACACGCCCTGGCGACAGCGCGGCCGGTCTTTCCCGACGCGCGGTTCGTGAGTACCCGTATCGGGTCAAGCTGCTCTTTCGTCGCGCCCGCCGTGACGACGATGTGTGCACCTGCGAGGGGGTCCGGCGTCGTCGCGCGAGCTACCTCGGTCACGATGGCCGACTCCGTCGCAATCTTTGCTTTCCCCTCGTCGATCCGCGGATCGACGAGTGAGACGCCCCACGACTCGATCCGAGAGAGCGCGTCGAGCACACCGGGGTGATCGTACATCGGTTCGTGCATCGCTGGTGCCATGACGACGGGAACGTCCGCCCCGAGTGCGGTCGTTGCACATGTCGTTACCGGTGTGTCGTCGACGGCGGCGGCGATTTTTCCAACGGTATTCGCAGTGGCTGGCGCAAGCAGCAGCACGTCCGCCCAGCCGTCGCGACCGCAGAGTTCGACGTGCTCGACTGCGCCAGTGATCTCCGTGATCACCGGCTCGTCGGTGGCGAAGTCGACCGCCCACGGGTGAACGATGGAGGTCGCAGCCGGCGACATCACCGCGCGGACGCTTGCTCCATGGCGGCGGAGCTCGTGGGCGAGCTCGACGACTTTCACCGCCGCGATGCTGCCCGAAACGCCGAGGGCGACGTTGACCCCGTTGAGCATTATCGGGAACGTTTCCGGCGCGATGTGATATAAACTGTCGTTCGAACTTGGCTCCACGGGTCGATGCCGGTCGGACGTTGACGCCGGTCACACACCGAACGTCGCCCGGAGCATGTCACGCGTACCGGGGCCGAGTCCGACCGCGAGCACGGTGATTAGAAGCAGGAGCGTGTACCGTGGCGACTCCTCATAGAGCTCACCGTTGAACACCCAGACGACGCCGGCTGCGGCCGCAAGCTTGACCAAGAGGAACGGCCACGCGTCGCCGGTAACCGCGAGAACCGACTCAGGGAGCAGCCGGCCGGTCCACGTCACGACCAACTCGTTGACGACGTGTTTGGGAACCAGGTTCGCGGAGCCGGTCAGTGCTGGCATCCAGTCTAAGCCGATCACGTTCGCGACGCCGTCGACGGCGTGACCCCAGATGATTACGAACCCAGCAAATCCGGTTCCCTGGTCTATCGAGGGGACAAGCGCCCGGGCGAGCTTCCACGTCGCGACTGCGGAGACCGTCGCGATGACGAGTATCGATCCGACGACCTGTGGGTAAAAGACGACGTACTCGGTCGTCGCCGCGAGGACCACGAGGTAGCCGACCGCGGCCGCAAGTGCGATCAAGCCGGCCGCAAACAGTGGTCGGGCGTAGTCGTCGACAAGTCCTCGCTCAGCGAGTGCGTACGCGCCGACCACGCAGCCGAGTGTCGCGGCGAAGACGGTGAAGTAAATGAATGGGCTGATAATGAGTGCACTCCACGGAAACGTGACAAGTGGGTCGGTCCCGACTCTGAGAGCGGCGATTCCAGCGTCCTCGACGGTCCGCAATGCCCCGCCGAACAGCATGAACGGGAACAACGCGTAAAAAAAGCGGAACTCGGTCGCGATCGCGAGCCGGCGGAGTACGAACACCACCCCGATCAGCATCCCGAGTAAGACGACGATGTAGCTCACCGTCGAGACCGTTGTGTACCCTGGGAACGCGACCACCTCTCCCGCGGCTACTGCTGCCGAACACGCCGACGCGCTCTCGAGAAGCTGGGTTCCGCCGTCTGCGGGTCGGACGGCACACTGTGCAACCTGTCCGTCGGCCGCCACGGGGCCCCAGAAGTACCGCCAGAGGAACCGGTCGTAGACGGCTCGCGGAAAGACGATCGATCCAACGACGAGGACTCCGGTCACCGCGGCGACCACGGCCGCCCAGACGCGCTCCGGCGAGAGGTCGCTTTGGTCGACAGCCCGTACGCTCATGGCTCCGAATCGGTGAGTTCGCGAGTTGAGCGTTCCGGTCCATCCCGACAACTCCCGTTCACACCGGGGGGCCGTCAGTCTCGTAGTCGGTTCCGAGAATGATCATCGTCTGTGAGCGCGCGAAGCCGTCCATCTCGGCGATTCGGTCGAACATCAGCTCGCGGAGGTGGTCCGTGTCCTTGGCTATCACGTGAAGTATCACGTCCCACTCGCCGGTCGTCAAGTGGATCGCCTGGACGGCTTCGATCTCTCGCAGGCGCGCCAGTGCGTCCTCTTCGCGACCCTGCTCGACGCGGAGCCCCACGAGCGCACGCACGCCGTAGCCCACGGCACGCTCGTCCACGGACGCGTGATACCCCTCGATGACGCCTGCGTCCTCCATACGCCCGACGCGGTCGTGGACCGTCGCACTCGACATATCGATCCGTCTGGCGATCTCCGAGAACGGGGTCCGCGCGTCGCGGGTGAGGATCCGGAGGATGGCTCTGTCCGTCTCGTCGAGTTCCATGTCGCTGCTAGTCGCCGGAGGGATTTGAAGCTACGCGACCGCCTCGGCCGTGGGTATTGGCTCAATAGGTCGCCCAGTCGTTCGTCGCTCAGTCGTTTGTCGCGCGCCCGAAGTCGCCGCCGCGGATCGTCGCTTCTGCGTCATCGAGTGCCGCTTCCGGGTCGAACTCGTCGACGATGGCTGCGAGCGTCGACGACTCTGCACCCGTGAGTTCGCGTGCGTGCTCCGTGACGTGTGGAACGGCCCGGACCACGTTGTCGATGATCGGGATCGCCGCTGCCCGGGCGGACCGGCTCCCCGGATTGAGGTCGATCACGATCTCTGTCTTCCCCGCGGCGGCGAGCGCCTCCGCGCGGTCGCCGTCTTCGAGTGGGACCACGACCACGTCCGCCGCGCCGATCCCGTCGGCGTCGACGATGCCCCGGGCGTGTGAGAGGCCAGGAATATCGCCGTCGCCGGTCAGTCCCTTCACCTCCGTTGCGCCGTGCTCTCGGAGGTGATCGGCGATGGCGCGCATTCGCTCGTCGGTTCGGTTGAAGAGGTTCACCTCGAGGGCGGCATCGACCGCGTCGGCGAGTTCGACGATCGCCGTGGGTACCAACGCCACGACGTTCCCGTTCACAGAGAGCACCGGGTCGGTCGCATCGAGCAGCGCGGCGGCCGCGGCGCGTTCGGCGTCGTCGGCACTCGGCAGCGTCCGTTCGCCGAGGAGATAGTCGAACGCCTCACCGCGCCCCTGCGCTATCAACCCCTGTCGTGAGGTGATCCCGCGGTCGACGCCGGCCTCGATTCGGTGACGGGTGACGAGCGAGGCGTACCGCGGGTGGTCCTCTGGGACCTCCGTCTCGGTCATAGGGCGCGTTATCGACTCGCGAGCTAAAGTCACTCGCTCTCGGATCGATGCGTCGACGGTGACGAGTCTTGAGTCCTGCCGTCGACGAGACACGCACGTTTTTATCTGCTCTCCCGCTCGAAACGGACATGAACGACTGGCAGCGCCGGGTCGTCGGGTACTTCTCTCTGCTTTTGCTCGCCTTGTTCGGCACTGCGGCCGCCTACCGGTGGGGGATGGGGACGTTCGAGGGGCGGCCACAGACGTACCTGAGCTCGCTGCAGTTCGCCGTCGAGATGTTCACCACGACGGGGTTTGGCGGTGACGCCCCGTGGACCAGCCCGGAGATGCAGGCGTTCATCGTCGTCACCGACCTGCTCGGGATGGCACTCCTCGTCGGGGCGCTCCCGGTCGTCGCCACTCCGCTTCTCGAACAGGCGTTCGCTGCGACCGCGCCGACGAGCGTCGACGCCGGGACGACAGACCACGTCGTCATCTGCTCGTACACGACCCGCGCGGCAGCGCTCATCGACGAGCTCCGCGGTCGCGACGTCGGTTACGTGGTCGTCGAGCCCGACCGCGAGCGGGCGAACGAGCTCTACGCGGACGGACACCGTGTGGTTCGTGCGGACCCGGAGTCGACCGAGGGCCTCCGAGCGGCAGGGGTTCCCGACGCGCGAGCCGTGCTCGCGGACGTCTCCGACCAGGTGGACGCAAGCATCGTGCTCGCCGCAAAGGAGATCGCCGAAGCGATCCCGGTTGTGAGCGTCGTCGACGATCCCGACCTCGAGCGCTACCACGCGCTCGCCGGCGCCGACCACGTTCTCTCTCCGCGGACGCTTCTCGGGCGGGGCCTCGCCGCGAAGGTGACGACGGCGCTCCGGACGAAACTCGACGAGGCGGTGACGTACGGAAACCAGCTCCAGCTCGCGGAGGTGTCCGTGCGTCACGGCGGCGACCTCGCCGGGTCGACGCTCGCCGACAGCGAGATCCGCGAGCGGACGGGCGTCACCGTCGTTGGGGCGTGGTTCGACGGCGAGTTCGACGCGTCACCAGCCCCGGAACGGGAGTTGGCCAGGGGGACGGTGCTCCTCGTCTCCGGTCACCCAGACCAGCTCGCACAGCTCGTCGAACTCACCCAGTCGTCAGTCCGACAGTTCGAAGCGGGTGAGACCGTGATCGCCGGCTACGGTCAGGTCGGACAGACGGTCGCCGAGGAGCTCTCTGCTGCCGACATTCCCCATACGATCGTCGACAGACGAGACGTCCCCCCAGTCGACATCGTTGGGGACGCTACCGACCCGGAGACGCTCGCGGCTGCAGACGTCGAGGATGCCGAGACGCTCGTGTTGGCGCTCCCCGACGACACGGCGACTGAGTTTGCCACACTTGTCGCCCGCGAGGCGGCACCAGACACGGAGATCGTCGCCCGCGTTGACGACGACGGAAACGTCTCGAAGACGTACCGAGCCGGCGCCGACTACGTCCTCTCGCTCGGGACGGTCACCGGTCGAATGTCCGCGGGCCGGCTCATCGAGGGACGAGACGTCCTTTCGGTCGACCAGCAGGTCGAGGTTGTTCGGCTCGAAGCGCCTGGACTCGTCGGACGAACGCTCCTCGATGCGAACGTGCGGGCAGAGACCGGGTGTACCGTGATGGCAGTCGAACGCGACGACGCGGTCGTCACCGATGTGGGCCCACACACGACGATCGAACCCGGCGACGAGCTGGTTATCGTCGGTACCGACGCTGGCGTCCGGAGTTTCGAGCGATCGTTCACGTGAACCGGCCATCATCGGATGCCAATCGCCCCCAATCACTCATCGAGCCCGGCAACGAACAACGCTAATACGGGCACGATCTCCAGCCGTCCGATCCACATCAAAAACACCATGAGAAGCTTCGTCGTGTTCGGCAGAAACTCGTAGGTTCCAAACGGGCCGAGCGGACCGAGCCCGGGGCCGATGTTGCCGATCGTCGCGAGCGACGCGGCGGCCGCTTCGGTTCCTGAAAGAGGTGTCCCTGCCCGTGCTGTGTCGAGCTCGATAAACATGGCCGCGAGCGCGAACAACAGCAGGTACAACAGCGTGAACGTGAGGATGCCGCGGACGACGTCCTCGTCGACCACCGATCCGCCGAGCCGGACCGGCCGCACCACGTCGGGGTTCGCCGTCGTGTACAACTCCCGACGGAGCGTCTTGAACAGGATGAGCCACCGTATCACCTTGATCCCACCGCCGGTCGAGCCCGCAGACCCGCCGATGAACATCGCAAACAGTAGTAGAAACTGGGTGTGGGTCTCCCACTGTGCGAAATCAGCGGTGGCGAATCCCGTCGAGTTGAGCAGCGAGGCGATCTGGAACACGCCCTGTCTGAGTGCGGTTCCGGCGACGCCTTCCGTGACCCCGCCGAGTTCGGTCGGTGGCGCACCACCTCGGTACAGCGCGACGACGAGGACGGCACTCATCGCGGTGACCGCGCCGAGGTAGACACGAAACTCCGTGTTTTCGACCAACGCTTCGACTTCGTCACGGAAGACGTACCAGAACAGTGCGAAGTTCACGCCGGCGAGCACCATGAACGGGACGAACGCCCACTGGACGACCGGTGAGAAGGCGGCGATGCTGTCTGCCTCCGGCGAGAAGCCACCCGTCGGGAGCGTCGAGAACCCGTGTGCCAGCGCGTTGTACGCCGTCATGTTCGGGGCGACCCCGACAAGGTGCAACAGGTACAGGAGGACGACGAAAAGCAGTGTGACACCCACGTAGAGCACCCACAACACCCGTGCGGTCTCAGCGATGCGTGGAGTGAGCTTCTGGAGCTCCGGCCCCGGAGCTTCTGAACGCATGAGTTGGGCCCCGTTGACAGCAAGCTCCGGGAGGATCGCGATCATCAGGACGATGATTCCCATCCCGCCGAGCCACTGGGTGAGCTGTCGCCAGAGTAACACCGCGTGCGAGTGGTTCGCCACGCCGAGTTCGGCGGTCGCCGTCGCGCCCGTGGTGGTGAACCCACTCATCGATTCGAACAACGCGTTCACCGGGTGAGCGAGCGCCGAGCCGTCGCCGTAGCCGGCGAGTACGTACGGCACGGCACCAACAACGGCTGCGGCCAGCCACGCGAGCGCGACGACGGCGAGCCCCTCGCGCGGTCCCAGGTCTGGCTCCGGGTCAACCCGCTCGAGGGCAGCTCCGAGGACAATTCCGACCGCCATCGACGCCGCGAACACCCAGACGTCCTCGCCGTAGATCACCGCCGTGAGGAGGGGGACTAACATCGCCGCTGAGAGGTACTTGACGACGCTCCCGACGTAGCTGAGCGTCGCGCGGCTGTCGATGGTGCGTGTCATTGTCGTCACCCCCGAGTGAGGAAGTGACGTATCGTGTCCGCGGGCCGGATAAGTAGCCGTCGATACGAGTCGTTCGCGCCGGTGGTGAAGCGAGCCGTCGCGACGACCGCCCGGTCACGACGTCCAGAACGCCCTGGTGAACAACACGAGTACGGGGACGATTTCGATCCGCCCGATCCACATGAGGACGATCATCACGCCGCGGGTCGTCATCGGAAACGTCGCGAAGGTGCCGTACGGGCCGGCGTCGCCGAAACCGGGACCGATGTTGAGGAACGTCGTCGCCGCGGCACCCATCGCCTCGAACTCCGAGACGCGCGATCCGGCGCGCTCGGCGTCGACGACGATCACGACGGTGAGTGCGAAGACGAACACGATGCTCACCAGGAGGTACGCGTATATGTCGCGGATGGTGCGTTCGTCGACGGGTTCTCCGGCGATTCGAACCGGCCGGACCGCGTCCGGGTGGATGGCGGTGTACAGGTCGCGTCGGAACGTCTTCAGTGCGACGAGCCACCGGAGTGACTTGATCGAACACGTCGTCGACCCAACCATCCCACCGACGAACATCCCCGCGAACAGCAGGTGTTTGGCCGCGGGCGCCCACTCAACGTAGTCGATGCTCGCGTAGCCCGTCGTGGTCACGATGGAGACGACAGTGAACACCGCGTGTCGCAGCGTCGCCTCGGTGCCGAGCGTCGTCGACGGGTCGAGCGTGATCGAGACGGCGACGAGCGCAGCGAGCGCCCCGATCACGCCGAGATAGAAGTGGAACTCCTCGTTTCGAAACAGCCGCATCGGCTCGCCGGTGAGCGCGAGGTACAACAACACGAAGCTCGTCGAACCCACCACCATGAACGGGACGACTGCCCACTGCACGATCGGGTGGAACGCCCCGACGCTCTGGGGCTCGGGTGAGAAGCCGGCGGTCGCGACCGAGGTGAACGCGTGTGCGACCGCGTTGTACGGCCCCATCTGTGGGTCGACGGCGAGACCGAGCGCGAGGTAGGTGAGGGCCGCGAGCAGCGTGAGTCCGAGGTAAAGCCCCCAGATGAGCTGTGCCGTCTCCGATATCTTCGGTGTGAGCTTGTCCACGTCGCGGGTCTGTGACTCTGTCTCCATCAGCTGGGCGCCACCGACGCCGAGCTCGGAGAGCACCGCGGTCGCGAGCACGAGGATACCGAGCCCCCCGAGCCACTGGATCACCTGCCGCCACATCAGCACCGACCGCGAGTGGACGCCGAAGTCGACGAGGACGGTCGCTCCGGTCGTCGTCAATCCACTCATAGACTCGAACAGCGCGTTCACCGGGTGTGCGACCGTCCCGACGCCGGCGACGACGAAGGGGATCGCCCCGACACAGGCGACGAGGAGCCAGACGAGCGACACCGCGAGAAACGCCTCTCGCGGGCCGAGCGTGCCGTCGGCACCCGCGAGTTGTCGACAGACCGCTCCGAGCGCAAGCGTGACGGCGATGGTCACGAGAAACGGTGCGAGCGACTCGCCGTAGTACAGTGCAACGACGACCGGGATCAAAAGCGGAACCGCGAGGCCGGCGAGGACGTCACCGAGGAGGCTCACGCTCGCCCGCCAATCGACACGGATTCGCGGTGTATCCGCCATCTCACGCCAGTGCGGCGATCTCGCTCACGCCTGCGGTGTCAACGAGGAGCACGACGTGATCGCCGGGGTGGAGCACGGTATCGCCTCGGGGGGTCACGAGTTCGCCGTCGCGGGTGATCGCCCCGATCACGAATCGAACGTCGATCGACTCCACGAGGTCGGCGACCGGCTGCCCAACGAGGCCACACCCTTCGGTCAACTCCAGTTCGAGCACCTCGGCGCGGTCGTTCTCGAGGACAGCAATGTTCTCGGCGATGCTCTCGTAGGTGAACCGGGTGATCTCTTCTGCGGTGACGGTCCGCGGGTTGATCGCGATGTCGATCCCAATCTCTTCGAACACCGTCACGTAGTCCGGGCTGTCGACGACCGCGATCACGCGTTCGACGCCCATCCGCTTCGCGAGCACAGAGACGAGGAGGCTCTTCTCGTCGGAGCTGAGCGCGGTGACGACGATGTCGGCCTCGTCGACGTGCTCGCGCGCGAGGAACTCCGTATCTGTCGCGTCGTGTTCCATCACGATCGTGTTCGGGAGGTCCTCGGCGAGTGACCGCGCCCGGTCGCCGTCTCGCTCGATGAGCCGCGGACGAAACTCCCGTTCTTCGAGCAGCCGCGCGGTCTGATAGCCGATCTCGCTGCCGCCGATGATCACGATCTCGTCGGCCCGATCCGGTGTCGCCTCGGGTGCCACGTCCGTCGCAAACAGGTGAACGCTCTCGGGACTCCCGATCACGACTGCGCGGTCAGCGGCACAGATGACCGTGTCACCGCGGGGGAGCACCATCTCGTCGTCGCGGAAGATGCCGACGAACGTCAGCGACTCGAACCGGTCGGCTTCGGCGACTGTCTGGCCCGCGACGGGGCTCTCGTCGGCGATCTCGAACTCGGCCATCTGGACGAGTCCGTTCGCGAATGGGTCGACGTCGATCGCCGATGGGAGACCGATGACGCGGACGATGTTCTCTGCGGCCTGGAGGTCGGTACACACCATGAAGTCGACACCGAATGCCCGCTCTGCGGCCTCCCACGTCCTGAGGTACTCGGTACTCTTGACGCGCGCGATGGTGAACGCGTCACCGAGAGTCTTTGCGGTCCCGCAGGTGACGAGATTGGTTCGATCGTCGTCGGTACAGGCGATGAGCATGTCCGCGTCGCCGACCGCAGCGGTCGTCTGCACGTCCGCGGTCGTGCCGTCACCCGCCACGGTGAGCACGTCGAGCTCGTACTTGAGCTGTTCTGCGCGGTCTGCGTCGACATCGATCACGACGACCTCGTGGTCCGCGGCGAGGCTGGCGGCGATGCTCGTCCCGACCTCACCGGCACCGACGATGACCACGTCCATGCCCCAGACACCGGGCGAACTCACTAGTGGATTACTATCGGTGACGCTGGTGACCGGACAGACTCCGACTCGGCCAGCGATCAGTGAAAAACAGCCGTGTTTCCGCGCGTTTCGATCAGGTCGGCGCCGGCGTCTGCTGCAAGCGTGTCGGCCAGCTCGTCAGTAGTCGTGCCGCCGCGAGCGGCACGCAGGAACTTCACCTTCACGAGTCGGCGCTCGTCGAGCTGGTCCGCAAGTTCGTCGACGACGGCCTCGATACCGGCTTTACCCACCCAGACGGTGACGTCGACGTCGTGAGCCTCCTTCCGTAGCTGTTGGTCGGTCATAGCAGGCATAGCCGCTCGTCGGCATTCAACCTTGAGATCCGGTCGTCGGGCGGTACCGGGGCTGCTCGCTCACTCACCGGTTGTCTCCTCGTCGACGGCGACCTCGACCGTGTCTCGGTCGACGGCGAGCCGAAACGTCGGCACCGTTCGGTACTCGACTTCGACGACGTTCTTGCGCTCAAGGCGTCGAAGCGCCCGTCGAACCGCCCCCGCTTCGGGGTCGACGTCGAACGCCTCACGGAGCGCAGAGAGCACACTCACCACAGACTGTGACCGCCCGTCGGGGCCCGCAACGACCTCGAATACCTGCGCTTCAAGCCGCGGAACCGAGATTCGATCCGGCGCATCGCCTCGGGCGACCGCGTCCGCTTCGATCCCGGGTTCGACGTCGACGAGGTCGTTCGCCTCGGCCGTCGTGCGGATCAGGCTGTCGTCGTCGCGGTAGTAGTACTCCTTCAGGTGGTCTTCGAGGTACCGGTGGACCGCGCTACCGCCGTCGACGCCCCAGGCGTCCTCGAGTTCGGCGTTCTTCGTCGGCTGAAGCCGAACCACGTCGGCAAGGCGGTCCAGCTCCTCGTCTGTCAGACTCATTCACCCTCGACCGCACTGGCCGCGCGGATCACGGTCGCTTCCTCGAAGGCGGGACCGACGAGCTGGAGTCCGACCGGGAGCCCATCTGCCTCGCCCGCGGGCACCGAGATCGCCGGCAGGTTCGCGAGGTTCACCGGCGTCGTGTTCGCGTCGGCGAGGTACATCCGCAGCGGGTCTTCGAGGCTCTCGCCCAACTCAAACGGGAGTACCGGCATCGTCGGTGAGGCGATCACGTCGACGGTCTCGAAGGCGGCCTCGAAGTCCTGGCGAACCCAGGCGCGGGCGTCCTGTGCTTTCGCGTAGTACTCGTCGTGATACCCCGCAGAGAGCGCGTACGTCCCGAGTAAGATCCGGCGTTTGACCTCGGCGCCGAAGCCCTCCTCGCGGGTCGCCGCGAACGACTCGTTCCAGTTGCCGTCGGCCTCGGCGCGGTGACCGTATCGCACCCCGTCGAACCGTGCAAGGTTCGAGGAGGCCTCCGACATCGCGATCACGTAGTACGCCTCGACGGCGTGTTCGACCGACGGGAGCGAAATCGTCGTCGTCGTCGCGCCCGCCGCGACGAGGTCGTCGATAGCTGCCTCGACCGTCTCGACCACCCGCTCGTCGGCGCCGTCGAACAGCTCAGTGGGGACCCCGACGGTCAATCCCTCGACGTCGCCGTCGGCCGCCGCGGCGTAGTCGGTCGGGACGTCGATGTCCGCTGCGGCGTTCGGGTCGCGGGTGGTTCCGTCGTTCGGGTCCGGCCCAGCAATCACGTCAAGGACGGCGGCGGCCTCTGCAACCGTCGGGGCGATCGGCCCGATCTGTTCTAGCGAGTTGGCGTACGCGACGAGTCCGTACCGCGACACCAGTCCGTAGGTGGGTTTGATCCCGACGACCCCACAGAACGCGGCCGGACACCGCACGGAGCCGCCCGTGTCGGAGCCGAGCGCGACGTCGGCCTCGCTGGCCGCTACCGCCGCCGCCGACCCACCGGAGGATCCGCCAGGAACACGCTCGGGGTCGGCCGGATTTCGGGTTGGACCAAACGCGGATGTCTCCGTGGTCGTCCCCATTCCGAACTCGTCCATGTTGGTCTTGCCGACGATTCGCGCGCCCGCGTCGGTGAGCCGCTCGACGACCGTTGCGGAGTACGGGGGGACGTAGTCGGCGAGCATATCCGAGCCACAGGTCGTCGCAACGCCCTTGGTCGAGATATTGTCTTTCACCGCGACCGTCGTTCCCGCGAGCGGGCCGTCGTCGTCGCCTACTATCGACGCTTCGGTGATGAACGCGTTGTAGTCGACGGCCATCACGACACCTTCGGACCGACGAAAAAGCCGTCTTCGGTCTCCTCGGCGTTCGCGAGCGCCGCCGACTGGCTGAGGCTCTCGTCGACCTCGTCGGGGCGCATTACGTTCACGAGTGGCTCTTCGCGGTCCATCTCGGGAACCTCATCGAGCGCCGCGAAGGCGTCGAGGATCTCCGCGAACTGTTCGGCGAACAGCTCGCGTTCGTCGTCGTCGAGGCGCACGCGGGCCAGCTCCGCGACGTGTTCTACCTCGGCGGGGTCGACGACCGACCCGTCGTCACTCGTGTCGTCGGGAGCGTCCGACGTCTCTGTCATATGTGTCGGTACGACGGCCCGAGAGTAAGGGTTTCGGAACGTCGAACGCGAGCCGCTCAGCTCGCGTCTCGTCGCAACCGCCCGACCGCGTACGAGCCGAGCTGATAGAGCGAGTAAAGCACGGAGACGCCGGCGACCACCACTCCGAGGACCGCCGCGGCGATCACGGGCGCACTGGCCGGGGCGTTCAGGTCGGTGTCGGTGCCACAGCTCCCGCAGCCGTCATCGCCACACGAGCCACATCCCCCGTCGTCGGACGCGGTCTCCGCGACGTCAAGAGCATCTTCGAACGCGTCGATCTGGTCGCGTTCGACCTCTCGGTCGGTCGCCGCCGTTGGCTCGCCGAGTTCGGTCGTCGGCCCGCCCACATCGACGGGCGATTGCGACTCACCATTAGCCCGTCGCTCAACGAGGTCGGCCGCCGACGACTCGGCGCCGTCAGTGGGATCTGCCGCAGTCGGGGGAGCGGCTGCGCCGTCAGCCGCAGACCCGCTGGCCTCCGGCGCAGCATCGACCGCCTCGGCCGTTCCAGACGGCCCTCCCTCGTCGCTCGCGGCGGCCGGATCAGTGTCGTCGGGGGCGAACGACGGACCGTCGAACATCGCGGGCGCGTGCGTGTACAGCCCCTCTAGTCCAGATTCAATCGCCGCTTGGTCCTGATGTCCCTCGGCGAACGACGCGAGTTCGTCGGCTATCGACCGCGCGCGCTCACCATGATTCGCTTCCACATACGCGCGGGTTGCATCGAACATCGCCCGACCGAGCCAGTGGTCGAATACAGGATTCTCGTAGGTGTCGGCGAGTTCCCTGAGCTGCTCCAGCCTCGACTCACCCGTCTCGACGTCGCCGTCGAAGAACGCGGCCCGGCCGGCAAAGAACGTCGCGACGGCCAGCCACGTCGCGCTGGTCGGCGTGCCGATCGCCTCGTGGTGCTCGACCGTTTGGCGCGCCCAGTGGTCGACCCGAGAGACGTCGGCGGCCTCAAAGCCGGCGCGCGTCGCGTTAGCGGTCGCCATCGGAATCCACCCCCGGATCGCCGCCTCGCTGGCGGGGTACCCCTGTGCGAGCGCCTCGATTCGGGCGATTCGCCCCTCGATCGCCTCGACGGCCCCTCGGTCGGCGTCGTGGTTCGTCCGCCCGGCGAGCACCCCGGCGTAGCCCGCCGCAACGTCCGCATCCGGGTGGCGTTCGAACAGCGTCTT
This sequence comes from Halorubrum orientale, assembly GCF_059623105.1. Taxonomy (NCBI): domain Archaea; kingdom Methanobacteriati; phylum Methanobacteriota; class Halobacteria; order Halobacteriales; family Haloferacaceae; genus Halorubrum; species Halorubrum orientale. The sequence goes on along the minus strand of NZ_JBSPSR010000007.1, from coordinate 179,182 downwards.
GGCGCGCTCGAGTCGGTCGATCGGGTCGTTGTCGCCCGCAGTCTGTTTGGCATCGACCGTTTCGAGGTGTCGCTCTGCGTGGGCGTACCCCGTGAGCAGTGACGCGGCCACGTCGGGTTCAGGGTGTGTCTCGTAGACCGTCTCCAGACGCTCACACAGCGGGCCGACCCGGTCGAGTCGTCCCGCCTTCGCGTTCGCGTGGATCGTCTCTGCGGTCGCTCGAGCCAGTGGAGCCGCGATCGCCGGCACACGCCGGTCGTCGTAGAGCGCCTCGATCCGGTCGCGATACTCACCGAGCCGGTCGGGCTGGATGCTCGTCTCGTAGACGTCGTCGCGGTCGCGGACGGCGGTCGCGTTCGCGAGCGCGGTCGTGAGGTGGACGTCTATCTCCGCCTCCGGGTGAGCCGTGTGGAGCCGCTCGAGGCTCGATAGCGCGCTAGCCTCGGCGTGGAAGTCGCCACGATCGCCGTACGCGTCAGCGAGCGCGACGAGCGCATCGGTGAGGCGTGCACGCTCGTCTGCGGTCAGGTCCGACGGCGAGGCGTCGTCGAGCGCGCCAATCTGCGCCTCGAGCTCGCCGACGGAGCGGGTGTCGGTGTGTGACATCTGTCGTTGCGTCACCAATTGGGACCAACCGTGGTAAACGCTCGGCTTCGACCAACGGCGACGGCGACGGCAACTCCCGAGCGCCCGCCTGCGACATCTATCGCAAACAGGACCACCTGACGTCGACGAGCCGGTCGTGTTCGTCGAGGATAGTCGGGCGCGCGAGTTGGTCGTTGGCGTCGACTCCACGTGCGGCGAGCGCAGACAGCGCTTCCGCCAAGCTCCGGTCGGACCGCGTTGCCGTGGGGTCTCTCACGTACGGGACCGAGCGCGGCTCGGTCTCCGTGTTGGTCGTCTCGATCCGGTCGGTGAGATCGCTTCCGAAGGCCCGAGGCGGCTGGTGGAACGTCCACCCCCGCACGTCGACGAGGAGCCAGACGTCGCCGTGTACCGCGTGGTACTCGCCGGAGACGGCTGAGGGGTCGCTGGCGACGATCCGATTCAGCACGCGCGTCTTGGTCCGATAGAGGGCGTCCTTTCGCGCCGACTGCACGTTGCTCTCGGTGACGTCGCCGCGCTCGTAGGCGGCCGTCGCCTCGTCTGCGAGCCGCTTTGCGGCCTTATTTACGACGTAGAGCGATTCGAGCAGGTCGTCGGTTGGGTCGAGCGGATCCACGTGACTCGGTCGGGGAGGGTACCGCGACCAGTATTCTGTACGCACGAGCCGATCATAGCCGTTTCGCTCTCGACACGGAGGCGCGTCGTCGTGCAGATGGATACATCTTTAACACCGTGTCCCGATCTATCGTTCAATGGCGTCCGACTCAGTCAAACTGTACTCGGCCATCTACCTCGCGCTCTTGCTCGCCGCGGTGATCAACTTCGTCCTCTTCGAAGTGGAATTCTTCGAGTTCACGTATGAACAAGCGTTCGCCGGCACGATGGCGCTCTCTGTCGTCAAGACGGGGCTCATCATCGCGTACTTCCAGCACCTCCGGTGGGAGAACCGCTCGCTCACGTACCTGCTCGGGCTGGCGTTCGCACTGACGATGCTGCTCATGGCGGCGGCCGCGTACTCGATCTCCTGACGCGTTCGGTCAGGGATCCGTGCTCCACCGGCGACAACAGTGGGGTGAATTTTTGTTCTCACGCCGTGATCACAGTGTATGGAGATCCGCGCTGCGACCGCGTCGGACGTCGAGTCGATTCGTGAGGTTGCGTTGGCGTCACTTTCTGCATCGTACGGGCACGCAGTCGGCGAGCCGCTGCTCAGAGAGGCCGTCGAAAACTGGTACGGAGCGTCGGACCTCAGTGACACGATCGCAGACGAGACCACCGTCTGTCCCGTCGCGACCGTCGACGGCGACGTCGTCGGCTTCGCCGAGAGCTACGTCGTCGACCGCCGCGAGCGCGTCGGTGAGATCGACTGGCTCCACGTCCACCCCGAGCATCGCAACGCCGGCATCGGCTCGAAGCTCCTCGAGCACGTCGAGCGTGCGCTTCGTGACCGCGACGTCGACGCCATCGAGGGAACCGTGCTCGCCGACAACGAGGTCGGCACTGCGTTCTACGAGCGAGAAGGATATGACCCTGCAGGCGAGCGAACCGTTGAAATTGGCGGCGAAGCGTTCGACGAGCAGCACTACCGGAAGCAGATCGAAGCGACCGGCGGGCTCACAGCTGGCGTCTATGAGACGGCCGACGGCGAGACGGTCCACGTCGACTTCGAAGCCGGTGAGCGAGGCTCGCTCGCGCCATTTTATGTCGCCTACGCCGATGCCGACCACACCGATCGGTACGGCTACCTTTGTGGCAACTGTGAGGGGACGAGCGTCGCGGTCGACACGATGGACGCCGTCGAGTGTCTCGACTGTCCCAACCGCCGCAAGCCGGTTCGCTGGGACGCGGCGTACTGAGTCACCCCGTCGTCGCCTCAAGCACTCGTTCCTCGGCGTCGCGACCGGGATCCCACTCGTGCCCGTCACGGTCGGTCGCCCGGTGGTCGGTGACCGTCCGGCGCATCGCCTCGCGTACGGATGTCGACTCCCACCCGAGGTCGGCCAGTGCACGCGTTTCGAGTAGGTGTGGGTACTCCCGATAGAGGATAAAGTCCGTGGCGTTGAGCCCGCCGGCGGCGAGCGTCTCGGGACCGGCAGGCACGACTGTGCAGTCGGTGTCAGCGACGGCTGCGATGGTCTCGAGCGTCTCTGCGAGCGTGAGCACCCGCTCGTCACCAACATTGTATGTCGACCCAGGCTCGCCGCGCTCGGCGACGATCCGAAGCGCGCTGGCGACGTCTTCTACGTACGCCCGGTGCCAGAGGTTCTGTCCGTCGCCCGGGACTACGACGCGGTCGTACGTGAGTACGCGATCGATCCAGTAGTCGAGCCGTTCGGTATAGTCGTGTGGCCCGTAGACGATACAGGGACGAACCGCAGTCGCGGCGACACCGTCCTCGGCGGCAGCGAACACGGCGCGGTCACCCGCCGCCTTCCGGTTCCCGTAGGTCGCATCGCGTTCGTCGACGGCCTGTGCCGGTGTGCACGACTCGAGCGGTGTCACACCCTCGCGTTTTGGAACGTGTTCCGCGCCATAGGCCGCTCCAGAGGAGATGTACACGTAGGCGTCGACGTCGGCGAAGATCGTCGTTGCCGCTTCGACGTCGGCTGGGTGGTAGGCCACACAGTCGATCACGACGTCCGGGTCGACGGCGTCGCGTGCGGCCGTGAGGTCAGCGTCGACCGTCCGGTCGCCGGGTAGGTGATTGACGCGGTCGTCGGCGACGAATGGGTCCGTGTGGGTCCCCCGTGTCAGTGTTGTGACGGCGTAGCCGTTCGCCGCTAGCTCCTCGACTGTGTGTCGGCCGATAAATCGCGTCCCGCCGATAACGAGTGCGGTGTCGGTCATGCAACCGCTGTGCAGAGCGACACTAAAAGCGTGTCCGAACCGGAACGATCGATCCGTCAGGGGAACCCTGATCACAGAGTGACCGAGAGGCAGCTCACGTCTCGTCGTCGCGCGGTCCGCTCCCGCGCCATCGGCGGTAAAGCAGGTACGCGACAACGAAGCCGCCGCCCCAGTACACCACGGCGTAGAGGGCGATACGGAGCCCGGTGAGCAGTTCGGTCGTTGGGATGGCGACCATACACCCCGTCGACGCCTCCGGCGTATAAGCACACCGAGGGATGGACATCCCCTGCACACCGAGGGAGGGACATCCCCTGCACACCGAGGGAGGGACATCCCCTGCACACCGAGAGAGGGACAACTACAGGACACCGCGGTTCATACGGCGAGCCATGAGCGAACTCCGCCGACGGCGACCCTGGCTCGCCGTACTGTTAGCGCTATTAATATCCGGACTCGGCCACGCGTACCTCCGCCGTTGGGCGCGGGCGTTCGGCTGGTACGCGGCGATCACGGCCGTGTTGATCCTCTTCGTCCCTGAGGCGGCAGTCGACCAGTTGCTCGCGCGGGAGTCGCCGCCAATCGCGGACATCGCCCCGGGGCTGGCCGTGGTCGTCGCCAGCATCCTCGACGCCTACGTGCTCGCGGTCCGCAACAACCGCCGATACGAGGAGCACAAGACAGCTCGAGTGGCCAATGGTTCCGACTCGTTCGACGACCCTATCGAAGGGACGTCGACGACCAGCCTCGTGGATCGGCTTCCCGGCCGGTCAGTGACGAGCGTCTCGTCCCCCACGGCCGACGACAGCGACGACGTACCCGGCGGGTCGGCATCGACGACGGTCGAGTGCCCCCACTGCGGACGTGAGACGGACCCGACACTCGACTTCTGTCACTGGTGTACCGAGTCAGTCGAGACGACCGACATGCGCTGAGTCACCGGGAACCGGACGCAACGCATGGCACAGTCACTGCAGTGAGGATTCCACAAACGACACCACGTCGGCGAGCTCGTCGCGACCGATTCCGTGTCCGGTTGGGTACGTCTCGTGGGTCACGGCGGCGCCAAGGGCCGCCAGCCGATCAGCAGCCGCAGTGCTTCGGTGTGCGGGTATCACTTGGTCGTCGTCGCCGGCACCGACAAAGACCCGCCGTCCCTCGATGTCAGCTGGTTCGAGCGCACCGTGTGAGTCGGGGAGGTACCCGTGGAGCCCAACGACCCACGCGTATTGTGCCGGCGACTCGAGTAACAACGAGAGGCTCGTGATCGCTCCCTGGCTAAACCCGAGCAGTCCGAGCCGGTCTGGATCGAGGTCGTAGGCGTCCACGGCACCCGCGATGGTGTCTTCGACGAGTCGCAGGCTGCGCTCGAAGTCGATCGGATCCGGCTGGCTCTGGTGTAGCCCGCCGGCCGAGAGGTCGAGCTCGTACCAGGTGTAGCCGCCCTGCAGTGGATCCGGTGCACGGAGGCTCACGACGTGGAGTGACTCCGGCAGCGACGCAGCCACCGGGAGGAGGTCCTGTTCGTCTGCGCCCCGACCATGGAGGACGACCACCGCAGGGGCGGGCGCTCCATCGGTCGGTTCGTCGGGTCGCACGTGTACGTGCTCCAGTGGGAGGTCAGCCATGCATCACACTTCGTGGCTCCGCGAGATGTATCCGTCGGGTCCGTGCAAGTCGTCACCCTCCCCGACCCACTCGCTGTCCTCGGTCGGCGCTCACCGAGTCGGCCCGCCGGGCTGTCGCCCGCGGACGCAATCGACGACGAGATGTACCTGCCCAGCCCGACGTTTCTTAGTATCGTAACTGTCAGCGGTTACATCAGTCGCTGTCGAACGCGTCGCTTAACCGTCCCGCCCCGCAAGCCAAAATATCATGAGTCGCGGGTCGACCGAGGGTGACCTCACCAAGACGGGGATGTCGCTGAAACACGACCGAGAGTGGGACTACGAACTCGACCGGATCGTCGAGGCGATCGAGGAACGAGACGCGACGAAAGTCGGGCTCCAGTTCCCGGAGGGGTTGAAACGCCGCGGTCCGAGCGTCGCCGACGACCTCCGAGCGGTCGCGCCAGACGACGTGACGTTCATGCTCTCTGGGCAGCCGTGTTACGGCGCCTGTGACCTCGATACGTACCTGATGCGACGAACCGACGTCTTCGTCCACTTCGGACACACGCCGATGAAAGAGTCCGATAGCATCGTGTACGTGCCGCTGTTCTCCAACGTCGACCCCTTCCCGATCATGGAAGAGTCACTTGAGGAGCTGCCCGACCCCGAAGACGATCCGGACGTCGGACTCGTAACAACGGCGCAACACATGAACCGTTTCGAGGAGATGACCGATTGGCTCGAGACTCGCGGCTACGAGGTCCACACGCGACGAGGCGACGACCGTCTCACGAAAGAGGGACAAGTGCTCGGCTGCAACTACGCCTCCGCGGATATCCCCGCCGACCAAGTGTTGTACGTCGGTGGTGGGAAGTTCCACCCGGTCGGGCTCGCGATGGAACACCCCGAGAAGACCGTCGTCATCGCCGACCCGGTGAACAACGTCGTCACGATCGCCGAACACGACCAGTTCCTCAAACAACGGTACGCTGCGGTCCACAAGGCGATGGACGCACAGAAGTGGGGTGTCATCTTCTGTACGAAGATCGGGCAGGGCCGCTGGGAACAGGCCCGCGAGATCGTCGACGCCAACGACGACGCCTACCTGATCACGATGGACGAGGTGACCCCGGACCGACTGCGGAACTTCAACATGGACGCGTTCGTCAACACCGGCTGTCCACGGATCACCACCGACGACGGGCCCCGCTTTCACAAACCGATGTTGACTCCCGGCGAGTACGAGGCCGCGATCGGCGAGAAGCCGCTCGATTCGATCGAGTTCGACACCTTCCACGACACCTGGTAACTGACCGATATCGTGGTGAGAGAGACGAACGAGCTCCTACGACGATCCGTCAATCCTCTCGGACCGATTTTTCGACGTAATCGACGGCCGCTGGCGGTGACGCGACAGCTTCGACGCCGTCGACCGCGTGCGTCTCGATCCCCGCCACCGGACGACCGTGTGCGAGTGCGAGTCCGATTTCCGAGAGCGTGCCGTGGGTGCCCGCAACGGCGATCACCGCGTCACCGTTCAACACGACGAGTGCGTTTCGCGCGTGACCCATCCCGGTTGCAATAGGAACGGTCACGTGCGGGTTCGCGTCCGTCCGGCATTCGCCCGGTAGGATGCCGACCGTCTCGCCGCCAGCCTCGCGAGCTCCGTGACACACTGCCTCCATCACGCCACCGAGTCCACCACAGACGACCGTATGTCCTCGCGACGCGAGCTCGCTCCCCAACAGCCTCGCCGTGTCTGCGGTCTCGCCGGTGGCCGTACTGCCGCCGATGACGCTCACGCGCATACCGTTTTTCTAGCCACTGCCGTCATAAATCGTCCTGAAACGCGGGGTCGCCGACTGAAACCCTTTTATCACTTGAGGGAGGATATCGCGTATGAGATACGATACCGTCGTTTTCGACAACGACGGTGTTCTCGTCGGCCGCACGCGCTTTGACGTCCTCCGGGAGGCGACCCGGGACGCGTTCACGGAGTGCGGCGTCGACGACCCAGATCCGGACGATGTAGAGCAGATGACGATCGGTGCGACGCCTGGGAGCGTCGGAACTGTCTGTCAGACGTACGACCTCAACCCGGGCAGCTTCTGGCGTACCCGCGATGACGTGGTCTCGCGTGCACAACAGGCCGAAGCACGCGCGGGACGCAAGACCCCGTACGACGACCTTGGAACCCTCGCTGACCTCGATGTGAAGATGGGGATCGTCTCGTCGAATCAGCAGGCGACCGTCGACTTCCTCGTCGATCACTTCGACGGATTCGACCGATTTGGTGCCGCCTACGGACGCGAACCGACGATCCACAGTCTGCAGCTACGAAAGCCGAACCCACACTACCTCGAGCAGGCGCTCGGCGATCTTGATGCCGACTCCGCGCTCTTCGTCGGCGACAACGAGTCCGATGTGAAAGCCGCCGAAAACGCCGGTGTCGACTCCGCGTTCATCCGCCGCCCCCACCGCCGAAACTGGGACCTCAACGTATGGCCAACGTGGGAAATTGAGGCGCTCGACGACCTCTTCGACGTCTGTGGCGTGTAAGGCGGTCGCGACACGGGTCTATGCGGTGACCCCTCTCGACCAACAGGCACGCCGATGACTCGACAAGTTTTCGGCACGCTCTGCGGGCTGGTCTTTCTGGTCAACCTTGGTCGCGTCTCGTTCGCCCCGCTCGTCCCGACGATCGGAACCACCTTCGATGCGAGCCCAGCGGTCGTCGGTTCCGTCACCACGCTCGTATGGGTTGGGTCGGCCCTCCCACGGATCCCGGTCGGGTACCTCCTCACCCGTGTCCCGCGTCACTACGTCGTTCTCGGGTCTGGCGTCGCGCTCGCACTCGCGGCGGCGTTCACGAGCGGCGCTGGTTCGATCCGTGCGCTCCAAGTCGGTGCGTTCGTCATCGGGCTGTCGTCCGGCGCGTACTTCGTCGCTGCCGTTCCGCTCGTCGCCGAGTTGTTTCCGACCGGTCGCGGACGAGCCATCGGGATCCACGGCGCGGCGAGCCAACTCGCGGCCGTGGTCGCACCAGGCGTCGTGGTCGCCGTTTTGATCGTCGCCGGGTGGAACGATGTCTTCCGGTTGCTCGCCGTCGCTGCGCTGTGTGTCACCGCGGTGCTTCTCGCCGTGCTCCGGCGGCACCCGCTTCCGGAGAGCGCCGGCGCCGACCGCAACTTCCGTGCCGCGCTTGCCCACTGGCAGATCGTCTTCCTCGTGGTAGTCATCGTCGCGACTCCCGGGTTCGTCTGGCAGGGCGTGTTCAACTTCTACGTGACGTATCTAACCACCGTGAAGGGCGTCTCCGGTGAACTCGCCAACGGCCTCCTCACGGTCGTCTTCGCCGCCGGTCTCCCGGCGTTCTGGTTCGGCGGGCAGCTGGCCGACCGGCTCCCACACGTCCCGTACTTGATCGGCATTCTGGTCTCGTTTGCGACCGCCCTCGGACTGCTCGTCGTCGTCGAATCGGTCCCGGCACTTGTCGTCGCAACCGCCCTGCTCGGCGTCGTGGTCCATGCGATGTTCCCCGCGGCCGATACGTTTCTCCTCGACTCACTGCCCGCGGACGTGCGGGGCAGCGCGTACGCCGTCTTCAGCGGGGTCGCCCTCCTGCTTGAGTCAACCGGAAGCGGCGTGCTCGGGTTTGCTGTCGAACGCATCACGTTCGATACCGCGTTCCTCGGCGGAGCTACGGCCGTCTTCGCGCTCGCAGTCGGGCTCGTTGTGGTCGCGGCGAGTCGCGGCCTCCCCGGCCAGCGTGGCGTCGGTTCCTGACTGGGGGACCACACGACACTCACACAGTGTCGCCTGCGTTGGCGGTAGCCGGTGAACGTTTATCCCAGATGGGGCACAACCGAGACCAGTGACGAGCGACCCGAGCTGGACCGATATCTTCGGTCATCCGACGCCGTACCCAGAGCAGGTCGATGGCATCGAGGCCGCCATCGAGGCCGCCGACGCGGGCGGCTTCCTCGCGCTTGAAGGCGCGTGCGGCACGGGCAAAACGATGCTTTCGTTGACCGCGGGCATCGACCGCGTGCGCGACCCCGACTCCGCCTTCGAACGGGTGTTTGTACTCACCAGCGTCAAACAGCAGCTTCGACAGTTCGAAACCGATCTTGAGACGATCAACACGAACCTTCCGGAGCACGCCGACCCCGTCTCCGGAATCACGCTCGTCGGAAAGGCCGACGTGTGCCCGTATGCCCGCGAGAACCGAGCGAGTATCGACCGCGGAACCGTGTACGAACGATGTGACGGGCTCCGTGAGCGCACCCGCAACTTGATCGGCGACGACGGCGCGACGACGGCCGGAGCACTCTCGCGCGCAGCACGGAGCCAGCAGGTCGGGCTGGCGGACACCGGGAGCAGCGGCACCGACGTGTCATCCGACTTCCTCACCGTCGACGGGGAGCCCACCCCCTATCCCCCCGACACGGAGACACACGGCGACACCGAGTTCTGCCCGTTCTATGCCGGGTATCTTGAGGACCTACCGGAAGACGGTGACAGTCCGGAGGTGGCCGTCCCCTTCGAGTACGAGGCGCGCGGGCACGTCGGTCCCGACGAGCTTGTCCGGCTCGCTGCGAGCCACGGCTCGTGTCCCCACTCGGTAATGGGTGCGCTCGTGCCGGCAGTCGACGTCGTGATCGGCAACTACTATCACGCGTTCGACCCTGTCACCACCGCGACGTTTACCGGCGCGCTGCTTGATGAGTCGACGTTCGTCGTCTGCGACGAGGCGCATATGCTCGAGCCACGCGTCCGGGACCTCGTCAGCGACCGGGTCGCCGACGCAAGCCTGCGGGACGCGATGACCGAACTCACCCGCGTGATCCAGCCACTCACCCTGACCGCCGACTCGTCCGATCACGGGAGCGCCGACGCGCAGGTGACCGCTAGTGTAGACCGGACGGCGTCAAGTGCCAGTGCTGACGCCGAGACGATCCGCGCCGAGCTCGCCAACGCAGACGTGACTCTCAGCGACCTTGAGCGCGTCCGCGCGTTCTACGCCGACCTCCGAGACGAGCTTGACCGTCGCGTCACCGCCCACCTCGACGCGACGCGTCCGGACTGGCGCGCCTCGGGCAACGACGGGACAGATCATGATATCCCGCTTCGGGACCCGACCGAGCCTACCCGAGACGGGATTTCCAGGTGGGCCGAGCGCGCGGGCTACGGCGACCGGGTGTGGACGCGCGCACCGGCCGTCGGAGCCTTCGTCGAGCGCGCGCTCGATGCGATCTCCGATGCGGACGCGCGTTACACCGCACCCGGTGTCGGCCGGACCATCGCCGCGTGGTACCGCGAGGACCACACAACGTTCTTCAGAGCGATCCGACTCGAGAGTACGCACGACGAGACAGCGCCCGCCGATTCGTGGCGACGAACACACGCCGCGAGCCTCGCGCTGTACAACTGTCTCCCAAGTGCGGCGATCGGCGACCGACTCGCCGCGTTCGGCGGCGGCGTGCTGATGAGCGCGACGCTCGAGCCGATGGACGTCTTCCGTGAAGTGACCGGACTCGACCACCTCGCGGCGCAGGGCCGACCCGTCGTCGAACGAACCCACGGGCTTCCGTTTCCACCCGAGAATCGGGCGAGCCTTGCGGTCGACGCGCCGAAGTTCACCCACGCCAATCGTGGGGCACCTGGTGAGGAAACCGAGACGCGACTCGCATACGTCGACGCGACGACGACGATCGCTGCGCGCGACGGTAACGTGTTGGTCGGCACCCCGAGTTATACCGAGGCGCGCTGGATGGCGGCGGCGCTCACCGAGCGACTCGATAAGCCAGTCCTTCTCGATGAGTCATCAGACGACCGCGAGACAGAGTCGCTGAAGACAGCATTCTTCGCCGGGGGCGACAAGGTGTTGGTGACGAGTCTCCGCGGCACACTCACTGAAGGCGTCGACTACAGTGGTGATCGGCTCGCCGCGGCAGTCGTCTGTGGCGTCCCGATAATCAACACCGAAGAGCCACGGACGAAGGCGGTGGTAGCAGCGTACGACCGACGGTTCTCCAAAGGCTTCGAGACGGCACTCACGGTACCGGCCGTGCGGAAGGCGCGCCAGGCCGTCGGTCGCGTGATTCGAGGTGTAGACGAGCGGGGAGTTCGCGTGCTGCTCGATGCACGATACGCCAGACAGTCGTGGAACGACGTCCGTGGGTACTTCCCCGATCACGAACGCGAGGAGTTCCAGCCCGTCACACCTGACATGCTTGAGGTCGCGCTTGAACGGTTTGACGCCGGCGGATGAGGACAGCTACTGTTCGCGGCGGGCGAACGCCAGGCTGCCTGAGACGTTCTTGATGTACGCTCGAACCGTCTCACCCTCTTCAGCGCCGGGAACGAAGATCGTATACTCGCCGCGTTCGGCGACGCCGTCGCCTTTCCGTCCGGTGCCAACAATCTCGAGCTCGTACGTCTTGCCCGACTCGATTGCCTCTTCTTGACGATTCGTCGTGCTCGTGGTCTGTTTGGCGACCGGTCTGAAGGCCCCACACGCCTCACAGCGCAGCATTGGCGTCCGATTCTCAGTCTCCAGTCGGGTGTCGGGAAGCCCACACTCCGAACAGGTGACGTACGACTCGATGTACGAGTCTATCGCGCCGGCGAAGTCGCGCTCGCGGAAATTCCCGCTGTAGCGTGCGCGGCCGTCTTCGTACTGCCCAGCCGTTCCAAGTTCTTGTTGTATCTTCGAGTGGACGTGTTCTGGGTCACGGCTCAACGCGTCGGCTATCGTCGAGAGGTTGTTCAGCCGAGTGAACGCCCCGTCTTTTTGAATATCCGGGTCTGGCACCGACAGCCGCTCGTCGGAGCCATCGAAGTCGGGGACGGCCTCCATTGCGCGATCGAGACTCGATTCGTACTCCATACCAGAATCACGACTGGCCGACTGAAATCGCTTCCGGGTTGCCGAGACGGTGACCGTACCTGACGTGTCAGTCGTCGTCCAGCCCATCAGACAAATTAATAGCGGGAGGTAGATTTGAACTACCGATCTCCGGGTTATGAGCCCGGCGGAATCTCCTGGCTATCCCATCCCGCTATCATATACAAACCTCGGTGAACTGTTAAGGGTTCTGATCCCGCTGCCGGTGTGCGATTCTCTCCCGAGGAACCCCGACGTGACGGGGGGAACTCACGTGCCCAGCAGGTCGCCGACGAGCGCTTCGGGGTCGAACCGTCTGAGGTCATCATACCCCTGGCCAGTGCCCAAAAACAACACTGGCTTCCCGGTAACGTATGCGATTGAGATGGCCGCGCCACCGGACGTGTCGGCGTCAGCTTTCGTCAACACCGCGCCGTCTATCTCGGCGGCCGAGTCGAATTCGCGGGCGCGGTTAACGGCATCCTGGCCGGCAACCGCTTCGTCCACAAACATCGTCAGATCGGGCTCAACAATGCGATCGATCTTCTCCAACTGACTCATCAGGTCGTCACTCGTGTGCAGTCGACCTGCCGTATCGCCGAGCACGACGTCGACATTGTTCGCCGCGGCGTACTCGACAGCGTCGTAGATCACGGCCGTGGGGTCGCCACCCTGCTCGTGTGCGATCAGCTCACGATCAAGGCGGTCCGCGTGTTCGGCGATTTGCTCGTTGGCACCCGCACGATAGGTGTCGCCGTTTGCGAGCACCGAGGAGTAGCCCCGCTCGCCGAGCCACTCGGAGAGCTTGGCTATCGTCGTCGTCTTCCCGACCCCGTTGACCCCGGTGAACACGATCGTGACTGGCTTGTCTGCCTCCTCGATCCGCGTCTCGAAGTCGAACTGTCCGACCCCGATAACTTCGAGGAGGGCATCATGAAGCGCCTGTTCGACGAGTTCTCCGGTCGTCTCCACCTGGCGTCTCGACTCGCCGAGCATTGTCTCGCGAACGGTCTCAAGAATCTGCTCGGCGACGCTCATCTCCACGTCACTCTCTAAAAGCGCCACCTCAAGCTCCCAGAGAGGCTCTTCGAGGTCTTCCTCCTCGATGATGATACGCCCAGTCGCGAAGGCCTTCGCTCGCTGGAAGGTACTCGGCTCGCTCCCGTCACCCTCGACGTCGGTCCCGTCGGCCCCGTCGGCTCGTTCGGTAGCCGGTGTCGGTGACTCGTCGGCAGACTCGGTACCGGCTACGGCGCCGACCGAACCACCGCGTCCGGCGGTGTCGTCTTCAGTCGGCTCGCTGTCGACGTCAGCCGACACAGACTCACTATCCGTCGTCTCATCGGCACTCGCTGACTCTTCGACGTCAGCCGTCTCCTCAACGTCTTCGCGGAAGCTACGCAGCTTGTCCTTCAGTCCGTCGAACACGGCTCACTCCTCGTCGGCGTCCTGTGAGTGCTGCTGCATCTGCTGTTGTTGCATCTGCTGTTGCATTTGTTGGGCCTGTCGTTCGAGCTCGCTGCTCTCGGATTCGAGTTCGTCGACGGACGCTTGGGTCTCTTCGATTCGGTCATCGAGGGCGTCCTGTTTGCGACGGAGGACGTCGATAGCGTCGTCTTGTGCCTGCGTTGCAGCGTAGTTTCCGCCGAGTGAGACGACGATGTCATCGATGTCTTCGACCGACGCGCGGACGTGGGCGCCGCCGCCAAGCGGTACCTGCACCGTCGACCCCGTCTCGAGAGTCTCGATTGCCTCGACAGCCTCGTCGATTCCTGTCTGTTCGCTCCGATACGATTCGATCTCGGCTTCGAGCGCCTCTATCTCTTCTTCGAGCGCCTGGAGCTGCTGTGAGAGCTGCTGAAGCTGCTGTTGACCGCCACCCATCATGCTGCAGACACCTCGTTGATCTCGATCTGCGTACGCTTTCGGCCGTGTTGGCTCCCGACGAGCGTGTAGATGCGCTCGCGAGCGAGCGACTCACTCTCCGCGTCGACGTCTTTGGTAAACGGCTGGAAGCCGTCTCGGCTCTGGAACCGCCCGCTCACGGTGTACGTGCTCATGTCATCGACTGCGGTAGGGACAGGGAAGTATCTTCCTAAAGCATAAGCGGCGGCCGATGGTACTGAGGCCTAGTCGATGAAGCCGAGCGTCTCTTCTATTCGACCCAGCTCCGGACCGGTCGTGTCTTCGCCGACGACGTAGCCATCGTTGTTTGCGAGGAGTCCAGCACCGACAAGCGGCGCGCCGTAGTTCACCGTCCCAACGTCAGCGCGGACGTCAAGTGCAGCCTCTATCGCCTGCAACTCCGGTTCGCGGGCGTTCGGATGACAGAGCACCCCAGTGTTGTTCGCAACCGCTGCCGTACCGACAGTGTGAACGTCAGCAAGGTCACCGCGCTCAACCGGGACGGCGAGGGTTTTGCCGACCGTTTTCACCGCTTTACGCGGGAGATCGGGGTGGACGTACGCCCCGTAGTTGTTCGCGAGGACGACGTTGCCGGCCGCGTTTATCCGGCCCGGAAGCTCGGCGACCGGGCGATCTGCCGCCTCGGTGATCCGAGCGCGCTCTCGGTCAGTTACGCGTGTGGAGACAACGATACCGTTCTCGTTGCCAACCGCAAGCGAGCCGACGGTGTTCGACCCCCCGACCGTCGTCGCGAGGACGTCGGCATCAAGCTCAGCACAGAGTGTCTCGGCGAGGTCATCTTCGACGTCCGGTCTGACGAGGAGGAGGTCATCAACGACGCGGGCGAAGACCCCCACGTACGACGAGCCGGTGAAGGTCGCCCGTAGCACGTTATTCGGCGTGCTCGGCCTCGACGACCGGCTCGTCGTCTTCGACGAAGCGGGCCGCTCGGACGCGGAGCGTACTTGGTGGGTTCTGCCGGCCGTTCGCCCACACCGCCTCGTTGACAGAGGCGTCGAGTCGAACCTCCTCAGGTTCGACCGAGAAGTGTTTGGCGAGGTGCTGGCGGACGATCTTCATTGCGTAATCTGCACGCTGCTGGACGGGCTTCCCGTTGGCGTCGCGGAGTGGGACCGTAACGACGCGCTCTTCGAACTCTGCAGTGCTCATTTACTCGTCTAGGTCGTTCCGCCGCCAGTTGCGACGCTTGGGGTTTCGGGTGACGTTCATGTCCGTCTTCATCATTACCCACGCGGGCACGCGAGTGTTCTGGCGCTCGGCTTTCGCCAGTCGCTTCTTTTTAGCCTTCGACTTCTCTCCCATAGTGCACTGTACTTTCGTCGGACCGCATAAAACCCCTTCCATACCGCCACGCACCGGGTCACCACGTTTTCTCGGCGAGTCTCGTGTACGCCGCCTGGCATCGTTCGAGCACGCCGATGGAGACACTCTCAGTCTCGGTGTGTGCCTCTCCTGGCTCCGACGGGCCACTCACCACACACGCGGTGCCGGCCGCGGCGAGCCACCCCGCGTCAGTGGCGTGTGGCTTGACGACGTGTTCTGGCGTGTCGAGCCCCCGGCCCTCGTGGACCGCACGTGTCGCCTCGAGTGCAGCCGTCGCAAACGCATCGTCAGAACACCCCATCGGCGGAAGATCCTGCTCGACGACCCACTCGATGCCCGTGCAGTCAGCCACCTGCGCGAGGTCTGCACGGACGTCTGGGACCGTCCGCTCGTCTATCGTCACCGTACAGCGGTCCGGAATCACGTTCCAAGTGTCGCCCCCGTGGAACTCGGTGACCACGACCGAGCCGGTGACCTGCTCGCCGAACACCGTCGTCTCGGGCGTGTCGAGGTCGCGAAGCACGTCGACCGCATCACAGGCCCGGTAAATCGCGTTTTCGCCCGCGGCGGGCTCGGAGGCGTGTGCGGACGCGCCAGTTGCGACCAGCGTCGAGGCCCGACGCCCCTTGTGGGCGACCGCGACGTCCGTGACACCCGACTTCGAGTAGTTGGTTGAGCCCTCTGCGATAAGCGCGTAATCGGGGACGAACCCCTCGTCGATCGCATGTCTCGCTCCCTCCCCACCAGTCTCTTCGCCGACGAACGAGGCGACAGCGAGGTCACGGCCTGCTGGCACCGACGCGTCTCTAAACGCGATGAGACACGCGGCGACCGCACCCTTCATATCGGCGCTTCCGCGGCCGTATATCCGACCGTCTCGGCGCTCAACAAGATACTCACCCGTGATGCCCTCGTCGGTCGTCTGTCGCTCGGCGGGGGACACGACGTCGTGGTGGCCAACCAGCGCGAACAGTGGGCGGTCCTCGTCTGATTCGATGTCGGACCCTGCCCCATCCGCGTCTTCACCGCGTTTGTACGCGATGACGTTTCCGAGGGCGTCGCGTTCGACGGTGGCGTCGGCCTCCGCTCGGAGCCACTCTGTGATTGCGTCGCCGACAGCGGTCTCGTCGTCGTGTGACGGGATCGACACGAGTCGCTCGGTCAGCGCAGCGAGTTCGCTCATGGGTGTGTCTTCTGGGTTGCGTACTTAAATCCGTGCTCAGGTGGTGAACAACTCGGTGTCAGCCGGCACCGCAAAGAGACCTATCCGAACACCGGCGTCCAACCAGCCGTAGCCGTACGAGAATGAGGCAAGTGCGTTGACCGGATCGTTGCCCGCGCGGAAGTGGCGGCCGTCCTCGAGGTACGATGACGCCATCTCGTATACCTCGTCGGCCGCGACGCCGAGTGGTGAGTCAGCTGGTGGGCGGGACTCTGCGGCTTTAAGCGCCTCGGCGAGCATGTTCTCGTACCGGTCAGTCTTCTCTGTGAGGTCGGCACTCATGTATCAGTGCTCGGCGCGTATGTACAAAACCGGCGTGACACGATTTGACAGAAAAATCACTAAAGCTGCAGGTATTCTCCTCGGTTCTGTTTAACCCTACTAGAGACTCTGTGAGCGTCGAACTGCGACTGAAAAGAACAGTATGGGGCCGGAGGGAATCACGACACTCGGTGAAGCGTCTTCTCCGGGGCTGTACTCCTCGATCTCTGTCTTCTCAATTTTCTGACTCATTGATATCCAAATTCGTGTGCTTCTGCTGTCCATGCTGAAATGCCTCTTCGACGGTTGCCTTATCGTAGTACCGCCGGATCGTCGCTGGCTTCGCGTTCACCCGGCTGGCAACCCATTCGATGTCCCCGTCAGTCTCGTTGAGCAGCCACGTGACCGACCCTGTCCGGATCGCATGTGGCGACCGCGACGATGGACAGGACATGTCGAACAGACGCACAGAGTAGTGTGGCACCACACTAATTTTAAATAGGCTGGCCATTTCGGGATATGTATGAGCAGTGATAGCGTCGACTCTGAGAGCAAGGTATCTGGAAATCAAGCAAACATTCCCGCTCGCATCCGTCGGGAGCTCGATATCGATGACGGGGACAAACTCCGCTGGGAAATCGAAGACGACGGGACGCTCCGTGTCCAGATCGTTCAACAGCACACTGGGACGTTCAGTGAGTTTGAGGGGTACGACGGCAACCAACAGACCGACGTAACGGACGACCACGACGCGTGGGGCGTCGACATCGAATAGATGCCACGTGCACTCGTCGATACGACTGTCCTCTTTGCAGCGGCCTACCAGCCCGACGGAGCACACGGCGATGGTCTTGGTATCGTCTACGGGATCGATACCGCCGATCTCCCCGAAGCGGTTGTCCTCGATTATGTCCTGGCGGAGACGCTGAACGGACTGACGACGCACGCAGGCCATGAGTCAGCCGTCGACTTCCTCAACCGACTCGAAGAGAATACACGCTTCCATATCGACTCACTGACTGCCGATACGTTGGCAACGGCGAAGGCGCTCTTTCGACAGTACGAACGGTTCTCCTTCGTCGATGCCTGCATTGTCGCGTATATGCAAACCGAAGGACTTGGCTATCTATATGCGTTCGACAGTGATTTTGATTCGGTCGAAGACGTCTACCGTCTCAACACTGCTACAAATCCGTATCAACCGGGGTGACTCCGATGTCGGGTTCGTTGCTGCCTTACTAACTTGCGTTAGATGCACCTTCTCCGTTGGCTACTGGTCCACTTCTCAGAGCTTGTCACGCCACGTTAGCGAGTTTTGATTTAGCTCTTCTACAGCTGGCTGTCCATGTGTGAGCATCCGGTCAGCGATCTCGATCGCCTGTTGTAGTTCCTCTCGAGAGAGGTGCTTGTACGCAGGGCGGCCCTCAACGTGACTGTACCATTCGTCTTCAAACAGATTATCAAGTAGGACGCGACTGAAACAGTGGTCGAGGTGAATCGGCCAGCCGTCGCTACTCTGTGCTTTTGCTGGTAGCTTCTGGTTCACCTTACGGTCGTACTCCGCGTGCAACTGCGAGAGATCCTCGCCATTGAGCGTTTCCTGTCCCATGCTCGGTATTTTACAGAGCCGCTTAGTTATACTGTCTGCTTGCTGAAAGGGTGTCTATGACCAAACAAGCAGACAGTAGAATTGGATCTAGTACGACATGACGTGGGCGTATTACTGCGACGAGGAGCTGCCGTGTAAGGGCGCTGGACCCCCCGAGCAACGCAAACGGTAATATAAAGAACTCTTGCTCGCGTCTCTAGTGTACGGTCCTCAAATGGAAATTTCAGAGCAACTTCGCTGTCTGTTCTCAGGAAAGATCGAAGAGCGTGATGGGTCGTACGTAGTTGAGGTGCCGGAGCAAGAGCTCCGCCTTGGCGGGCTACAGGCAGACGAGACGTACCGTGTGGCTGTTCTACCGGCATCCGTGGCCAACGAGGCAGACAATACTGACGCTACCCCAGAGTCCGAGCAAGCGTCACAGACGCCCCCTGTTGAAGAGGGCGAACAACGCACCGTTGAAATCGAAGACATTGGCGACCAAGGCGACGGTATCACGCGTGTTGAGCGCGGGTTTGTCGTTATTGTTCCTGACACTAAACAAAGCGAGCGTGTCACGATCGAGATTACCGACGTACGCGAGAATGTCGCCTTTGCCGAAGTTGTTGAGCGCGTCAGTTACTACGAGTAGTCTGAAGCGAGCCTGTCATAGAAAACTTCGCACGGTCTGCCTATCCGGCTCTTGTCAAGACCCGCGTGCAAGATACAACGCGCGTATCTTGTACGTCGTTACTGACGGCAATTTAGCCGATCGTCGAACTAATGAAGTGGGCACCACACATCCATATTGGCTCCATTGCGCACGAGTACGTGGGTGGCGCCACTGGAATGGTACCGGTATCCCGTATTTTTTGTTCGTAGAGCCCCTCCATCTAGTAAGTTAATGTCTATAGGTGACCCACAGAAAGCGGTTGCTTCGCCAATAGAGGTCCTCCATATCGACGACGACTCAGGGTTTCTCGAGTTGACTGAGGCGTTCCTCACAAAGAACTAGAGCAAGCGACAATCACGACCGCAGTCGGGGCTGAGGACGGCCTCGAACGGCTCGCAAACGAGCGGTTCCACTGTGTCGTCTGTGATTACGACATGCCCGGGCAGAACGGGCTCGAAGTGCTTGAGACCGTCCGAGCTGAATACCCAGAGCTTCCCTTCATCCTCTACACCGGAAAAGGCAGCGAGGAAATTGCCGCTGAGGCAATTAACGCCGGCGTCACGGGTTATCTCCAGAAGGGTGGCCCCGACCAGCACCGCCGGCTCGCCAACCGAATCAAACACGCCGCCGCAGAGTATCGCAGCCGCATCGAGTCCGAACGCTACTCGACGGTGTTGCAGGCGCTCAACTACCCGATCTATGTTGTCGATGCCAACGCAGAGTTCGAGTACGTCAACAACGCGTTGCTCGAGCTGACCGGCTACAACCGCGAGGAGATTATCGGGAGCCAGCCAGAACTTATCAAAACCGACGAGGCAGTCGAAACGGCCAATGACATGCTCTCGGAGATCGTCTCTTCGAGCGGCCCAGATACCAAGCAGTTCCGGGTCGACATCCATACCAAAGACGACAACATGGTGCCGTGTTACGACCACATGGCGGCGCTGCCCTTCGACGAGGAGTTCCGCGGTTCTGTCGGTATTCTTCGAGACATCACGCAGGAACAACAGCAAAAGACCGAACTCGTTCGGAAGAACGAACGGCTTGAGGAGTTCACCTCTATCGTCTCCCACGACCTCCGGGCGCCACTGAACGAGGCTGAAACCGCTGCAGCGTTAGCAGAGTCAACCGGCGACGACGAGTTCTTCGAGCGTCTCGAGACCCAGCACGACCGGATGGAGCGGATGATTGAAGACCTGCTGACGCTCGCCCGAGAGGGCCGCACGGTCTCGGAACCCACGCCTGTCGACGTGACCGACGTGGCTGCCGAGGCCTGGGAGCCGTTCTGTGGGACTGGGGACAGCCTTGACCTCCCAACCGAGGCGGTGGTAATCGATGGCGACGCGAAGCGGCTTCGCCAGCTACTCGAGAACCTGCTGCGCAACGCTGTTGAGCACGGCTCGTCGCCAGTAACGGTGTTGATCGGCCGGTACGACGATGGCTTCTACGTTGCCGATGACGGCCCAGGTATCAACGAGGCCCGTCGTGAGGCGGTGTTCGACCCAGGGTATACCACCGCTGATGATGGCACGGGCTTCGGATTGACGATCGTGAAACGAATCGCCGATGCCCACGGTTGGGACGTCAACGTGACCGGGAGTGATGCTGGCGGTGTTCGCTTTGAGTTTGCCGTCGAACCGGAGGTGCGCGTTCCCGTCGAGCCACCAGCTGAGAGCTGACCGATACATAGGCGCAGTTGATGAGCACGCTCGCAACCGGGTCAGGGGCCGACGTCCAATCCTAGGCAGTGACGTTCGCTGCCCAATTGGATGCTAACTGTGACAAAGTCCGGCGGCTCCACGCCAAATCAGAGTAATCTGCTGTGTTGAATAGATTCTGAGTCACGGTTACAGCGGCTCACACAGTGGTTCTATGTTGGTGATGGCGAACATCAAGACGATTTCACGGAACTGCCGATACCAGCCCAGCGCTCGCACGGCGTCGCCGAGCGAGTGCTTCGTTGTCGAGTACGATGTTTCGGCCATCCAGCGCTGAGAGTAGCCGTTTGCTCGGTTGAGCGCGTTGTTCACAGTTGCGTTCGCTGACGACCCACGGTAATGAACAAGGTACTCCACGTCATATGCGGCGATTTCGTACTCGGTATGCCAGTCTTGGAAGCCGTTGTCGGCGGCGACGGACTGCAGGTCGTCCGCGTTTCGGCGGACGACCTGCGGTCCGGTCTTCGTATCATGCTTCCATCGAGCTGCGATGTGAACATCAAGAACAGCAAGCGATTCCACATCAGTCAATGTCGTCACTTTTAGCGTCTGTATCGTCCGTCCTGCCCGCTGGCGGAAGTACGCCGACGCACGTCGGCGGTCGAAGAACGTGCTGTCTAGAGCGGCGTGACCAGATTGCGGGTGCTGCTGCGCTGAAACGCGCAGCAGCGCCCGCCACACCCACATTTTCAGCCGATCGAACGACTTGTAGATCGTGCTGTAGTCCGGGAGGTCGTCCCGATCTAAGCCGAGTGCGTCACGAATCTCGGCCACATACTTCAGCCGATTCGGCGTTTCACGGTAGCTGTGGTCGTCTTCGAGCCGAAGACAGTGCAGAACGACGTGTTTCCAGCGGGCGAACCCGCCGCTGGCGGGCTCGCCCGCGTGCTTCCCCAACGCTTGTTTGACTAGGTGCCGACACTGCTCAACGAAATCGAGGAGATCGACTTCCATGGACAGAATCGATTTCCTCGGCTTCGTCCTTCTACTCCGTGATATAAGCCGATTAGATCGCTATTCAACACGGCACACTAAGTGGGTCTTCGGCGATAACTAATGGGGTACACTGAGGGTGGTTGTGAGACAGGTATTGAGCAGTGACCACGCCGGAAGTCAGAATCTCTTCTGGCGTCGCTCGGGTTCCGATTCCGGCTAGCTTCTCGCTGTATGACTGCCTGCTTCGAACGGCAGCGTTCGTGAGAAAGAGTAACTGGAATCCAGCGTCTCGAAATGTCTGGACGCCGTCGGCGGCGGTCCGCCCCGGCCGCACTGATCGAACACCACCCGACACACCCCGACCATGACCACACTCCACATCACCGTCGACGACCGAGAACAGCTCCGTCAGGACGCGATCCAGTTCGTCCAAGACGTCGAGGCCGACACTCTCGACGATCAGGATGTAACAGCAACGCTCCAGTTCGGCACCTACGACGACTTCGTCGACAGTCTCACGCCGCTGCGCCTCGAGCTCATTCGGGCGATCGCCGAAGAGGTGCCCGAGAGCATGCGCGAGGCAGCGCGTCTCGTCGAGCGTGACGTGTCCGACGTCCACTCGGACCTGAAGCAGCTGGAAGTACTGGGCATCCTCACACTCGAAGAGGGCGGGCCCAGCGGTGCGATTCAACCCGTCGTTCCGTTCGACCGCATCGAGGTCCACATCGACTACCCGCTCATCGATAGCGGAGACGCCGATGGGACACCCGCGAGCGCGTAGTCACCACCCACCGCTCTCGGAGTGTTGTGAGGTTCTCTCAGAGCAGGCTGTACTGAGCGATCCGGCCTACTCGAATTGGGAGATGATTCCGTGCGAGATACGCGCTCTGTATTCACCAGCGCCAACGAGATCTCCTCAGATCCTGTCAGTAGTGGGGTGCGAGATGCAGAGGATGTAGTCAGCACCTGAACGATGTTATTTTCTCCGTCTATATCCTGAATCAGCCGGTAGAATTCGCTTGCGTGTTGGCCGCCGGAAGCTCTGTGATTTTAACGCATGTTTCGGTGACCATGCTGGAGATACATGTATCTGTTAGGTAGTGGTGTAAGAATAAAGCATATTTTAATTAGTTTGTACCTCAGATCGCGGAGTTAACCCCAGAAGTCAAGCACATTATCGACTGCCCTGTCAACGAAACTTTCCTGATATCGTACGAGGAGTTGCATCGTCAACTCCTCGTCGGCAACGGTGTAGAGCGTTGTTCGGCCATCTCGAACCTCGGAGATAATCCCCTCTTCAACGAGGCGTGACACGTGCCAAGAAACCGTCGCTGGTGCCACGCCGACCTCTTCGGCGATTGCCCCATTTCGGGCCGTCTCCTCTTGTATCAAGAACAACAAGACATGGCGGGTCGTCTCGTATCGGAGGGACGACAGTATCTCACGCTCTTCACTATCAAGTTCCTCGGCAACGAACAACCGACGTTTACCCTGATGGTCCTCGCTCATGAGCACGTCATAGTTTTCGAGCGTGTCGAGATGGTGCTGTAAAAGCCCGGTCTCCATATCGAGTTCGCGCTTCGCTTGGCTGAAGTGAACACCCGGGTTTGTTTTGACGTATTCGAAGATCTCTTTCCGCGTCTCTAGCTCAAGGATGTCTTCCTCGCCGTCGTGAGGTCGGCGTCTAACCATCTGCGTTTCGTTTCTGTGAGCCGGGTGTGGCGCATGGGGATATCATCTTGGCTGCCAGTCGAAGCGCCAGATTACTGTCGATAACAAGAGGAGTGCAATCCCGAGTGCAAACAGGCTCGTGAGCAACTCGAAGTGTGGGATCCCTTCCTCGAAGAACTCGTCACCGACCTCTAATATGAGATCGGTTGCGAGTAGCGCTGCGAGCAGCGCAAGGACCAGAATACGACGGACCCGGGTGCGGTAGTAGGCGAACGCGGTAACAAGAACCACGATCATCGTCACTAAGAGCGTAAGAGCCCGTATGAACGTTTCCGGTTCAAACAATTCAATCTCCGTCATATAATGAAATTGGGTGTGGGGGCTATCTAATTATTTGCCACGGTGGTCACACGCGACCGTTAGTTCTGACGGTCATATTGTTGAGCGACACCACCGTTTATTCGTCGTCGCTGTCTTCGTACTCATCCTCGTCGTCCGCCTCCTCATCTTCCTGCTCATCTTCGTCGTCCATCTCTTCGTCTTCCCGCTCATCTTCGTCGGCTTCGCTCTCAGTTTCGAGGACCGTACCATCGTCTGCGTGGACGGCAACTTCAGTTTCTGAGCCGTTTGCCGTCACGAGTTCGACTTCGTAGACGGGTGCGCCATCCTCGGTTTCGAGTTCAACTTCGTCAACAGTTCCGTTGGCTTCGGCAGTTGCGATATCAATTGCTTCTTGCTCAGTGAGTGAAACGTTACTCTCCGAAATCGAGTCTTCGTCCATCTCCTCGTCTTCGCTCTCAGTTTCGAGGACCGTGCCATCGTCTGCGTGGACAGCAACTTCGGTCTCTAAGCCGCTTGTCGTCACGAGCTTAATTTCGTAGACAGGTACGCCGTCTTCGTTTTCAAGTTCAACTTCATTAACAGTCCCATTAGCTTCGGCAGTTGCGATATCAATTGCTTCTTGCTCAGAAAGTGTGACGTTACTCTCTGGAATTGAGTCGTCGTCATCAACGTCCGATACGAGTGATGATCCACTCCCTTGCGCGAATGCTACCCCGCTGCCGACAACGGCGAGCAAGGCGATTGCAACAACGGCACCTCCGATTATCTTCCGACTGTTAGATTCCATCAGTTTCGTAGCCTCACTACGACTATACGGGACCACGTGTAAAGTGTCGTTTGGTATATGAGTCTAGCAGTGGTACACGCCTCTAACAACTCATTACATCTGGAGTCTGTAGATAATTGTAATCGCTCTACCAGTCACATATCATCCGATAATAGACATATTTGTTAATCCGGGACGTACATGAGACACAGCGCAAGTTGGTCCAACAGCAGTATCAATAGATTGAGTCTGTTGAGTCTATTATAAAATCAACTCGTGATAACGGCCTCCAGAGAGATTCTAAAACGTGCCGAGTGCAAGTCAAACACAGCCAATATACGGACTGTAGTAACCGATTCCACCATATTCGCCTTTGGAAGTCTCTGCTGCTGACTCTGCGCTTTGTATCCATCAGCGCCTTCGCGAACCCCCCGATATCTGTCAAGAACTCCGTGACCGATACAGAGGTTAGGTATATTACGAGACTGTCGGATCAACCACGACGACGTTGTCATCCCTGTAATTTAATTACCATTCCTATCGCTTACTGACATATGCCGAATAGTCATGGACAGAGGCAGGAAGATGAGGAGCGACTGATTGAGGCAGTTGAGGAAGAGGGATGGGCTCACTTCCCAAACCCGCCTGACTGGGTTGTTGATGCAGCTAAATCGGACGGCATCCCGTCTGCGACCATAGGATTTGAAGCAGCACAGAAGAAGTACCACGGAGACAATTACGTCTATCTTGCCGTCTCCTCTGTTCACGGGAATCATCTCCACGTCTTCTCGCAAAAGAAATCTGAATACTTCGAGACAACTCCAGAGGAAGGGACCTGTCCAAACTGCCAAAAGTACATCAAGAGATATGAGGAGGATGACTATCTCACCTGCCACCGCTGTGGTTGGCAGTACAAACCACTGAAAGAGCGGTTGACTAATTTGATCTGACCCGATCCCAAGACGATTCTGAGCAACTCCGCAACCTCTGCTATATTGACCGATCTACCATCCGCTCCTGCTACATGAATCAGCTGTATCTGATTATGATATCTGGTGCATATGCGCGTTGTACCTTGCACGCCACTCAGAACATTACTTGGAACTGGTAGGATTCCCGTCGGTCAGTTCGCAGCTCTCATCGACCGGCTGTTTCAGGTGAGAATATGTCTGAAGAAGAGGAGTTCAACAGGGCCACATCAGCGTATACCAACATGACACTGCCTCTCTATTTCGACTTATCTTCGCAGGCATGCACGCGAATCCCCCATTCGGCTACTGAATTGACCCGATCGACGCCAAAACACCACCCTCTGAGCATGGTCCTACATAGTTTTATGTAGCGTCTGCCAGTAAAGCCTACTGTGCGCCTCGCCGACTACGACGAAAGAGACGGGAAACGAGTCTGGCTCAACCAGACCGATGAGAACGACGAGGTTGCGGCGCTCATCGAGCAGGCGAAGTCCCCCGAGCAGGAGATCGCCTTCCGACTCGGTGCGCAGGCCGGACTTCGCCGCGAAGAGATCGCGAGTGTCACGACGAACGACTTCACACACGCACCAGACGGGTTCTTGCGTGTCTGGAACGACTACGCGAAGCGCGGGAAGTATCGCGAGACACCAATTCCAGAAGAACTCGCCAGCTCCGTGCGAACGCTGTCGTACAATCGCGACCCAAACGAGGCTATCGTCGGCGTCGAACCAAACTCGATCTACCGCTGGGTGAAGCGTGCGGCACAGGCCCTTCAGACTGAGACTGGCGACAAAGGCTGGTCGTACCTCGATGTCCACGATCTTCGACGCACATGGGGCGGGCATCTACTTTGGGACTGTGGCGTTCTCCCGGCCGTCGTGATGTCGTGGGGCGGGTGGGAGGATTGGGAGACGTTTCGGAACCACTACCTTGGTGAGATGTCGCCCGCAGCTGCCGAGCGAGAGCGTGAGAAGATTTCCTTTGTGTCTGGTAGCCGCGACCAGGGCGCTGACTCCGGGCCAGTGTTCCGGCCAACCGTAGAAACAGCACCGCCGTACTAGAACGCGATTCAGTGAAAAGCGCTACTGAGAACCTTACTTCTCAAACAGCCTTCTCGCTCTCACCCCCGTCGCACGAGTGTCGCAGGTGCGCTGGGATGTTCCCGACCACCTCGTCGCACACAGGGCAGGTGAACTCGAGTTTCCCAGACCGACCCGACGGGTTGTTCACCGTTACGGAAGTTTCCGGAAACACCCCACCTATGGTTTTATTCTCTGGCGGAGAGGTCACCCATTAAGAGATGATCCGCGATGCTCGCGTCCTCCGGGCTGGGTTCGTCCCGGGGGAGGTAGAACATCGCGACGCCGAAGTGAATCACCTGTCGAGCGTGCTTGAGCCTCTCACGAACGGTGACCCCGCAGAGACAGCAATCGTCACCGGACCCAGTGGAGCCGGCAAAACGTGTCTCTCGAAGTTTGTCACCGAACGACTTCGCGAGGAGGTGCTTGCTGTGCAGACAATCTACGTTAATTGCTGGCGCAATTATACGCGATTCCGAACCCTGTACCAAATTCTCGATAGTCTCGGGACAACCATCGACATTCACCGCCAGTCAACACCGCATGACGAACTCGTTGACCGACTCCAGCGGTACGACGGCCCTCGAACCGTCGTTATCCTCGATGAGGTCGATCAGTTGGAAGACCCGAGTATCATCTACGACCTCCACAGTCTCCCACAGTTCGCGATTATCTGTATCGCGAACAAGGAAGAAGAGCTGTTCAGCCGCGTTGACGATCGTCTCGTAAGCCGGCTGCGCTCCAGCGAGCACGTTCGGATGGACAAGTACCATGACGAGCAACTCAATGACATTCTGAGTGCGCGAGCGAAGTGGGGGCTTGAGGAGGATGTCATCACCGACGACCAACTCTATCGCATCGCTGATGCGGCCGCTGGTGACGCCCGCCTCGCAATTGGGATCCTCCGAACAGCAGCCAGCACCGCTGACCGTGAGAATAAAGAACATATCACGGACACTATTCTATCGAACGCCGCCAAAGATGCCCGGGCGCAGATCAAACAACGGAGTCTCGACTCACTCACCCCTCATCAGCGGACAGTGTACGATATTGTGCGTGAGCATGGCCCGATCGGACCGGGCACTATCCACGCTCAGTACATAGAGGCGGTTGAGGACCCACGAACAAAACGAACGGTTCGGACGTATTTATCAAAGATGGAACAATACAATCTGCTGGAAGCGGTAGGGACAAGCCGTGACCGAGAGTATTCACTTGCTGACTCTACGGCAGCATCACCAATCGAGTGATCACGCTGAAATGTAGCCAGTTCCCATCGGGGCTAACAGTATCCACAAATAGGCAAGGCGAGTACCTCGGAGCTTTGACTCAAGACAGTTCACGCAGCAAGGGTGATTATAGCAATTAACCAATAAATCGTGCCAGAGTGCCACCTTGTTGGTTAATTTGACTTAGAGACAGAGTGTGCTATCCGGAAGCGGCTGCGGAATCAACCGGAGGAATTGAAAAGTCGATAAATAAGAAGGGGTCACCGACTAGCGGTGGGCTTTCCTGAAACACGGAAGCGCCACGCCGCAGCTTATCGGGAATGTAGACAACTAATCGGGTATGGGAGAACACTCGACGTCGAATCGATTGGCGGTGGACCAGCCGACACGGGGAGCTGACCGTAATCGGCCCCTCGCTGACCAAGCCGATCCGGCTGCGGACGAGATGCTGTTGCCGTCACTCGGCAGCGGTATCACGCTGCTCGACGTCAAAGGAGGCCGCGGCGTCCCAATTTTGCAGTCACTCGTGCTTGACCACCTCCTCTTACACGATGGACCTGCCTTCTGGGTCGACGCAAACGGCCACGCGACGACAACGACACTCGCTCAAATCGCCCCGAGTCAACGATTGCTCGACCGAATCCATGTCGCCCGCGGATTCACCGCGTATCAGCACTATACTGCCGTTTGTGACCTTCAAGCGGTGGTGAACCAAACAATCCAGAGGTCCACTACTGATACCGGGACAACCGTGAGCCGAACAGTAAGTCGCGACGGGGATGCCTCGCCCCACACGCCCGCGCTTATTATTGCACCAGCGGTCGACGCCCAGTACCGCGCCGACGATACCCTCAGTGAGACTCACACACAGACGCTTCACGCCCGGAGCCTTGCCCGGTTGGTGGCTTACGCCGAGGGGTACGACATCCCGGTGCTCGTTACACGGAGCGAGCGAACCGACTTCACCGAACCAGTCGCGAGGGTTGCCGACCACCACATCGAGTGCGATCAGACGCGGATGGGCCCACGGGTCGTCGGTGAGGACTTCGAGACGCTCGTCTATCCCGTCGGCGACGGCGCGTACTACCAGACGACGTTCGCGTACTGGCGGCAGCTACTCGCGGCGCGCGCTACGCAGGTTGGCGTGGAACCGACATCGCCTGCACCGTCGACGCCGGTTCTGGAGAGCGTCGGAACGGGCGTTCCAGCTGACGGTGAGACAGTGGCGGCCACTGCGGACCCCTTGCTCGATGCGTGGACGGCAAGCGGTACGAGAGGCCGATAGCGATGGGGCGTACGAACCCAACCTACCGTGATGCATTGCGGGCCATCGAAGAACGCTGGGCAGAGTTCCGGCGGGCATTGCGGCGTCGAGACCAGCCGCGCTTTGACCGACTGTTCAACTACGCCTACGAGCACGCCGACGCGAGCGGACTATTGAACCATCAGAATCCACTTCTACCCATGCTATTCGGCATCGATCTCGAACAGGAGGCTCGTCTTGACGAACATGAGGAACGACTCAAAGAGCTCGAACGGGGACTCAAACAACGGAAAGCGAGCCACGACCGAGAGCATCACCAGGATGGAGCCACAGAAGGACAAAACTCGACATCATAGCGGTCGATATCGAGACAACTAGCTGTGACGTCGACGGCCAGCTGACTGTCATCGCGTTCGACCGGACGTTGGCTCCCGGATCTTCCTCAATACGGACGGGCGAGCACGGCCGTCAAATCTCGAAGTACGGGTCAACGAAGGATTGTTGAGCTCGGTCCCGATATCGGTCCAGTAGAGCGATCATGTAACCGACCCCACCCTACTTCGCTCGGTTGTGTGGCCTCGCTCGTTGAGGGTGGCGTGGGACCGACGGTCCCACGGACCATGCGATCGGGCGCGTAGCGCCCGTGAGCAGATGGGCTTTGATGTGGTTCTCGCCTTCAGTTGGCGCGATGGGGCGTCTTGTGCGCCCCACCTACCGGACGCCCTTTGGGGTCGACAAACCCACCATTCAGGGCCGGGCTACTGCGGCCCGTACTGCGCGCCACGTGTGGACGCACAACACTATCTGGAGGTAAGATATGGGACAACATAGTGGTTGCGAAAGCTCGTGTCGGCTTCCTCTCCGGCCTACTCGCGTCGCGCTTCCGACTGAGCGTCGGAACCCCTCGCTCTCTCCTCACGGGCCGTGCACGGCGCTCCGTGCCGCAAATTCGAGGCGGTGAAGCCGCCTCGCAAGGCCCGTTCGGATGGTCAGCGGGACCTCCGGTCCCGCACGACTTGAGGCCGGAGGCTCCGCCTCGAAAACTGCTGAACACAAGTCGTGTGCTCAACCGAGTTACGGAGAATCGAGGAGAACGCCTCGCGCTTACGCGCATGGAGGATGTCAAGAGTCCCGAGTCGACCGAACAGCAGTGGGCTAGCAACATTCTCGCCTACGGTGGATTCTCCGCGTCATTGATCCCCTCAAACGTACCGTGTGTGTACGCGTATCGCCACCGTTGGAGAATCGCTCGCGTGACAAGATCCACCTCCGAGACAGTAATACAAGACGGTTCAACGGGACGACTCGGTGCATCGGGCGGTGGATGGAAGTGTCGTCGCGGCGCGTCGGGCTTCGGGTGGCAATCGAATCGAAAGTTTTGCTCCTGGTCATCCGTGTAGTGGGCAGCGTAGTTGCCGGTGAGGCTCCACCTGACGTCGATCCGGGCAGTGGCTGCCTCTCCCACACCGTCGGCCAAGTCAGCCGACAGCATCTGGGGATTCAACGGATCGTCCAGTGCCGCTGCCTCAACGAGCGGCTCCTGCTCAGTGAAGAGGTTCTGGATCTCCCGTAACGCCCCGGCGTCGATCGGACCAAAGGCATCAACGTCCTTGGTCTCGGTTACGTGCGGACGCTCTGAGAACCCCTCGTCATCGGTCATACGACGACAGAGGTACTGTCGTCGCCACCATCCTCCGTATCCGTGCCTGTCAGATGCCCGGTTCGGCTTGCTTCACCGATCGCGAGGGTCGCCTGTGCGAGCGCGAGGTTCCGGCGCGTTGTTTGCCACTCCCTGAGGAGTGCGCCGTGGTCGCTGTCGGCGTCGTCGACATCCAGTTCACGGGCGAATTCCTCGGGTGAATCGACACCGTATTCCTCACGCCAGTCCCGGAGCTGTGTCTTCAGATCAGCGATGCCGGACGCGATCTCCTCAGGTGTCCGTTCCGCGAGCAGCGACTGTGCGTGTTCGGTTACAATAGCCGTCTCCGACCGGCGGTATTGTGTCGTCTGTCCGTCCTGCGATGTCGTCACTTCGCCAGCACTGTTGAGCGTCCGCAAGTGCTTTCGGGCTGTGGTCGGCGAGACGCGAGCGCGGTCGGCAATCTGCGCGGCGGACGCGGGGTCGTAGGCACGACGGACGATTGCGTACACTCGTTCGAAGGGTGTCGTCTCCTCGACCCACTCTTGTTTGACGACATCGTTTACGTCCCAGTGGTCGGAACCGCCGTCCGGACGCAGTCGGTATGCAGAGGGTATCTCGCCAGCCATTATACTTTGATCCATGTGAGACCAACTTATTAATCTGTGTATCATTATATTAGCTTGGCTATGTATGTGATGTGAGACAATCACCACATTTCTTACCCAATAACGTCGCTATTTGCCCGCGATTGGTGGCAAAGACGTGATCCCGGAACCAATCCCGGAAGCAACTGTCGACGCGCGACTGGGATGGTAGCGGCTGGTAACGGTGTCGTCAGTAGAATATTCCGAACTGTGGAAACGACACGCCGCGGTTAATCAGGCACTGAGGCGTTCGATTGGAACGAGATATCACAGATGCCGTTCAGCATCGACTTTCTGGACGATGGTCGTGTACTGGAGTGGGAGGCAACTGCTGACGGTGCAGTGGTGACTAAGCGCCATGATTACACCCCACGGTTCTACGTCGCTGCTCGCGAGCCTGACGCCGACATCGATCTTACAGCACTTCGATCGATCTACGATCATCATCCTCAGGTCGTTGCGACCGAGATGGTGACGCGGCATCCTGGGTTCCGTCGCAATGAGGAGCCAGTCCTCGCCGTCGATGTCACTCATATCGACCGCGTCACCCCACTCGCCCGTCAGGCGCGCCAGCTGTCGGCCTATCCAGTTGGTGATCTCGCCTGTTTCAACGTGGACGTCTCACGAGAGTTTCGGTACTGTCTGGAAAACGGCGTTGACCCGACACCGGCGAGGGAGCTATCGACGCTCCAGCTCAGCGTTCCGGTGACCGAAATGAGCAACAACATCTATGGCGAACTATCTGTCGCCGGCGACACCGTCACCGGCTCGCCGACGGAGATCCTGACGGCAGTCCAGGCAGCCCTCGAAGCACACAATCCGGACATCCTAGTTTGCTCGACGAGCGAAATCATCCCGACGCTGTACAAGATGGCGACGGACACCGGAGTCGACGACTTCTCGCTGAGTCGGTTGCCCGACGTCGACTACCAGCAACTCGCGAGTCGGTCGACATACTCGAGCTACGGCCGTGTCGGTCACTCACCGGCGCGGTACAACGTACCCGGGCGGGCAATCATCGACGAGTCGAACACATTCTTTTACGGAGAGACGAATCTTGATGGCGTCTTCGACCTCGTGTCGCGCTCAAAGAAGCCCGTCCAGGAGCTCGCGTGGGCGTCAATTGGGAATGTCCTCACGGCAATCCAAATCTGTGAGGCCCACGACCGCGGCGTCCTCGTCCCGTGGAACTCCTGGCGACATGAGTTCTACAAGCCGATGGGGACGCTCCACAACGCCGACCGCGGCGGGTTCATCTTCGCGCCCGAGGTCGGCCTCCACGAGAACGTCCACGAACTCGACTTCTCCTCGTTGTACCCGAACATCATCTGTACTCAGAACGTCTCGCCGGACGTTATCCGGTGTGAGTGCCACCGCGACCGTGACGACGTCCCCGGCCTCGGATACTCGATCTGCGACGACCGGGGCTACCTCGTCGATGTGCTACAGCCGATTATCGACGCACGCGACGAGATCAAGGCGGCCATCCGTCGCGAGAAGGAACGAGACGACCCCGACGAGGACCGGCTGGCGGAACTCGAGGGACGGTCGGGAGCGCTGAAGTGGATCCTCGTCGCCTGCTTCGGCTATCAGGGGTTCAGCAACGCGAAGTTTGGCCGCATCGAGTGCCACGAGGCAATCAACGCGTTCGCTCGCGAAATTCTGCTGACGGCGAAACAACGGCTGGAAGCTGGCGGCTGGCGGGTCGTCCACGGCATCGTCGACTCCATCTGGGTGACGCCGAACCCTGACGTCGGCGATGGGGACCGCGAAAACCTCGAGACACTCGCGACGGCAATCACCGAAGAGGTCGAGATCCGCCTCGAACACGAAACCCACTACGACTGGGTGGCGTTCGTGCCGCAGCGCGAGAGCGACGCCGGCGCGTTGACAAAGTACTTCGGGAAGGTCGCCGGCAGCGACGAGTTCAAGATACGCGGTATCGAAGCCCGGCAGCGCTCAACCCCGCCGTTCATAGAGGACGTCCAGTGGGACTGTCTCGAACGTCTCGGGGCGACTCGATCTCCGAGCGCCGTAATCGAACGCCTTCAGGACGCGATCAAGCGCCTCTACGCTGGGACGGTGCCGGTTGAGCAGCTCGTCGAACGGAATCGTGTCTCCAAGCCGCTGGAAGGGTACACACAGAACACGCAGAATGTGGCGGCGCTGAAGCGGGCTCGGGACCAGGACCTCGTCATTCGCCCAGGGCAGGACGTCAAATATGTGGTTGTTGACGATAAAAAAAGCTCGCGAGAGCGGGTTGCCTTGGCCCACGAAAAGGTCGAATCGTACGATGCGTCGTACTACGAGACGCAACTTATTCGGGCGGTGGAGAGCCTACTGGCACCATTTGGTTGGGATCAGACGGTGATCCGGCAAGTGCTCTCTGGCACACAGGTCACTGACCTATCGATGTACGTCCTACGAAATCATGATCCTTGCGGCACTGGATAATATCCTTTGTATGTCAGGATCACTCTGTGTTTACCTGTGGAGGTGGTTCCTGCTGGCCGGGATTAAGACTCAAGCCGAGTATGGACGTGGCGTGGTCAATACACAATTCAAACGTTTCTATGGTTATATCATATTCGAGTTCGCTGACGATTTCGCCTTTTTTCAGGATGTATTCAATTTCGGGAAGGGCAAACCGCGGTTGATCGCCACACAGCCCGCAGCCGCGGGGACGGTGCCATAGTGGCTCTGCAGAGATTACACCAAACACGGCTCTGTCACAGTCGTCACACAATCCACAGCGCTGATACTGGCCATACTTGTCAATTACCAACCGGGCAACATCGACATTACCACACAGGACACACTCCATTTGATACTATTTAGTTATCTCGGCCAAAATTTTCATGACCACATTTAGCTTTTCATATACTGTAGTACATATTTACATCTAAAATAAATAAGTGGCCGCTCAGTTACCACTCAACAGTGTTTGAACGAAGAACGAGGTAATGCGTTCGACACAACGGGGGTGTATGGGTCGACTCTAGAATCGTTATTTCGGTCGTGGCGGGGCCTTCCTGATCAGGCTCAGCCGCTTCCCACGGCTCTAGTGTGATAGACGCTTTCGACTGACAAACGATACATTCCCACAGGGTATGCTTTCTATATTTATCAAGACATGTGCCAAATATCAACCGTTCACAATTCTCACAGAGACTGTCAGTGTACATAGCGAGACGGTGGTCGTAAATTACCCGGTTACGCGCATCATCGGTGTTACACACAATACAATTCATCTGTCTCAATCACCAAACAGTTTCTATTTGAGAGTACGACGAAATGCTACGTATTATACTTTTTTGCCAGATTACTTTGACTAGCCGGTAAAGATGCTCTGTAGCCGATTCTATCGGCTTTACGATTACTATCAAATACATAAGAAGAAGGCATGTATAATATGGCGTATGTAAAGATATCACACCCGGTAGGTGAGTTTCATAACAACCAATCGTAGTGGCGTTGGCCGCTGTCCACTCTGCGGTGAATTGACACCGAAAATGGCTATTCTAATAGAATACTCCGTAGGTGAGGAGAAGCGCCAGTACATCAAGTGTAAGGCATGTAAACAGCCAGTTCGGCTCAAATACTGAATAGGGGGTTGATCCAAGTGCGATCAGAGTATCCTACTTCTCGCTGTCGTGACGGGCCGCGGCCTCGTGCGCCGTGTCGAGGACCTCTAACCCCACCGGATGCAGGGTAGGGACAGTCCCTCACGCCCGGTCGCGACCGTCGAGGCCTTCATACTGCTTCAGGCGACTGTCGATCTCCCACGCTTCCCAGCCACACTCGTGGTAGAGGACGTCGGCGTCGCCTGTCTCGTCACCCCGCCGTCCGTCAGGGCGGTTCTGTCGTCGCTCTCGTCGTCGTCGTGCCGGTTGTTCTCGATGACGTACGCCAGCATCACGACACCGACCGCTCCGATCATGGCGCCGCCGGCGTGTGACACTAGCGCCATGCCCGCGCCGACGCCCAGGCCCGTGCCGACGCCAGCGAGCCAGTCTGACGGGACGTTCATGCTTCCCTCCAGTAGTCGACCACGTGGCTCGGGTTCGACACGTCGTGTTCCCACGCCGAATCGTCGCCGACCTCGAGGTACAGCGTCGCTTCCGCTTCACACGTGCAGCAATACGCCGAGATGATTCGGCGCTCGTTCGTGTCGCACTCGTACGGCTCTGAATCGGACGGGGCGCGCGTATCGACGTTCTCAGCCGCGCCGACCACGCGGTGTCGGCTACTCATCGGTGCTCACCTCTCGAGCTATATGCCCGATATTCTGTTTCGCGACTGTCTTCGCCTCATGCCGAACGTACGGATCTGCACTCTCAAAGCCGAGCGCAAGACGATCGAGGGCAAACGTAAGCTGGCTCTCGAACTCGTCTGTGTTCATCTCGCCACCTCCGCGTTCGACAGTTCCTCGAGCCACTCACGTGCTTCCCCGCCGTCCGTCGCCGGCGCGGTCGACGCGGTCGCCGACTCACGCGGTTCGACGTCTTCGCCATCGAGTTGCCCGATCACGACCGAAACCGAGTGAATCCCCTGGTGCACGGCGATCGCGTTCGCCTTCTTCAACTCGTGAATCACCGTTCGGCGAACCGCTTCTTTCGCGATATTCAGGTGATTCGCTAGCAGCGACTCGGCTGTATCCAGCTCGAGGCGGCCGCCGACACCCGTGAGTTCGACGAGCTTCCCGTGCGCTTCCCGCGCTTTCACCGGCAGCCCGGTGTCGTCGATGTCGGCGTCGTCAGTATCCTCACCGTACGTCGCTGTGATTGCGTGTCGGACCGCGTCTGCCAGCGAACCGTGTTCGTCTTCGGCCTCTTCGAGCGCCCGCAGGATACGCTCGTCACGGACAGTCGCCTTCGCGACCCGCGACATCTCGCTCATTGTGCGCTCACCTCGTCGGCATCCGCATCCATCAGACGACGCGCTAGCGTCCCCTTGTTGATCGACGGCCCGCTCGTCTTCCGGGCTCGTCGCGTCGGCTCGTCGAAGCGGGCACAGCAACTCTGACAGCGGTACCGCGCGTCGTCTGTCGGGTGCGAACTCACTGAGAATGTTCGGTGGTAGATGTCCGATAAGTCACACTCAGGACACGCCAGGATCATCTCGCTCATCGGCTCACCCCCCAACGCCTGCGAGCACCCGCCTGCCCGCATAATGCGTGCCAGCGCGCGCGCCGCGCTAAGTTCGCACGCACACACACGGATGCGTCACGTGGGCACCGATTTCGATACCCCCCCGTACCCTCGTACGACTCGCCGGATTCTGCTGTTTTCGACTTTCCTGAGACTTCTGGCTGCAAATTCGTGTCGTACGACTCGCTGGACCAGTCGTACGACTCGTACGTTCCAGCTGTTCCACCCGAAACAGTGGAAACGGAGGTCATCGGTTCGCACCCCCGTCGGCCACGGCCGGCTGCCGCGTCTCGGTGTCGGCGCGCTCGCGGTCGGCGTCGTCGACCGAGAGCCACCACGGCGGCGAGAGGCGGGTGCGGCCAGTATCCAGGTCGGTCACTGCGAGTTCCGCATTACACCAGCGCCACCAGAGGAGGGCGACGTGAGCGCACCAGCTGCGGTAGCGGTGTCCGTCGCAGTCGCACTCGGCTCGAAGTTCTCCCTCGTAGAGTGCGAACAGCACGCGGTGGCGACTCATCGAAGCGTCGCCCTCGAGGCGGCTGAGAAGCGCGTCGAACTCGGCGGGGTTCACAGCGCCGACGGTCGACTCGGCGGCTTGTGCACGGTGCCAGCTCGAAGACGTCGACCACCCGGCCGGGAATGCGAACGCTTCGGGTTCGCCGAGCCGGTTCGTGATCTGCTCGCGCTGTTCGTCGACGGCGGTTTCCACCGTCATGGCGGTGAGCACCTCCGAACGAAGTTCCCGACACCACCCGCGTGCCGGTCCTCGATGTGCTTTCGAACCGCGTCGTGGACCGCCTGTTCTCCACACCGCACTTTCGAGATCCACGAATCGTCGTCGAACCGAGTGTTCACCTCGTAGAACCGCACTTCGTCGCCAGTGACCTCACGAACGTAGCCGTTCCACCCGGCTCGGCCTTGCCACAACCGTAGCTCGCCGTCAGTGAATAGCTCATCAATCTCGACGAGCTGCCGCTTGGTGACGATCGCGCTCGCCACGTTGCGCTCGATCTCCACGTCGACGTCGATGTCGACGCTCATTCTTGACACACCCCGTCATCGAGCGCCGCACAGTCCTGTCGGTATTCGGTAATGTAGAGTCCGCAGTATTCGCAGACCTTCGGCTGAACACTGACCTCAGGTTCAGTAACCTTTATTTTCGGTATGGGGCCGGAGGGATTTGAACCCCCGATCGACTGATATCTCCGGCGCGCCTCGGAACTCCAGAGGGTCGTCAACACGAGCGATGATCAGTCGCCCGCTCGGTATATCAGTCTGGAGTGTCGTCCCGGGCGCGGCCTCTGGAGTCAGTCGCCATGCCTGGCTTGGCCACAGCCCCGCCGTGTGTTGCATCAGGAGAATACGGGAACGCGGGTAAAGGAATTTCGATCGGGACCCGTGTTCGCTATTGCTCCCTGTCGTCGTCGCTCCAGTCGCACTCTTGGCACTTGTAGCCGGTCACAAACTCGGTAACGCTTGGCATGTAGCCGACGGAGATGACGTCTCCGCCGCAGTCGGGACACGCGTGGTCAGCGTCGGCTATCGCCTCCGCTTCAAGAACGTCGTCTCCTTCGATTAACTCGGCGAGCTTGCCCGGGGTCACCATTCGGCCCTGCACGACGCGGTTGGTCATACCAGTCGTTCCGTCTGCGGCACCTAAATCCCGTCGGAGCCCGTTCACCGGCCACCCGATACCCGTCAAGGTCGAACGCCAGACGGGTGGTCTCACCGCAGCTCACATCCACGGCGCCCGGGAGTCGTCGTCCGCGAACGGGTCGTCGCCGTCGGTATCCGCGGACTCATTGCCGGCTCCGACACCGACGTGCTCGTCAACAAGCCCGCCCGGATACGGGGCGTCCGTCGGGACATCGTCGGAGTCCACTTGCTTTTTTCCAATATCAGCCTCGTCGACTTCGTCTGTTTCGCCATCGTTCTCGTCACCGACCGCTGCATGGTCCCCTCCGTCACCGACCGCCGTCGTCACGTTATCGTCAGTTGGCCGGGGCGCAGTCGCGTGCTCAGCGTTTGGATCGTACGCGAAGAGCGCGGTGACCGCAAGTACCGCCAGCGCAACCGGCACCTCAGTCTGCATCATCCCGAACGGCCGCAACAGAATCGGTAGTGCAAGGACACCGAGGGCGACCGACGAGCCGAACCGGAAGCGGTCGATGTCGACTCGTCCCCGAAGATGCGGCGACAACACGGCGACGACAAGCGCGAAGCCGACGCCCACTGCGGCTGCTGCGGTCCCGTTGAGGACGTATTCGGTCGACGTTTCGATCGCGAACCCGCTCGGGTCGAAACTCGCGACTAACCCAAGCCCGATGATCACAGCCGGTCCGGGAAGATATCGGCCGAACTCGGCGCTTGCGGTTCGCGCGGCAATTGAGAGGATCACTAGGCCGGCGAATCGCTCGAAGATGGCGAGATTGAGTAGCCCTCTGAGCGTCGGCGCAAGCGCTGCTTCTACGGCGGCAACCGGAATAATAATTGCGCCGATAATCAACACCGACACCACCATCTCCCGGCGGCTGCCGTCCATCTCAGCGAGAATCACGGCGATCGTTGCTGACCCGCCGAAGATGAGTATCCCCGTCTCGATCACCCCAACCGGCGAGGCCAAGACACCGGCGACGACGAGCGCGGCGAAGATACCATCAACGAGTGGCAGCGCCATCACCGTCGCCAGAAGCTTCGTTGCACCGCCGACGCGCTGCTCAAGCTGGAGGGCAACCGGGTGTTTTGAGACGCTCATTCAGGGATGATGCCCATACCCGTGGGACACGCGGTATGACGCGGACGACCGTCGATGGCCGTCACTACGGCCACCGGTGTCGGCGCCAACGAGGGCCCGAGCAGTCCACGATGTAAACACGCACGTATTGCCGGGTGTAAAGTGTCCGCCGAACTCGAGCGTCGGGTGACCGGCGATACGGGCGTTTTTCGGACTGTCGGAGTCCATACGGTTACTAATTGTTCCGGTGATGTTAAATATTGTGTGAGTTTTACCCGCACGACACCCCTTGGGTACGGGTTCGATCTCCAGTGAGCGTTGATTTTCAATGAGCGTTCGATCCCCGGGCGCTAGTCCAACCCAGTGGCGTATGCCGTCGAAATTCACGAACGTGGATATCGGATCCACGCAGGATGAGAGACCCACGCACGGATATGCTGACTCACAACGCTTTTGCCGACGCCCTCACGACGGTTTACATGGCGACGGAACCCGACCCGTTCTCTGCGAAACTCGAGGTCCCCGAAGCGTTGACCTTCGACGATGTACTGCTCCGGCCACGCGAGAGCCGCGTCGAACCCGACGACGCCGACCTCACGACGGCGGTCTCAAAACACGTCGATATCACCGTACCGGTGCTTTCAGCGGCGATGGACACGGTCACAGAAAGTGGTATGGCGATAGCGATGGCCCGAGAGGGAGGCCTTGGCGTACTCCATCGAAACATGACTGTAGAGGAGACAGCAGCCGAGGTCGAACGCGTCAAACGTGCTCACGAACTGGTCATCCGGCGCGACAACGTCGTCACCATCTCCCCGGAGAACACGGTTCGTGAAGCAGACGAGCGCATGGAGCGCGAGGGCGTTTCAGGGGCTCCCGTCGTCGACGAAGACGACGTGGTGCTCGGAATCATCTCCGGTACCGACATTCGTCCGTATCTCGAAGTCGGCGAGGAGGACGCTGTCAGCGAGGCCATGACCGACGAAGTCATCACCGCACCCAAGTCGGTCGACGCCCGGGAGGCACTTGAGTTGATGTACGATCATAAGATCGAGCGCGTTCCGGTCGTCGACGACGACGACCACCTCTCCGGGCTCGTGACGATGCAGGGCATCCTCCAGCGGCGCGAGCACGAACAGGCGGCCCGCGACGACGGCGGACGGCTGCTAGTCGGCGTCGCCGTCGGACCGTTCGAAGACGATCGTGCGGTTGCGGCCGACGAGGCCGGCGCCGACGTCCTCTTTATCGACTGTGCACACGCGCACAATCTCAACGTCCTCGAGTCTGCAGAAGCAATCAAGTCAACGGTAGATGCCGACGTCGTTGTCGGCAACGTTGGCACACGTGAGGCAGCCGAGGCGGCGGTTGGCTTCGCCGACGGACTCAAAGTCGGCATCGGCCCGGGGTCGATCTGCACGACGCGCGTAGTGAGTGGCGCCGGAATGCCACAGGTGACCGCCGTTGCGGAGGTCGCTGACGTCGCCGCCGATCACGGAGTTCCGGTGATTGCTGATGGGGGGATCCGGTACTCCGGCGACGCGATCAAAGCCATCGCCGCGGGGGCAAGCGCGGTGATGCTTGGATCGTATTTTGCGGGAACCGAGGAGGCACCTGGTCGGGTGATCACCATGCAGGGAAAAAAGTACAAACAGTACCGTGGGATGGGCTCCGTGGGCGCGATGAAATCCGGCGGTGGCGACCGCTATCTCAAAGACGACGATGGCGACGAGGAGTTCGTTCCAGAGGGTGTCGAGGCAGCAACTCCGTACACGGGGACGCTCGCTTCAGAATTGCACCAACTCGTCGGAGGGATGCGGTCGGGAATGGGGTACGTCGGTGCGGCGACGATCCCAGACGTCCACGACCGTGCCCGCTTCGTCCGCGTCTCCAGTGCTGGACAGACCGAAGGCCACCCACATGACGTGATGATCACCGACGAGGCGCCGAACTACAGCCCGGGGGAGTAAGCATTCGTGTCGCTCCACCACCTCCGCCGCAACGCGATTACTCGGAAGGAGTATTTTAATATGGTTTGGGGCCGGTGTGTACGTGTGAGAGAACTCGTTGCTCGGGTGACTCATGAGTGAATCACAGCCGCTCGTGCTGGTCGTCGAAGACGAACCCGACCTCGCAGATCTGTACGCCGCCTGGCTGGGTGACGACTACCGAGTTCGGACGGCCTACGGCGGTCACGAGGCGCTCGATGTCCTCGACGACGTCGACGGCACTGTGGACGCCATCCTCTTGGACCGTCGGATGCCGGGACTTTCGGGCGACGAAGTGCTTGCGGCGGTCAGAGAGCGAGGCGTTGACTGCCGCGTCGCGATGGTCACCGCTGTCGAACCGGATTTCGACATTCTCGAGATGGGATTTGACGACTACCTCGTCAAGCCAGTCGCGAGCGATACCCTCCGTGAGACCGTCGAGGGACTCCTACAGCGTGGCGAGTACGATACGGGCGTGCAAGAACTCTTCGCGTTGACATCGAAAAAGGCGATGCTTGAGGCCGAAAAGAGCGCGAGCGAACTCGCCGACAACGAGGAATACCAGGCGCTTACCAACGAAATCGAGGCACTCCGTGCGGACGTCGATGACTCGCTCGAGGCGGTCACGGAAACTGACGACTTTGAGGGGCTCTTTCGCGAGTTCGACGTCGACGCCTGATCGCGTCGTACCGATTCCCGATCGCTACGTCACCCCGTTCCGTAGGCGTCGCCGGCGACGGATTAAATACGAGCACGGCGAAGGCGTCCGTAGATGCGTCTCACCTCGTTGCCGCTCGCCGCACCCATAACCGACCACCTCCGCGAGCGTGGGATCGAGGAACTCTACCCCCCACAAGCTGCGACCGTCGAATCTGGTGTCTGTAGCGGCGATAACGTCGTTGCCGCGATGCCGACGGCTTCTGGGAAGACGCTCGTCGCCCAGTTGGCGCTCCTCACAGCTAGGGGCCCCGGACTCTACGTGTGTCCACTTCGTGCGCTGGCCCGCGAAAAGTACGAGACGTTCGCGTCGCTGCCGGGCGTCGACGTCGGCATCTCGACAGGAGACTTCGATACGACGGCCGAAGAACTGGCCGGCCACGATCTCGTCGTTGCAACGGCGGAGAAAGTCGACTCGGCGATCCGGAACGGAGCAACGTGGGTCGACGACCTGGCGTGCGTCGTCGTCGACGAGGTCCATCTCCTCGACGCGGACCGGCGCGGACCGACACTCGAGGTCACACTGGCAACACTCCGCCGACGAAACCCGGAGATCCAGGTGGTCGCACTTTCGGCGACCGTCGACAATCCCGAGGCGATCGCCGATTGGCTCGATGCGACACTCGTCGAGTCAGAGTGGCGACCGGTTTCGCTTCGAACCGGTGTCTGTGACGGCGATCGAGTCAGCTTTGATAACGGCACTGAGACCGCAGTCGACGTCTCAGCCCCGCCAGAACGTGCAGACGCCTCCAGTGAGGCCCGCTCGGCCGACGGCGACCCCTTTCCTGACGCTGATGAAACGGTCGACGAGACAGCGATCACCGCTGCGCTCGTCGCCGAGACTGTCGCGGCCGGCGGCCAGTGTCTGGCGTTCGTGCGCTCGCGGGCCGAGGCCGCCCGGCTCGCAGAACAGCTCGCGGCGGACGACCTCGCCAAGCAGATGGGCATCGAAAAAGCGGCATCTTCGGCCGCTGATGCCATCAGCGACGTCGACGGCACGGTAACGGGGCGAACCCTTGCCGAGTGTGTGCGGTCGGGTGTTGCGTTTCACCACGCGGGGCTTCGGTCGGGACACCGGGCGGCCGTCGAACGGGCCTTTCGCGACCGCAAGATCGCGTGTCTGTGTGCCACCCCGACGCTTGCGGCCGGTGTCAACGTCCCCGCCCGCCGCGTCGTCGTTCGGGATCAACGACGCTACACGGGGTCGTCGATGGAGTGGCTGCCGACGCTCGAGGTTCACCAGATGTGCGGCCGCGCGGGTCGCCCCGGGCTCGATCCGCACGGAGAAGCGATCCTCGTCGGGGAACCGTCGAGCCGGGAGACACTCGTCAACCGGTACGTCGATGGGGAGCCCGAAGCCGTGGAGTCGACGCTCACCGCACCGGCATCTCTTCGGACGCACGTCCTCTCAGGTGTCGCAACCGGATTTGCCGCGACAGAAGCTGAGATCCTCGACGTATTCGAGGGGACGTTTTACGCGCGTGAGACAGGCGCCGGAGGGCTTGCCGATGACGTTGCCAGAGCCGCAGACGACCTCGTCGAGATGGGGATGATCCGTCGGGCCGGCGGCGTCGACGACTATCGACTAGTCGCCACTCCGGTCGGCGAGACGACATCGAAACAGTACGTTAGACCCGAGACGGGAACGAAAATCGTCGGCGGTCTGCAAACGGCGAGCCAGATGGAGGCCGCGACGACGCTCACGGCGTTCGAGGTGATCTGTGTCACCCCAGACATGCAGGAGACGTATCTCGGTAACCGTGAGCGTGCGGCGATGTACCAGTTTGCTCGGGACAACGCTGCGCATTTGACGACGAACATGGGTGAGACGGCCGACTTCGAGTCCTGGCTCGAGTCGGTCAAAACCGCCCGCATCCTTGACGAGTGGATCGACGGCGCGACAATCGAGGAACTGGTCGAATCGTACCGGCTCGGCCCAGGAGACCTCGACTCACGTGTCGAGCGTGCCGAGTGGCTGTTGAGCGCGGCCGCAGCACTCGCGGAAACGATCGACGTGTCGGTTCCCGCAATCACCCGAGCACGGTCACGACTCTGATTCGCGGTCAAACCCACACGCATGCCGGCTCTGATGGCGGGTTCATGTGTACGCCGAAGAGACCGATTAGTCGGCCGGCTCGGCCGCTCGGTGGTACGGGGTTCGTGCGATCGTCTCCCGGAGCTCCGCAAGCGACTCTCGGCTGACGTCACCGGCGACAGCCATCACGGCGAACACCTCCTGTCGTGAAACCTTCACTCCGGCCTCGGTGAGTGCATCCTCCGGCCGCGAGCGAAGCTCCCTGAGTGTTCCGACCGCGAGGAGGTACGGGACCGTCCAGGCTTCCATTGTGTTCCCGTGGGTGAGCGGCATGCTCTCGAGGTACGCTTGGGCGTCATCGAGGAACGACCGGGCGTACTCGGCCGTGCGACCGACCACTCGGGCAGCCGAATCCCGGTGTTCTGGGTCGACGACCGACTCCTGGTCGACGCCCTCGGCGGCCAACCACTCTGCGGGGAGATAGACGTTGTTCTCTTCGGTGTAGTCGTCGTAGACATCCTTCGAGACGTTCACCAGCTGTAAGAGGAGCCCAAACTCCTCGGCGGTGTCTCGGAGCTTCGAGACGCGGTCGTCGGCGACGTCGCCACGGGCCAGAAGGTTCGTGATGAGCGTGCCAACTGTTCCGGCGGCGTAATAGCAGTACTGTTCGAGTTCGTCGCGGTCGTCGATCCGGAGCCCACCACGGTCTGCGTGGCGATCGACGAACATCGCCATCCCGTCGACCATCTCCACCACAGGCGGGACGATCGCCGAACGCACTTCGGGAGCGAACTGCTCAAAGGTCGCGACGATCGTCGGTGACTCTGCGACGACGACCCAGTCGTCGGTTCGCTCACTCGGCGCGGGGAGCCACTCGTCGATCGACGCCCGAAAGTCGGCGATGTCGGTCTGCTCGTCGGGGTCG
Organism: Halorubrum orientale; assembly: GCF_059623105.1. Lineage (NCBI taxonomy): Archaea > Methanobacteriati > Methanobacteriota > Halobacteria > Halobacteriales > Haloferacaceae > Halorubrum > Halorubrum orientale. The sequence continues at coordinate 134,432 of NZ_JBSPSR010000007.1, read as the reverse complement.
ACCGCGTCGCGGTAGGTCTCGAGGAGCGAGCGCTGTGTCTCCGGCGGAATGTGTCCTGCGTCTTCGACGGTGTCGGCGACCCGACAGAGGAGGTAGCCGAGACAAATATGCGACGCCATCGGTTCTTCGAGCACCTTGACGGTCAGCGCAAACGTCCGAGACACGCCCTGGACCGCTTCGTGGCACCACTGGAGGTCGGCGTCGGTGGGACCGTATTCTCGTCCGCTCATTCAGTTACCGTTCTTTACGTCACTACCCATAAAAAAGCCTCGTGGGACGCATCGCACACCGGCGGGTCGCCTAATGCGATACGCTCGCCAGAGCAGAGTCACCGTCACTCACGGTCGCGTTCGAACGCATTGGGCCCCAATTCAGCAGCATCGCCGTCCGAAACGGCGTCAGTGCCGCTGTCGTCGGTTTCACTACTGTCGGTGCCACTATCGTTGTCGTCCGGTTTTTTTCCCGAACCGGACACAGTCCCGTTGGCCGTCGGTTCCGGCTCATCACTACTCGATTCAGGCTCTGTATCGCTCGATTCGGGTACCGACTCGGAAGACACGACCTCGGCGTCGACCCACTCGAAGGCTGGCTGCTGGGGGCGTCGGTCGTCGAGTGATGCCTGCAGCCGCGACGTGAGCGCGTCACAGAGGGTGACCGCGTCGTCGGTGTCGATGTCGACTGCGGCCGCATCGTCGCCCACGAGCGAGCTCGTGCCCGCGGTGTCGGCGACGACCGTCGCCACGTTCCAGCGCCGCTGGAAGAGGCTTCGTCTGTCGATCACGTTTTGCATGCGATAGTAGGGGACGGCCTTCACGCTTCGGCTCCAGACGCCGTTTCGCGTCAAAAGGTGGTCCTCGCCCAACCAGTAGCCGCGGTGACGCCACTTCAGGTGCGCCGCAGGCGGCACCGCGAGGAGCAGTAGGGCCGCCGCATACCAGGGAACACCGACTTCGGTGAGACTATGGACGGCGAACGCAGCGCCCACAAGCACACTCACGAGGATCAGGTACCGAATCCCGTAGCGCCACTGGACCCGTCGCGGAGGACGGGTGAACGACGGGTCACCGAACGACTCCACTTCCTGAGCCAGGTCGTACACTCGATCGCGTCTCGCGATCGGGATCGCCGCCTGATTCCCGTCTTCACCGCCCTGTCCCGGTGCGTAGCCGGCGGTTTCGATGGTGAGTGTCGCATAGCCAAGTGCGCGCTTTGCTGGGTTGTCGGTGATGGTGAGCGTCTGGACCTTCTCGGTCGGAATCGAACCGCTGTACCGGCGAAAAAGGCCGCGTTCGTACCGAAGCTCGTCGCCGGCTCGAGAGAGCCGGAAACCGTAGTAGTTCGAAAAAGAAACCGCCGCACCGAGCACCCACGAGACGAGGACTAGCCCGCCGACTGCGGCGATCACCACGCCGCTGAGCGCCACGGCCGAGGCATCTGGAAGAAGCCCGGAGACCACCGGCACGGATCCGGACCCAATGAACACGAGGAGCCCGATGAGCCGCCCGTCGAACGACAATGCCCCAACGAGTGCGAGCTCGCGGGGGGAGATCTCGAACAGTAGCTGCTCGTCTGGCCCCTCTGGTGCTGTGTTGGATTCACCCTCCTGGTTGGACTCTACACCACGTTTCAGCCGCTGTACCTCGCGTTGGAGGTGTGTGGCGGCCTCGGGAGTGACAAATCGAATCGCCCCCTCTGTCTCTGATCCACCGGCCGTTTCAAGATCGATGGCGGCGACACCGATGGCCCGCTGGATGACACTTCGACTCACGTCGACGTTCTGTATCCGTCGATACGGGATCTCTCGTTCCCGCCTCGAGATTACCCCCGACCGAATGTCGAGTGTGTCGGTGGTCAGCTCGTACTCATACCGCCGGTAGTAGGCTACCTCGTAGGCGAATACAACCGTGAGGACACCCCCGGCGAGGCCGACGGCCGGCAACAACCCCAGCCGTGCGGAGTCGTTGACGACGAAGAAGATCACGAGTACGACTCCAGAGACCTTCTGCAGGGCTCGGTACGGGATCGACTGTGGAGCGAGTTTCACACCGCGTCCTCCCCCTCTGCGCGGATCGCGAGTCGTTTTAGCTCTTCTCGGAGGTCGCTTGCACCCGAGGGGGTGAGTCCCGGGATCCGAACGTCGGCCCCGCGCGAACCAGCCGTGTACACCACACAGGAGGCGAGCCCGGCGGCACGCTCGACTGGGCCACGCCGCGAATCGACGTGCTGGATCCGAACGAGTGGAACCGTAGTCCTGACCTGCGTGATCACGCCTCTGTCGAGATAGAGTGCGTCCTCACGAATCTCGTAGCGCCATCGTCGGTACCGTATCACCGCGTGTGCCGTGCCAAGCGTGAGGAGGACCCCGCCGACGACGAGCGGCGCCCACGTGGGGAGGTACGCTAGGTACGCGGCGCCTCCAACCGGTGCAGAGAGGACGGTCGCAACGAGCACCGCTCGAAGAACCCAGACAATCCGTACGCGTGGATGGAGCCGCTGTGTCGTCATCGACGCCCCTCAGTTAGGTGTCCGGATCTCATGTGAACCCGTTGGGCGTGGCCCGGTATAAGATCCTGCGGAACGGACAGACACACAGTATGCCGCATGTCATCGAGGGTCACTACACGCGCTAGATGTCTCCGATGAGCTCACTGCTGTGTCTCGGGGGATGTTTCTCACCGTCGGTCACACGGCACGGAGCCGGTCAGCGGTTACCTCGATCGGCTCCGCGTAGTGAGCGATCGGGTCACCGTCCGGCACGTCGAATCCGTTTGCCTCGAAAAGCGAGTTCGTCCTGACCGTCACCGTTGCCGGCCGAAGTGTCCACGGCTCGTGGGCGATCTCACCGCGATACAGGCGCCGGCCGGCCGTGTAAAACCGGTAGTTCTCCAGTAAGAACGCCGAGCGCGATCCGGAAACCGGTGTGAACGACTCGCCGGTCGGTTCGTACGTCGCGTCGAACGTCACTCGGGCGTCGCCACCGTGCGTCCGGTCGCTCGTGATCGTGATCGCGTCCTCGTCGCGATCCACGCGCATCTGTGCCCGATAGTACGGCAGCGAAAAGAGGCGTCTGGCAAGTGTCACACCGATCGCATCGGCTGCGTCGAGACTGTAGAAGTAGACGCCAGGTCCGGCCGGCCCCGTGACGTACGTGCGTACGTTGAGCTCGGGGAACGACCGGTCGATAGGCGACCCTCGCGGCCGAATTGACTCCATGACGAATGGCACGACACCGAGGTACGCGCCCCCCTCGTAGGTCGCAACCTCTAGGCCGGCCGGCAACGTGTTAGCGACCACGGATGGATCGACGGGCCAGTGTAAAAACAGTCCGTCACGCCAGGTCATCTCCAGCCAGCGATGACCGAACATACTCAATATAATGCTGCGAAGGCTATAATCCGCACGATCTTAGTGTTCTCACCGGTCGTCGGTACTCCGGCTGCGCCGTCCCGTCTCAGGGCCGCGCGTCTCTGCGGCCTCGCGGTCATCGCTCGACGCTAGCTCGGAAATGGGCGTCTCCCCCGCTTCCTTCCACTCTCCAACCCCAGAGGGATCGAGGTGGACGTGGACGTCACCAACCCCGGTCAGCGATTGCAGGCGGGTGACGAGCTCGGTCTCTATCTCGTGGGCTCGTCGGAGGGTCATCTCGCCGTCGACTTCCGTGTGGACCTCTACTTCGAGGTCGGTGCCGTCGTAAAACACCTTCAGATCGTGGACCCCGACGACCGCCGGGTGGGCTCGAAGCGCCTCGACGACGCGGTTACGATCGCCCGGTGGCGGTGCACCGCCGACGAGATACGTCACATTTTCCCGGCCAATCTCGACGCCTTGATAGACGACGACGAGACTCACGAGTGCGCCAGCCAGTGGGTCGAGCACCGGGATATCGAAGAAGACACCGGCGACACCGACGACCGCGGCCACACTGGTGTAGATGTCGTTGAGACAGTCTGCAGCGAGCGCGTCGAGTGCGGTCGAGCCGAGGTCGCTGTTCACCCGGCGTGTATACCAGTACAGGAGGTACATATCCGCTATCGAGAACGCCAGCGCGATAAATAGGAGTCCGCTAAACCGCACGTCGCTGCCGAACCGTAGCCCCTCGACTGAACTCCAGAGGAGGTTGACGCCCAACACGACGATCACGGCGCCAACGAACAACGCGGTCAGCGGCTCGATTCGCTGGTGGCCGTGCGGATGTTCGGCGTCTGGACCGTCGTACTGTGTCCCACCCCACACCAGCACCACTACGCTGGCGACGAGGTCCGCGACCGAGTGGGCGGCGTCTGCCAGCAGCGCCACGCTGCCGAAAGCGAGCCCGGCAGCTCCTTCGGCGGCGATCTTCGCTGCGTTGCCGAGCACGTTCACCCCCGCGGCGCGCCTGAACCGTCGCTTCTCGTCGGGGACCGACCCAATCGCCATACCGATACTCACCCATCACGAGTGTTAAGTTGCACGTCCGCGATCCCCATTGGTTGCGCGTGTAAGTGTCTATCAGCTGGGTACCCGCTGACGGAGATCTCAACGATGACCACACGAACGGATACGGTGGCATCTTTATCGAACGTCGCTACGACTGCCGCAGATGTCGTCGCCGATTGGTCGACGGTGACGCCGTCAACCGCTCCCAGTGCGTTTGCCCAGGCACCCGCTCGAGGGGAGTCAATACGGAGTCGAATCACATGGGGAGCGACAGCCGACTCCGGGAGCTCAATTCGGCGACGGTCAACAACCGAGGCTCGCACGTGAACGGGTCCCGTCTGAGTGACGGTGGCTGCCCCAGCGGCCGGTCGCGTACCGACGAGCGTGACGACGGTTCGATCTGCCGATCCACCCAGTGTGACGATCGGTGGCCTGTCGCGACCTACCGTCCCAGTGTTATCCGTTCGAAACCGAAGGCCGGACTCGTAGCCGCTGACGGTGTCATCCCGGCTGTATACGACCGACCCGACTCGGTGCGTCACGTGTGTTCCGACCCGTTGGCCCCTTGCATCGACCTGCTCAACAGTCATTGTCGTCGTAGGCGCGATCGTGAGTTCTCCCCTGCCGGCGTGCAGCACCACCGCTCCTCCACGGCTTTCAGATCGCCTGATTGCACCCATCACTTCTGAAAAGGCCGCGATTGCTCGTTCGCCACCGGCGACGTACACGCGATCGCGTTGGTCCTCAAGCTCTGTGGTACCAACGGCGAGGATCGGAATGGTTGCTCCGATGATCAGCGCGAACACCAGCACATACCCCACCACGTCGCTGACTCCCCGCATATCGGGGTGACCCAGCGGCGACGACATCGTGGCGTGTCTCACAGGATCGCCGCCGCTCATCGCTCTTGCACCACGATTCGGCCGGCCGTCGGGTCGCGTGAGTCTGGTCGGTACACTACCATCACCGGTCCGCCACGAACAGTCCGCTCGGTCACCGTGACTCGCGAACGGTGCACGAAACTGACTGCCCTCGCGGGATGGCTGCTCTGCACGACGACCGCGTCAGCAGTCACGGTTATAGAGTAAGCGTGTCCGCCGATATGTGCTGGAAGGTCGACGGTGGTTTGTGCGACAAGTGAGGTCGCCTCCGTATGAGGCAGTGTCTCGGCCCGGTCAGCCTCTGCCGTCCGCGCGAGTCGATCCACTCGCTCGAGCTCCCCCGCGGTTGTCTCTCCGATTACGGTGAGCTGGTCCGTTACCATTCGTTCTGTGTGTGTCTCGGTAAGGCCTCCGAGACTGACCGTGAACGCGGTAAGAAAGAGCGCGCTCACCGCGAGTGCGACGACGTATCCAACAACCGTACTCGCCGCTCTGTTGTCCCCGTATGTCGGCTCACGCACGTGGCTCACCCGGGGCTACCCGAACCGCCGTTTCGAAGCGTTGCGTCTCGGTCGCGTACGCGACAGCAACCGTGGTGTCGTAGACACCCGGTGTGATGCCATTGTGCCCAGCGGGCGGAGGCGACGCGGGTGTGGTGGCTGTTTGTACCGTTGCCGTCAGCCTGCCGTGGACTGCATCCGCGTTCTCGACACCAATCCGGTACGGTTGTGTGGTCGCGAGCGCCTCCGACGGCCACAACCCGGGACACCGGGTCGTCTCAAGTCGCTCGGTGCTCAACGCAAGCCGGAGCAACGCGTCGTCGGTTACAGCGGATACAGTACAGACGACCCTCGGTGTCTCTCCGTCGGTCCCGGCCGCGACGACCACACCTGCTGCCGTCCGGTAGACGTACACCGCTGTTGTCGTCGATGGCGTCTCGAAGACGACGTGAAACGCTTCCTCACTCGTATTCTGGCGGGTCGTCGGCTCGAGCTTCGCAGGGTCAAAGACGAGCGTGACTCGACGCGACCGGTCCACGTTGCTGGCAACGGTGTAAGCGGTCGCTCCGCTCTCGTTCACCAATGATCCGTCTGTCCCGTCGGCCGATACGATCCACCCTGGAGTGGTCCGTGATAGGCTCGTTTCGAGGTGTCCAACTGATCCCCGGTCTGCAGCGCTCCGCGCCAAGTCGACATCGAGCCTCTCGATCCCGGAGACGACGCCCTTGCGTGCTGATTGTGGCGTCTCATGCTCGGCGCGGTTCACTGCGCGGAGGATCCGGTCTGTGCCGTCGACGGCTGCTGCTCGATAGCGCACTGCGTCATCGCCCGGTGTCGTCTCATCGGTCGTCTCGGCAACCGTGTACGCCGCCGTGTTTACCAGTAGTACGAGTGTGAGGAGCATCACAGCGACGATGATAGCGGTCAGCGCGAGCAGTTGTGCACGCGCTGGCGTCGCCTTGTTCGGCCGAGTAGCGATGTGGTCTTTCATGGACGCCATACGACGAGTTCCACCTCCACAGAGGCGTACACCGCCCCATCACTGGTTGGCGGCGCGTAAAATCGTTCGTCAGAGCTGGCATCAAGCTGCATGAGCGTTCTATCGTTGAATCCGGGCGCAGTCAGTGACGCGTCCGCCGGTATCGTTATCATACGACTCGCGGTTACCGCAGTTTTACTTGGGACGCCAAGTTCCACGATTGGCTGGCGATCGACTGTCGAGGTGCCGGACATGTCTTCGGTTCGGTAGACCACCGTCAGAGTGAACGCGAGCCCGCGGCTTCCAAAGGTGCGTTCGAGCGTTCGCCCGAACGCTGTCGGGGGAATAGCTTCGCTGTACGACCCGTTGCCGGTGGGTCCGGCGACGGCGTCGGCGACTGGATTCCAGTACAAGACAGTTTCGAGGAGTACGCCGTTCGCTGCGCTCGTCTCGAGGAGGTCGACTGCGGTCGTCCGATGGAGTGAGCCCCCCTCGGGAGTCGCGTCCGGGGTGGTCGCCACAGCGGGAGGCATCGCCTGTATCGCCACGCTGACGGTCGAAACGAACACCAGCGCCGCGAGCGCGACTTCGATTGTGTGTGCTTGTCCTCGACCACTTGACCTGACCTCGGTAGTAGTTTGTGGTGACATTATCACCACACCCACACTGTGAGGACGTACGCGCGCCCGCCGATCGAGACGACTCGGCTTGACACGGCCGAGCCAGTGAGCGGAGAGTCGACCGAATGTGTGACCGAACTGCCCGCGGTCGACCGATCAAGCCGACCGGTGATGTGGCCCCGATTCGTTTCGACACTGAGAGTGATTGCCTGTTCAACCGCAGGCTGATCGTCGAGCTCATGAACAGCGAGACGAAGGCCGCCGCTGTCGACCAGCCCGTGTACCTTGACGTCCGTAAATGGACACCCAGCGCCCGCTGCCAATCGCTTGTCTGCAGTAAAGAACGCGACACTACAGACCGGCGAGAGGGTTCCCGGCTCGGAGGCCACGTGGAGGACAGGCGGCCCACCGGGCCCATCTGTGGTCGCCCCAAGCAGGTCGATGAGCCACGCAGCGATTCGGTCGGCAACGATCTGGTCGGCGGCCGCCGATCCGCCGGTCGTATACGTCGTCACCTCTCCGAGCGGGAGCATCGCCCCAATAGCGGCTCCGATCACTAACACGAGGAGCCCGGCAGCGATGACGAAGTCGATCTGCGTCTGTGCCCGCCGCCGTCCGATGTGTGTGCTGTCAGTATTCATCCGATGACACTCCATACTCCCAGTGCCACCGCACCGTATGCGAGGATAAACGGGATGCCAGCCCGAAGCTCACCGGCACGTAGATACCCGCTCACTACTCCCGAAACGACCGCCTGCACGGTCGCCGCGTGAAAGAACGCGAGCGAGAGCAGGGCCGGATCGATACCGACGCCGCTACCGGCACCACCGACGCTGGTGGCCATGCCCGCAGATGCACTGCCTGAAGAGAGCCCGCCGAGGGCACCGACGAGCTGTGTCTGTAACACGGCCATCACACCAAGCATCGTGAGGTACGTTACCCCAATGACGGTTACCTGTATTCGCGTGCGTGACCGTCGTTCGCGCTCAAGCTCGTCGCGTACCTCAATTGTTTCGGCCGCCGTGGTCAACACTGTAGCGATCTGTGACGACGCGGATCGTGCGTCCGCGATCAGTGTGACCGTTCGCGCGAGTCTCGGCTCAGCGTACGCGTTGTTGAACTCGACGAGTGCTTTGTGCAGTCGCATCCCGTTTGTAACCTTTGTGTGTACATCTCTCAGCTCCCTCGCAAGCGGGTCAGAGGACCCCGCCGAAACGGTACGGAGCGCTTCTACCAGCGTCTGTCCCGTCTTGTTTGCGGCTGCGAGGGTTCGAAGCGTCTCTGCGAGTCGGTCGGTGACCTCTCGACTTGTTCGCCGATTCCACTCAGCAATGACGCCAAGCGGCCCGACGACGACAGCCACAGGTACGTACACCCAGATGGCGGTCGACCGGACTGGACGCTCGATCCATGCCGTCGGCACGACCGGCGCGTGACCGGAGAGGCCCGCTACAGCCACGAGCCCCATCGCAAGCGGAAGCGTTACCAACAGTGAGTAGTATGGGTGCTCCTGCAGGAGATCTTGTGGGGCCCGAAGCGCCGACGCGATTCGGTGTCTCTGTCTCGCTACACCGATCTGGTCGAATAGCGCCTCTCCGTCGATGGCTGACTCACTGGCTGAATCGACGTTCTCCTCTTGAGCACGACCGTCGGCAGTCGGACTGGGTGTATCGAGGGAGCCATCGCCCGGTTCGTCCCGCATCACAGCCGCCACGAGCACCAGGAACACGGCCCCTGAAAGCGGGATCAACGCATACACCGTCACGAAAATGAGTCTGGTGGTCGATTCCCCCATCGTCGCCACGACGACGAGGACGATGATCAAAAGCAGCGGAAACAAAGAGAGCGTCACGTATAGCTCACCAAATAGTTCGAGTGTCTCAAGACGACGCTCTTGATCACGCCTGTTCAGTCGGCGGTAGCGCTCTGTTTTCTCTCGTAGGAAGGGATCGATACGTCCCCCAGCATCAACGACAGCGACCAGATCCTCAATGAACGCCGACAACGACTCTGACGGCGTCGCATCCGATCGTCGACGGAGCGCGCTCTGATAATCCGTCCCGGCGTACTGCATCTCCGAAACGACGCGCTGAAATTCCACCGACACTTCGCCGTAAGCATCCTCAGCACCGGCAAGCGCCTCAAGCAGGGCGAGCTGATCGAGGCCGCCCGCAGCGAGGGCGTACGCGTACGCGACTGCGTCCGGGAGCAGCAGGTCGATCGCCCGTCTCCGACGCGCTGCGTGCGCGTACGGCCGCAGCAGCCACCCGACGGCGCCCCCGATGCCTCCGAGCCCCCCAACAGTCACACCGGCTAGTCCAGTGGCTAAGACTGTGCCGAACAGCCCGTACCCAAACACTGCGCCCACAGCCGTGAGAAACACCCCCGTGACGGCTGCGATACCGACCGCCCGCGTCAGGTACGCTGCGGCCGTCCCGCTTATGTTTGCCTGCACGAGCGCGCGATCAACACTGCTGATCATTGTTCCGCTTGGATCGACCCACTGACGGAACCACGGTGTCAAACGACGGCCAATCCGGTCGACCAATCGACTGATACACCCGGTGCAGTCACCACGCTTGAGTCGGTCCACACCTCGGTGGTCCCAGTCAGTGACTGCCGTTCCCGGAGTGGAGTTCGTCTCTGCTTCCTTACCCATCGACGCTACCCTCACTCTGGCTTCCGCGTGTGCCGATCCATCGTGTGATGTCGCCCGGTCGAATATCTCCGATGTCAGTCGACGGACTGGAGCGCTCAGGTGGCGTGGTATCCGGACTGGCCGACTGGCGTTCTCTCGATTTGACGCGCGATGTATTTGCACGTCTCGAGAGTGGTGGAGTTGCCTCCGCGAGCACGGCGGCAGCCGTTTCCCGGAGTGTCTCGTTCGGCGATGGCCGCGGGGTCATCGCTTCGGTTTTCGGATCGACGTCGATCTGTATCGACTCCATCGTCCGGAGCCCATCGAGTGACTCCGATAGCGTCCTGCTGGCTATCGATTCGAGGACAGCCTCTGGATCGCGTATCGTCGCCTGCAGGGTCGCTGCGACCGCTGCATAGTCCGTGATATCCTGCGTAATGAGGTACGATAATACGACTCGGCGGCGCCGAAGCGCCGTTTCGAGCCGGTCCCGACTCCATCCCCGTTCGCGTCGTATCTGCTCGAGAATACTCGATTCAGCTAGCTGCTCGAACGCATCCGCGTCGGCCCGCCACCGAAACACGTCTTTGACGGTTATCTCGTCGTTTTCGGGGTCATATCGGTTCACCTCTGTAATGGAGGTGTTTCGTCTCACCCGCTGGCCACCGATGCGCGTCGACCGCTGTACACACACCAAATCGAGCGCCGTAAACATGCTCTTTGAGACGTTGATCGGGTCGGTCGTGAAGCGCCTGAGGACCTCGTCGACACTATCGGCGTGAAAGGTGGTGTACGTCGTATGGCCGGTCGACATCACTTGAAACGCCGTCCGGCCCTCCTCACCCCGTACCTCGCCGACGACGATGTACTCCGGGCGCTGTCGGAGCGCCGACTCGAGGAGGTCGAACTCGTCTATGGCGTCACTGTCGTCTACAGAAAATCCCGGCCGCGTGACCGACGCGATCCAGTTGCGTTGTGGGAGTTCGACTTCTCGGGTGTCTTCAATAGAGACAATCTTCGCGTTCGACGGAATGAACAACGAGATCGCATTCAGACAAGTAGTCTTCCCGGAGGCGGTCCCGCCGGCGAAAATCAGGTTCTTATCATTCTCGACACAGAGCCACAAAAACGCCATCTGGTCGAGCGAAAACGTCCCCCAGCTGAGGAGGTCGACAGGCGTGTACGGCACATCAGCAAACTGTCTGATCGTGTAGTTCGTTCCGTGGTCAGCGACTGTGTGACCCAAGGTGAGCTGTGCGCGTGAGCCGTCCGGAAGCGTCGCGTCTACCTGCGGACGTCGCGTCGAAATACCACTTCCTGCCTCCTGTGCGAGCCGCCTAACGAAGTTGTCGAGTTCGTCGCGGGCGTGCTGTAGATTCGTAATAAGCTGCTCGTGTTCGGTGTGGTGAACAAAGACGGGTGAGTTGTAGCCGTCACAGGAGATGTCCTCAACACGAACGTCGTGTGTGATCGGGTCGATGGCCCCGTAGCCGACAAAGTCGCACGTCAGGTGGTACTGCAGCTTCGCCACCTGTGTAGGCGAGAGCGTCGTTGAGTCCACCGACGAGTTCGTTGTCCCTATCGCGTGCGATGCCGTACTCCCGCCGCTGAGTCGCTTGGGAATCTGTACTGCTTCGGCGGTGATACGTGCGACCGCCTCAGTGGCAGCGTCAACCGTATCCGTGATCCACCCTGTTGAATCACAACTGGGACCACTAGTGCTCGGTCCTCCTCCCTCGGCGTCGCCTCCCGATAGAGCGTATGGGGAGAGACCGTACCGATCGAGCAAACGTCGATACTCGTCGATGACGACTGCGCGCCGCTCCGCTCGCGACGCGGTCCCAAGCTCGTCGGCATACGGAATCGACGAGCGGAGTTCGGCCGTCAAGAACGTGAGAAGGTCCGTCTCAACCCGCGTGAGGTGCGGTTGAACAACGTAATATTTCGCTTCGTTCTCCGTTTCTGACCAGAATACGATCACGAATGCGTGCGGTTTGTCGACCCAGTATCGGTCTACCTCACGCAGGTGTGTCTTCGCGTCGGTCGAGACGGCCTGCTCAAGGTCGTATCGCGTCACCAGCGTCTCGGTGCCGTCTGTCGTAGTAAAAAACGCGTCCTCGTTGAGTACTGAGTCCACATCGACGGTCCGCTCGTCAACCACACTAGCCAGCGCCACGCCCATCCGCTTTGCGCGGTCGACGGCTGCAGATAGCGTACCACCATCTGTTGGACCGGTCGTGACTGACCCTAACGGTGCTGGTGTCGGGCGAGCGTGTTCGGCCGGTTCCTGGGTCATATCCGGCTTGGCCGCGGCTTCTGGTATAAACCTCCGCAGCGACGATGTACCAGCACCCGTTGCGGTTTTACCTGTCTCGCACCACAGATACTCGCGTGAGTCATCTCCGTCGTCTCGGCGACGCGCGAGTGCGCCGCCGGGTCCGCAATGCGGCTGCGGCCGAGTTGCTCGGTCAACCACGGAGTCTCGCGGCTGTCGCGGTACTAACGGCGGCGATGGTGGGCGTTGGCGTGGCGTACTATCTCGACACGCTCTCGTCAGTTCCGGTGGCTCTCTGGCCCCTGTACGCCGATTCTGCGGTGGCCACCGCACTGTGTCTCATCTCGCTTGTGACGATCGCACCGACCGTTGTGTCTGGTGCGCCGCTCACGTCGGTACCGGCGACTCGGGGGCGTGCGTACCTCTATACGGTCTCGTTCGTGTGGCTCGTCCAGTTCGGTGTGTGGCCGCTCGTATCGCTCAATCTCGCGTTCGACGCGTACGTCTCGGCTCCCGATGCGTGGGTGTACTACTGGGGCGTGCTCGGCACGCACCTGCTTTTTGTCGCCATTGCGCTGTTGTTTCCGACTTTCGGTCGAACGACACCTGGTGCGCTTGTGTTCGCGCTCTGTCTCGGCGTCACTAATGTCGTCGTCGATTACGGTCTTGGATACCACCCGCCATTGCTGTACGAGCCAGGAGCGATCCTTGCAGGCGCGACACTCGTTATCTCCGTGTTTGCCGTGTGGCTCGCAAGTCGTTCGTTCCGTCGCATAGACGCACCGGCGACGTGACGTCTTCCACAGCTGAGACCTGACATACAGACATGGGCACCGCAATTGGTACGAGCGCGACGGGATCCACGCGAGCGCAGCGAGCGTGGGTCAGTCGCGCCCGTGAGCAAGTACAGTGGAAGATATGGCGCGACGGGATCCACGCGAGCGCAGCGAGCGTGGGTCAGTCGCGTCCGTTCGCTCGCTGCGCTCGCTCACGGGCGCGACGGGATTCGAACCCGCGATCGAGGGGTTAGGAACCCCTCGCCCTATCCGCTAGGCCACGCGCCCAACCGGGCTGCTGTGTGGAACGGGCTCCCGTACGGTGAGGAAGTGTTTATGCGCTCGGTTCGGTTTCGCTCTCAAGCTCGTCGCTCTCTTCGACGGTGTCGGGTGCCGCCTCAGCAGCCTCACCGTCTTGCATCTGTTGCAGCTCGTCTTCGACCTCCTCGCGGCCCTTCTTGAACTCGCCCATCGCCTGGCCGGTCGATCGGGCCAGCTTCGGAATCTTGTTGGCACCGAACAGCAGCACCAACACGAGCAGGATGATGAGGAGCTCCGGACCCGCCGGAATGCCGCCGATTAGTGGGATCGCAGTTGCCATCTCTACCCGTCCGTAACCCTGTTGCGATTATAGTCTTTTTGCCTTCTAGGGGTCCAGCCCCGGGAAAATCGACTAGACCAGCCCGTATATATCCCCTCAAGCCGATACATAGCATATGGTGGATGTAGGAGACGACGCCCCCCTGTTCGCTGCCACACTCGTGACCGACGATATCGAGCCGTTCACGCTGCGTGATCACCTCGGTGATGGACCGGTCGTACTGGCGTTTTTCCCGGCGGCTTTCTCGCGCACGTGCACCGACGAGATGCGCACGCTTCGTGACGATCTTGATGCGTTCCCAGCAAACACGACCGTCTTCGGTATCAGTACTGACCTCCCGCACGCACTCAACGCCTACCGCGAGGAGTACGACCTCCCGTTCGGCCTCGTCGCCGACCCCGACCACGACGCGATCGAGGCGTACAACGTGGTCGAGTCGTTTGACCGCTACGGCGTCGACACCGTGGCTCGTCGCGCCGTCTTCGTTATCGATGCGACGGGAGTCGTCGGATTCCGTTGGCTAGCCGACAACCCGGGACAAGAGCCCGACTACGGGGTGGTTGCTGAGGCAGTTGGCGACCAGTAGTCGATGTCGCGGTAGCAGTCGATTCCGGCGACACCCCCGCTGAGGTCACCGCCCGATCGGCTCACGCCTCCTCAGTCCCCGCTTCCTCGCCGGACGCTCCGTCGTCGGCCGCCCCGTCATCAGTATACGCCGATTCGGGGACGATGTCGACGGCAGCAACCTCATCGTCCGGCTCAAGGTCCATCACAATGACACCCATCGTGTTGCGACTCACAGTAGAGATTTCTTCGACGCGCGTGCGGACGATCTGGCCGTCAGCGCTCATCGCGACGAGGTGGTCCCCGTACGTGACCGCCTCGATAGCGACCACGCTCCCGTTTCTCGATCCGGTCTTAATGTCAACGAGGCCCTTACCGTTCCGCGACTGTGGCCGGTACTCATCAAGATCCGAGCGCTTGCCGTAGCCGTTCTCGGTCACGGTGAGCACCCAATTGTGGTACCCCTCGTCGATCGCTGCGACACCGGCAACAGCGTCACCGGCAGTGAGGTTTATTCCAATGACTCCACGTGCGGTACGACCCATCGGGCGGACGTCTGACTCATCGAACCGGATCGCCATGCCGTCTCGACTCCCAATCACGATATGACGGGTGCCATCCGTCACTTCGACGTCGACGAGTTCGTCTCCGTCTTCGAGCCGAATCGCTCGGATACCGGTCGACTGGATGTTCTCGAAGGCTCCAACGCTCGTCCGTTTGATGTAGCCGTCTCGAGTCACCATCGTGAGGAACTCATCATCATCGAGGTCGGCCGTGTTCACCACCGCCTCGATCTCTTCGCCGTCGTCGAGATCAAGCAGATTCACGGCCGACTTCCCGCGGGCGGTCCGCGACAGCTCGGGGATCTCGTACGTCTTCAGCCGGTAGATCTGTCCGTGGTTCGTCACCACGAGCAAATAGTCGTGTGAGTTAGCGACGAACACCGACGAGACCTGGTCACCGCGTTTGAGATCGGCGCCGATGATCCCCTTGCCACCACGATTTTGCGTCCGGAACGTCTCTAGTGGCATTCGCTTGATATAGTCATCCTCGCTCATCGTGACGACGTACTCGGCTTCCGGTATCAGATCCTCGTGGGTGACCGTCCCGGTGTCCTCGATGAAGCTCGTTCGGCGGTCGTCATCGTACGCCGACTTGACCGACTCAAGCTCGTCGATGATCACGGCGTCGAGTTCGTTGGCATCTTGGAGGATCGTCTCTAACCGTTCGATCCGGTCGACGACGTCCTCGTACTCCGACTCGATCTCCTGTGTCTCGAGAGAGGTCAACGACCCGAGCTGCATCCGAACGATGTGTTCAGCCTGCGCCTCAGAGAAGCCGTAGTCGTGTTCGAGCGCTGCTCTCGCGGCCGACCGGTCCTCTGAGTCCTGAATCGTCTCGACAACGTCGTCGACGTTCTTGAGCGCCTTCAGTCGGCCTTCAAGGATATGTGCACGGTCTTCACGCTCTGTAAGCTCGTGGCGAGACCGTCGCCGAACCACCTCACGGCGGTGGTCGACGTAGTGCTCAAGCGTTTCTTTCAGATCGAGCACCTGCGGCGAGCCATCGACGAGCGCGAGGTTGATAACCCCGAACGTCCGCTCAAGGTGACTCTCTAACAGCTGGTTCTTTACGACGTCAGCGATCGCGTCACGGGCGAGTTCGACGACGATGCGGATGCCGTCTCGGTCTGACTCGTCACGGAGATCGCGGATCCCCTCGATCGACCCGTCGTTTACGTCCTCGGCAATTCGTTCGACGAGCCGTGACTTGTTCTGCTGGAATGGGAGCTCAGTGATCACGATTCGACCCGCCTCGTGATTCACCTCGAACTCAGCACGGACCCGGATCCGTCCTCGGCCGGTCTTGTACGCCTTGTGAACGGCGTTTCGGCCGACGATGTTCGCACCTGTGGGGAAGTCCGGTCCCTTCACGTGGTCCATCAGGTCCTCGACGGTGGAGCCGGGGTCTTCAATTAGCTCGACAGTCGCGTCGATCACCTCCCCAAGGTTGTGCGGTGGGACGTTAGTCGACATACCAACGGCGATCCCCGAGGACCCGTTCACGAGCAGGTTCGGGAACGCCGACGGCAACACTGCGGGCTCCTTGAGTCGGTCGTCGTAGTTTGATTCAAAATCGACCGTGTCGCGTTCGATGTCGGCCAACAGCTCCTCGGCTATCGGCGACATCCGAGCCTCGGTGTACCGCATCGCCGCCGGAGGGTCACCGTCGACGGAGCCGAAGTTCCCCTGTCCATCCACGAGTGGATAGCGCATCGAGAAGTCCTGGGCCATTCGCGCGAGCGTGTCGTAGATCGCGCTATCGCCGTGCGGGTGGTAATCACCCATCGTCTCGCCGACGATCGATGACGACTTGCGATGAGCGGCGCCGCTCGTGACGCCCGCTTCGTGCATCGCGTAGAGAATCCGCCGATGAACTGGTTTTAATCCGTCGCGGACGTCAGGGAGCGCTCGACCCGCGATGACCGACATCGCATAGTCGATGTACGACTGCTCCATCTCGTCTTCGATACGCGCGTTCGTCACCTGTGCGGCGCGAACGTCTCCGGGGTCTGTTGGCGGTGTTTCCGAGCTCATATGTCTACCCACTCCGCTTCGGTCGCGTGTTCTTTGATGAACTGTTTTCGCGGCTCAACAGCGTCACCCATCAGCACACTGAACATCCGATCGGCCGCGGCCGCATCGTCGACGTTGATCCGCTTGAGGATCCGATTTTCCGGGTCCATCGTCGTCTCCCACAGCTGTTCTGGGTTCATCTCGCCGAGTCCCTTGAATCGCTGTACCTGATCCGGCGATCCATCACACTTCGACGCCACGATCGCGTCACGTTCCTCCTCGGTCATGGCGTCGTACGTCTCCCCACCGTTTCGAATTCGGTACAGTGGCGGCTGTGCGGCGTATACGTAGCCGGCTTCGAGAAGTGGCTTCATGTGTCGGTACAGAAGCGTGAGAAGCAACGTCCGGATGTGGGCGCCGTCAACATCGGCGTCGCTCATGAGTATCAGCTTGTTGTACCGTGCCTCCTCGACGTCGAACTCCTCGCCGACACCGGCACCGATGGCGGTGATAAGTGCACGAATCTCGTTGTTCTCCAGGATCCGATCGAGACGGTGTTTCTCGACGTTGAGTATCTTCCCTTTGATCGGTAGAATCGCCTGGTTCTTCCGGTTACGGCCCTGTTTGGCGCTTCCGCCGGCACTGTCACCCTCCACGATGAAGAGCTCCGATTCGGCCGGGTCGCGGGTCTGACAGTCAGCGAGTTTGCCTGGTAGCGCCGTCGACTCCAGTGCCGACTTTCTGCGTGTCAGCTCCTCTGCTTTCTTCGCCGCTTTTCGGGCTCGTGCGGCCTCGGCTGCTTTGTGGACGATCGTTCGAGCAGTATCTGGATTCTCTTCTAGGAACGTCCCCAGCTTCTGGTGTGTCGCCGACTCAACAACGCCGCGAACCTCGCTGTTTCCAAGCTTCGTCTTGGTCTGTCCTTCGAACTGCGGGTCCGGGTGTTTAACCGACACCACGGCCGTCAGTCCCTCACGAACGTCCTCACCGGTCAGGTTAGCGTCGAGGTCGTCAACGAGCCCGTGTTCGTTGGCGTAGTCGTTGATGACGCGGGTGAGTGCAGTCTTGAACCCCGTAAGGTGTGTTCCTCCTTCCCGGGTGTTGATGTTGTTTGCGAAGGCGTGTACGGAGCCCTGTAGCTCTTCGGTCGCCTGCAGCGCGACCTCGACGTGCACGTCGTCGGCCTCATCAGCAAAGTAAATGACATCCTCGTGAATCGGCGTACGGGTCTCGTTGAGGTATCCGACGAACTCGCGGATGCCGCCGTCGTAGCGGAACGACTCTTTTGTCCCTGCACGCTCGTCGGCGAGGGTAATCTCGACGCCAGAGTTGAGAAAGGCGAGTTCGCGGAGCCGGTTTGCGAGCGTCGACGCGGTGAACGTCGTCGTCTCAAATATCTCCTCGTCGGGCCAAAACCGGATCGCAGTGCCGGTGTCCTCGTCGGGCGCTAGCTCACGAACCTGTTCAAAGCCGTTGGGCTCTGGCTCGCCGCGACTGAACGAGTGTTTGTAGACGCCACCGTCGCGCCGCACCTCGACTTCGAGTCTCTCTGAGAGTGCGTTGACCACGCTGACACCGACACCGTGGAGCCCTCCAGACACCTGATACGACTTCGAGTCGAACTTCCCACCGGCGTGTAACACCGTCATGATCACCTCGAGTGCCGGCCGGTCGTACTTTTCGTGAGTGTCGACCGGGATGCCGCGGCCGTCGTCGTGGACGCTCACGGATCCGTCGTCGTGGACGGTGACCTGGATCGACGCACAGTACCCCGCGAGCGCCTCGTCGATAGCGTTGTCGACGACCTCGTAGACGAGATGGTGGAGCCCGCGGTCGTCCGTCGATCCAATGTACATCGCCGGACGCTTACGGACGGCCTGCAGGCCCTCTAAGACCTGTATCTGGCCTGCTCCATATTCAGTCTCCTCTGGCATAGAACGTATCATAGATAGTTCGTGATGGCTTATAAACCCGACGCACGCGCGCGGGCGTGACAATACCCATCCCGGGTACGGCTACCAGTCACACAACCCGGGTACGCCTGTCATTTCGCGTGCCGCAGACATGCGTTCAACTGCGGAAGAGACCGTGTTATGGGGGTTGCGTGCTCACTCTGTGCTTCGGGGGTTGTTCGGATGGTAGGCCGTGTCGTACTCGCCCGGGTTCGCGTCGATCCGATCGGGGTTGATACGTCCGGCTAGCAGCATGAAATCGAGCACTGTACAGTGCAACATCGCCTCGACCACTGGCACCGCCCGGGGCGGAAGGACGGGGTCGTGACGGCCAACGACTTGGACCTCCTTTTCTTCGCCCGTCTCCCAGTCGGCCGACCGCTGCTTCTTCGGGATCGACGTCGGCGCGTGCCACACTGCTTCGCCGTAGATCGGCTCACCAGTGGTGATACCACCTTGGAGCCCGCCGTGGTCGTTCCCGACCGGAACCGGGTCACCCTCATCGCTTACCACGTGGTCGAACGACTCGCCGTCATCAAACGTCCAGTCCTCGTTGCGGTCGCTGCCGGCGACGTCGGACACTGCCCGGCCGAGTCCGTACTCCACCGCGGTCGTCGCCGGGATAGAGAATAGCGCCTGTCCGAGACGGGCGGGGAAGCTGTCGAACCGCGGCGCTCCGAGTCCGCGTGGCACGCCCCGACACTCGAAGTATATCGAGCCGCCTATGGAGTCACCGCGCTCCTGGTACGTCTCGATAAGCGACTGCATCTCGGCAGCCGCTTCGGGGTCTGCACAGCGCACGTCGTTCTCTTCGGACCGCTCAAGCAACTGCTCGAAGCTCACCTCGTCGGCGCGGACGTCGCCGATCTGGTTAACGTGAGCTTTGATCTGGACGTCGTACTCGGACGCCGCAAGCACCTGTTCTGCGACCGCCCCGGCGGCGACCCAGTTCACCGTCTCACGCGCCGATGAGCGCCCACCCCCGCCCCAGTTTCGAGTGCCAAATTTCGCGGAGTACGTGTAATCGCCGTGTGACGGTCGAGGAGCGGTGACGTACGGCTCGTACTTTCCAGAGCGGGCGTCTTTGTTCTGAATTACCATCCCAATCGGGGTACCGGTGGTGTAGCCGTCTTCTACCCCAGAGTTCACCATCACCTCGTCGGGCTCGCCACGTGAGGTCGTTATCATCGACTGGCCCGGCTTTCGTCGGTCGAGTTGTGCCTGGATGGCCGCTTCGTCGAGTTCGACGCCAGCGGGGACGCCGGAGACGGTGACGCCCATGGCGTCGCCGTGACTCTCGCCGTAGGTCGTCAGCTGAAAGAGTCGGCCAAACCGATTCCCGTTCATACGAGTGCGTGGGCCCGGGGGCATATAGTGGTTGCAATCTGGCGACGGACGGATGCGATTTGGCGACGGACGGATGTGATTTTGCGACTCGTTTCTCGGCCGCACGACAGAACCGATGGCGGTTTACTCCCTCCTGTCGTCTCGCCAGCCATGCGTGAGTGGCTCACCTCTGACCTCGGCGTGTATCTCCTCTCCGGGCTCTTCTCGCTAATCGTCTTTCTTGGAGCCCTTGGTGTCCTCTCGGTCTCCCTACCGGACGGACTCGGTCAACGACGAACCGCCGGCCTCGTGGTCGGGTACCTCCTCTTCGTCGCCGTCTACACGATTGCGTGGTACATCTATGCCGGTATCGACGCCCGTGAGCAGATTTGAGGCACCCCGACGCGCAACCGCCACGCTTTATTAATGGCACCGAGTACCGGCGACATGGACCAGTTGCGGCAGTCGCTCCTCGACGCGCCGATCATCGAGAAAGGCGAGTACCAGTACTTCGTCCACCCGATAAGCGACGGCGTCCCGATGCTCAAGCCGGAGCTTCTCCGTGAGATCGTCATCCGGATCATCCGGAAGGCCGAACTTGAGAACGTCGACAAGATCGTCACCCCCGCTGCGATGGGGATCCACATCTCGACCGCGCTCTCGCTCATGACCGACATCCCGCTCGTCGTGATCCGCAAGCGTCAGTACGGACTCGACGGCGAGGTTCCGTTGTTTCAAGAGACCGGGTACTCTGAGTCGGAGATGTACATCAACGACGTCAAGTCGGGCGACCGGGTGCTCGTACTCGACGATGTGCTCTCTACGGGGGGCACAATGAAGGCGATCTTAGACGCCCTCACCGACGAGGTCGGTGCTGAAGTCGGCGACGTCGTCGCAGTCATCAAGAAGGCCGGTGAGAACGAACTCGACGCCACCGACTACGACGTGAAGACGTTAATCAACGTCTCCGTCGACGACGGCGAGGTCGTCGTCACCGATGCCCTCGGCGACGGATAGGAGGGCACACTCTACGGTAACTGGAAAGCGTCGCGTAACTGAAAGGCGTCGCGTAGGGCGTACTCAACGCAGGAGGCTTTTGCGTCGTCGGACCAACGGTTGAGATGCATGTCACACGCGCTATTCGTCGTGAGCGAGGAGGGCTATTGGGCCGAAGAGTGTATTGAGCCGCTGACGACGCTCGAAGACGCCGGCGTCGAGGTGACGGTCGTAACGCCATCGGGATCCCCACCGGTCGTCGATGACCGCTCTCTAGACCCCGAAGACGTCGGTGAGGAGGCAGCCGATCGCTTTCGTGACATCCACGAGAGCCACCCGGTACTGCGCGATCCAGAGCCGATCGCGGCGGTCGAGGCTGTCGACTACGACGCGGTCGTCTTCCCCGGTGGACACGGAACGGTGTGGGACGTCACGCAGGATCGACACGCCCGGCAGCTACTGCTCGATACAGTCGCCGGCGACGAGGGCGTCGCGCTCGTCGTTTGTCACGCGGTCGGGATCCTAGCATTCACCCGAGAGGCCGACGGCGGCCACCTCGTCGAGGGCCGGTCCGTGACTGGGTTCCCGAACGCCTGGGAGGAAGGGATTGTCGACGAGTACGACCGGCTCCCGGACGGCCGAAAGCTCCCGTACTGGGTTGAAGACGAGGTGCGACTCGCGGGTGGCGAGTGGGACGCCGAGCTCGACGCCGACACGAGCGTTACCGTCGACGGCGACCTGATCACGGCCCGGGGGCCGCCGTCTTCGGCGGCCGCAGCAGCGACGCTGCTCGAACAGCTGTGAGTCCGATACCCGTCGCTATCGTATCACGAACGTCGGCTCGTCCACCCGTTCACAGCGACACGCCGGGCAGCGCGAGGGGGCATTTATCCGGTCGTCGAAGCCGTCAAAGCCGCAGTCGCGACACGTCGGTGGTGAGACGAGCACCGACTCGTCGCCGTCGACCGACTGAGCGACGTGTCTGAGGTGCTCGTACACCGTCGATGGCGGAAGCGATAGCGCCGCACCGAGTTCGGCGGCTGTCGCCGGACTCGCTCTGAGTTGGTCGGCGATCTGCTGGCGGGTCGTCTCCATACCCGCTCATCGTGACCAACTGAGTTAATCACAACGACCACCTGTCACACCTGATCGGTGGTGTGCTCGCTGTGTGCTCAGATACGAACCAGGACGAGCAACCATGTGTAAGACACTAGCACATCGAGACACTGGTGACAAACTCAGTTGTGGCGCGCGCCTCGCAGGCCGCCGAAGGCGGGCTTGCGAGCGCGTGCGAGGGATGAGCGAGTCGCCCGTGGGCGACTCGCGAATCGGCTGGGGAGGGTGTGGATGAAAGAGGTGTGCGAGTGCCGCGGAGTCGTCTCGATCATACAACCACCACACACGTATAGAATCGGCTGGGGAGGGTGTGGATGAAAGAGGTGTCCGAGTGCCGCGGAGTCGTCTCGATTATACAACCACCACACACGTATAGAATCGGCTGGGGAGGGTGTGGCTGTAAGAAGTGTCCGACTATCGCACGGTCGTGTCGGTTGCACTCCCACCGCTACATACGTATTGGGGAGTGGGTGGCTGTAAGGAGTGTCCGTGCGTCGTGCAGTCGTGTGATTCCTGTGTGCGCGACCGACGAGGCATACACACGTCGCCACGGTGTACCCTCGCCGCCGTGAGACGATGACTACCACCCAACAGGCTCCGGACACTACGTTTGACCACGTCCTCCCCAGCCGATTCACATCGTCGCCCACGGGCGACTCGTCCATCCCTCGCACGCGCTCACGGGCACGCCTCTGGCGACCCGTGAGGCGCGCGCCATAGCTGATTGACATCCTCCCTGCGCTGAAGCGCGAGGCTTTCTCCTCGATTCTCCGTAAGGGAGTTGAACACATTGAGTCGTACCGCACACAGACACGACAGTCGATTGAGTCGAACACAAGAAGTATGACGGGGGCCCGTGAGGGTGGTGGTATGAAGGCAGTGGTACTTGCCGGCGGGTACGCCACCCGACTGTGGCCGATCACGAAGGACCGTCCCAAGATGTTCCTCCCGGTGGGCGAACAGACCGTCATCGACGCGATTTTCGCCGATCTTGAAGACGACGACCGCATCGACGAGGTATTCGTCTCGACGAACGAACGGTTCGCCGAGACGTTCGAGTCGTACATCGCCGAGAGCGACTTCGAGAAACCCACACTCTCGATCGAAGAAACCGTCGAAGAAGACGAAAAGTTCGGCGTCGTCGGCGCGCTCGCCCAACTCGTCGACAGAGAGGGCGTCGAGGACGACCTCGTCGTCGTCGCCGGCGACAATCTCATTAGCTTTGACATTGCCGAGTTCGCCGACTTCTTCGAGACCAAAGAAACGCCCACGCTGGCCGCGTACGACGTCGGCTCGCTCGAACGGGCAAAGTCGTACGGACTCGTTGAGCTCGACGGCGACCGTGTCGTCAACTTCCAAGAGAAGCCGGACGATCCCAAGAGCACACTGGTCTCGATTGCGTGTTACGGATTTCCCGCAGAGACGCTGCCGGACCTCGAGGTGTACCTCGAAGACGACAACAACCCGGACGAGCCCGGCTGGTTCCTTCAGTGGCTACAATCGCGCGAGCCCGTCCACGCGTTCACGTTTGACGGCGCGTGGTACGATATCGGTACCGCAGAGAGCTATCTCGACACCGTCGAGTACGCGCTCGACGGAGAGCCGCTTATCGCCGACGATGCGACGGTCGAGAACGCCGACCTCGGCGACGTTGTCCACGTCATGTCGGGCGCAGAAGTCACCGACACCACACTCGAACGCGCCGTCGTCTTCCCGAACGCGACGATCACCGACAGCGAGGTGCGAAACGCCGTCGTCGACGAACACGCCGTCTTAGAGTCACTCGGTATCGCCGGAGCCCTCGTCGGGGCGTACACCTCGATCACCGAGGGCGACGACTTCTGAGACGCTCTCCCTGATCATCTCACTCCGCCTCCAGTATCGCTGGAGGCCCAGTGACTCGGGTCCAGCACGCCGGACTCGGTCGATCACGGCCGGTCGGATGGCTGTACAACATCTGTCGACCCGTCGTTCGGGTCGGCCACTTCTCGACCCGTCGCCTCAGAATGCGACGACACCGTCGACGTCTCGTGAGTGTGGTGATAACAGTCGAGCGCCGGCGCACCCTCGACAGTCGACGGGTGAAAACACACGCGTCGGTAGCGCTCGTTGTCAAGGAGGTTGACAAGGAAGCCGTCGTCGTGTCGCGACACCGACTCGTACTCGTCGCCGCAGGCCGGACACGTCGCCGGTGGGTTCTCTGGAACGAACATACGAATGCGCCTAACGGGCTGTTGTACTGGCCCCGCGGACAAAACTCACTCGACGGTCGTGTTCGACGTCCAACACGCTGGCACCAGCCTCATAGCTCATGTCCGTCAGCGAGGAGTCGATCGCGGACGGCGTCGCGGTCAACCGTCCCCGAGACAGTCCGGGGGAGCTTCTCGACGTACCCGACCGTCTTTGGGCGCTTGAATCCGGCAAGTCGCTCCTGAATGAACGCGTGTACCGACTCGTCGTCAAGTGATTCGGCATCGCTTTCGGCCGCAACGAGCGCCGCGACCCGTTCACCCCACTCGTCGTCGTCAAGTCCGATGACAGCCGCCGCCGCCACTGCTGGGTGTTCGGTGAGCACCGCAGTCACTTCGCCCGGGTCAACATTCTCCCCACCGGTGACGATCCGGTCGTCGAGACGACCGAGCACCGTCAGTGACCCCGTCTCGTCGAGACGCCCGACGTCACCGGTATGGAAGCCGTGCGGACCAAACGGCGTCTCACGCCCATCGTCGATCAGGTACCCAGGCGTGATCGTCGGTCCGCTGACGACGATCTCACCGGCGTCGCCCTGCCCGACGGGACAATCATCCTCGTCGACGATCGTCACCGTCGTTCCAAACAGCGGGCGCCCGACGGTCCCCGGCTGCTCACGGGTGAGCGCAGGTGTCGCGGTCGTCACCTGTGAGGCCGCCTCGGTCATCCCGTAGGTCGGGTACACCGGCACGGCACGCTCGTGACACCGCTCGATCAGCGTCTCACTCGCCGGTGCGCCGCCGAGCAGCACGACGCGCAGCGAGTCGGCTAGTGTGTCGTGATCCGCGAGCATGCGGCGAAGCATCGTCGGCACGAGCGAAACGAGGGTGGCGCCGTGGCGCTCGAGATCGGCGACGACACCTTCGGCGTCGAACCCAGCCCGGAGCACGACCGTCGTCCCGTACAGTGCCGAGCGGTACACCGGAGCGAGCCCACCCATGTGGTGTAACGAGAGTGTCACAAGCCATCGGTCGGCCGGGTTGAGCCCCAACCGGAACGCCGAGGCGACCGCCGAGGAGAAGACGTTCCCGGCGGTGAGTGACACCGGCTTGGGTGCCCCGGTCGTTCCGGAGGTGAACAACACACACAGTGGGTCTGCAAGCGACCACCCGTGATGCTGTACAGTAGCCGAATCGTGGGCCACGCTCCCCGTAGCCGTCCGACCTGGTGTCGCGTCGTTCACAGTCGTATCAGCTGGCTCGTCGAACGTGTACAGGGGGAGGCTGTCGACCGCGGCCGCGGCCCGTGGTCTGGTCACACCGGTACACGCCACTGCGTCGAGATCGACGCGGGTCAGCCGATCGCGAGCCTCGCGTTCGGTCAGGGTCTCACCGATAGGTACGAACACCGCGCCGAGTCGCATCGCTGCGTGGACGAGCACGACGGTCCCGACCGTCGATTCGGTGAACACACCGAGTCGGTCGCCAGCACCGACACCGGCAGTTGCGAGTTGACCGGCCATCGACGAGACGTGATCGTCAAGTAACCGGTAGGTCCAGTGACGGCCGTCCGCGGCCCGAATCAGCGCCGGTCGATCTGGCGTTACGACGGCTCTATGTGCGACCGGGTCGCGCATCAGCACGCGGTTTGCCGGTTCACCGGCCGCTCACGCATCGTCTGGTTGTCGGACGGTGAGTACCGGGACGTCGGAGGTTCTGACCACCCGCTCGGTTACGCTGCCGAGGAGGTAGCGGTCAAGCCCCTTCCGGCCGTGGGTTCCCATCACAATCATATCGATTTCGTTCTCGTCGGCGTAGTCGAGGATCGACCGGTATGCGGTGCCGCTCGTCACTGTCGAGTCGACGTCGACGCCGGCGTCCGCGGCGGCCGCGGTGACACGCTCGGTTGCCGACTCACCCTCTTCTTCGAGCGCTTCGACGACGATCTCCGAACCCGCCTCGAGCGTCGAATAGGCAGTTCCATCGACGACGTAGAGGGCGTGAAGCGTGGCGTCGTACTGCGCGGCGAGGTCGATAGCGTGGTCGATCGCGACGTCTGAGGCTGGACTCCCGTCGGTCGGCACGAGGATGTGGTCGTACATCACAGGAAGATGTACGATGGGTGGTAAGTAAAAACCGATCCTCCGTGCCCGGATCCCGAAGGTACGCCAAGCGTGCCGACCACTCATCGAGGCGCGTCCAGTTGGTGGTCCGCTTCGACTTGAGGGATAGTGGCTCCTCTGTATCCGTCAGGTCACCGGAATCCCATCGCTTCGATCTGCTCTTGGTACCGATTCCGGATGGTGACCTCGGTGACCTGCGCGACGTCTGCGACCTCACGCTGGGTTTTTTTCTCGTTACACAATAGCGAGGCGGCGTAGATCGCAGCAGCCGCAAATCCAGTCGGCGACTTCCCCGAGAGCAGTCCTTGTTCGGCCGAGACGTCGATGATCTCGGTCGCTTTCGACTGTACCTCCTCTGAGAGCTGTAACGAGGAGGCAAACCGCGGCACGAACTGCTTCGGATCGACCGGTTTGAGCTCCAAGCCGAGCTCCTGAGAGATGTATCGATACGTCCGACCGATCTCTTTTTGTGGCACACGCGATACCTCTGCGACCTCATCGAGCGAGCGGGGGATCCCCTCCTGTCTACAGGCGGCATACAGCGCGGCAGTGGACACACCCTCGATAGAGCGGCCGCGGATGAGGTCCTCGTCGAGTGCACGGCGATATATGACCGAGGCGACCTCGCGAACCGATCGGGGCACGCCAAGCGCGCTCGCCATGCGGTCGACCTCCGAGAGTGCGAACTGAAGGTTGCGTTCGCCGGCATCCTTCGTACGGATTCGCTCCTGCCACTTGCGCAGCCGGTGCATCTGCGAGCGCTTGTTCGATGAGATAGAGCGGCCGTAGGCGTCTTTATCTTTCCAATCAATCGTCGTTGTCAGCCCCTTGTCGTGCATTGTCTCCGTGATCGGGGCGCCGACGCGTGACTTCGACTGCCGCTCCGAGTGGTTGAACGCACGCCACTCTGGTCCGCGGTCTATCGTTTGTTCGTCGAGTACGAGTCCACAGTCCTCACAAATCAGCTCCTGGTCGGCGTCGGTGACGATCTCATTTGAATCACACTCCGGGCACGTAATCGCCGCTTCGTCCGATTCCTGCTCCGTATTCCGCTCCTGCTGGCGCTGACGGCTCGGACGTTCCATATAAGCGTTCTGGTTACTCCCCTATTTAACACTTGTCCAGGCGTGTCGACTATCAAATGTGTTTGCGTGCAGCCACCGCTCGCGAAGCGCTTTTGTGTCGCTGCCGGGTGCTGATGATATGTTCGAGTTCGTAGCCGCGTTCTCTCTCGGTCGATCGAGCCTTCCTGCCCGTCACCGGGTCCGTATTTTTCGACCGTCTGTACCAGTCGTCAACAGCCAGTCCGTGCTTGGCCGGTAAGATGGCGACGAAGCGATCGCTGGCGGCAAAACTCGGGGTCGTCGCCGGCTTCGATTCCCCGCGTGCGGCCCTCGAACAGTATCACACACCCCCTGGACTTGCCGCCCACGTCGTCCATCTCGCGGACCTCAACGGTGACGTCGACGGGCGCACCGTCGTCGATCTCGGTGCCGGAACGGGCATGCTCGCGCTCGGGGCCGCCCTCCGCGGCCCCGCCCGTGTTATCGCTCTTGAGCTTGACCGCGCTGCCCTCGAGACGGCCCGCGCGAACGAGCGCCGAGTCGCCGCCAGTGCGCCGATCCACTGGGTCCACGCCGACGCCACACGGTCGCCGGTCGCTCCGGCTGAACCGGTCACGCTCGTCATGAACCCACCGTTCGGCGCACAAAACAGCAATCGTCACGCAGACCGCCGGTTTCTCGAGACGGCAAGTGACCTCGCTGCGGTCTCGTACTCCGTACACAATGCTGGCAGCGAGTCGTTCATCGACGCATTCGTGGCCGACCGTGGCGGTGCCGTGACACACGCGTTCGCGGCCGCATTCACCGTCGACGCCCAGTTCACACACCACACCGACGAGACGCGCGACCTCGACGTCGAGGTGTACCGGATCGAATGGGCGTGAGCCTGTACTCGTGAGACTCCTCTCATCCAGTCAGCCGCTGCGTCGCTGTCCTTCGTACTGCTCTCTCTCGGCGACGCGCACCCGTGTTTCGCCGCGGGCAGCGTATATCACGCCGCCAGCACGACTGAACATCACCCCACGAAGCGTCACCGACTCGCTCGGTTCCGGGACCGGTGCCGTCTCGACCGACCCCTCGTGGTCGACGCGGAGCTCGAACTCCCGGTCAGTCGCTGCGATCGTGACGATGCGGCCGTCGATGCGCGCCTCTGCGTTGACCGGCTCGCTCACGAACAACGTCGACCGGTCGCGCTCGTGTACGGCCACCACGCGGTAGGTCGGGCCGCCGCCGGTAGCGACCCATCCAGACCGTCGTATCGACACTGTCTCGCGCCACCCTGTCCCGCCGACGTCGACCCGGCGCTCGCCCCAGTAGGCGAGTGCCCCCTTCGAGACGGCCGTCGTCCAAATTGCCCGGTTTGGATTCGCCACGATCACTCCCGAAGTCTGTACTGCTGTGGTTCGCCCGAACACCTCCACATCCACCACGCTTACGACCCGATCCTCGACGTTTTCGGCGTACGTCACGCCGTACCCATCGATTTCGATCGGATCGCCAGGAAGGTCGCCGTCGGCGACTGTCACGAGATTCGGAACAATACCCGGCCCCGCAAGACCACCCAGCGCGGCGACGAGCAGCAGCATGCCGACCGCGACGGGCGTCACCGACGCGAGTCGCCCTCGGAGCGTCTGCGGCGCAGCCGCGGCGCGTTCCGGCCAGAGAGGCTTGTCACGACCGGTCGCCGCGACAGCGACAACCGCAGCGAGCACGACGAGCGCCCCGAGACCGATCGCGCGGTACAGCTCGTACTGATCATTGCCGAGGTACCAGTATACTGCCCACAGGCGACGCGAGGCGCCAAAAAACAACACGGCAAGGAACACGACGAGCGCGCGGTGTCGAACGGGGTCGAACCCGGCGTGTGCCTCGCGTCGATGCGCGTCAGCGTTGTGCTCACTCTGCTCGGGGTAATCGACCTCGTTCTCGCCGGCGCGCCGCGAGCGCCGCAGCCACACCGCGGCGAGCACGCCGGCGACGAGTCCCAGCGCGTGTCCTTGTATCGCGACGTTCGCCCAGCTTGGTGGCCCAAACGAGGGCGTCGCCTCGGCGAACTCGACGGGTGCCCGGAGCGTTTCGTACCCGACGTGCGCGAGCGTTACGCCCGAGAGCGATGCGAGCGTCCCTACCGGATACCACACCAGCGCGAAGCCCCACAGCGCGAATACCACTCCGGAGAACCCGATTACGGGCCCTAAGACGAACAGTGCAGACACCACACCGAAGCCGATCGTGGCGAGCGGAAACACGACCACCGCCCGGGCGAGCGGGGACGTACGCAGCCTCGAACGGGCCCTTGCCATCCACGAGGCACCCGCAACCTCGTGTTCGGTGTCGGCCGGTTCGACATCGGTCGGTTCGGTGTCGACGGTTCGGGTTGGATAGTGACCAAACGCGTGCTCTGCGAGCGTCCCTGCGACGAGCGCGGCGAGTGCGTTCCCAACGAGGTGACCCCGGCTCGCGTGCGCGAACGACGACCAGACGAGTCCCTCCGGGGCAGTGTACGACCACGCTCTAAACGGGATCACCACGGGATTCGACGGGTCTTCGACGCCCCGCTGGACGAACAAGTAAACGGCACAGACGAACACGACAACTAGGAGCGTGCCCCACGGCACACCGTAGATGAGTCGTGAGCGCAGCCGGTCAAGCGGCGACGCGGGCCGGTCCACGGCGATCACCGCGGCGAGTGCGACCGCAATCGCGACGACGACGAGCGTCAAGTGAATAGCGTGGACCAGTTGGCCCTCCGCGACCATACCTCAAGGTGGGTTCGACGGATAATGAATACGCGGGTCAGCTCGACATGCCGGCCGGCGGGTCAGCTCAGATCTTGTTCTCGGCGTCGTCAGCGAGCTCTTTCATTCGCTTGCCGACGCGGCCGGCCGGCGAGAACTCGTCCTCGCTCATGGCATTCGCCAGCGCGTTTCCGAGGACGAACACCGCGTGTTTGTGCTCGCTCTTCGATTTGTGTACGTGTGAGGGGTCGACGTCGAGCTCGTCATACGGGGTAAAGAGGTTGCTGTCGACGCTCTCGTGAGCCCTGAAATGCTCCATGATCGTCACCATCTGCTCGTGGAGCTCGAGCAGCTCGTCTTTGTGCATGATTTCATGTACGGGTGCGCGCCGCTAAAAGCGTTGTTGCGGCGGTCCGCGCCGTCGACGCTGGCCCGCTCGCTCAGAAGACGTACTCGTCTTCGTGGCCCATCATCCCCTCGCCTTCGAATCCACCCGAGTCTTCATCGTCGATCGGTCCGCTCGTTTTGTACGCCTTGATTCCTGTCGAGAGCAGCTCTTCGACGGCCTCCTCGCGGTTGAGAAATTCGCCTCGTTCAACCATCTGTGTGATCTGCATCTCGAGATGTTCCGGCACAGTCATCTTCACCCGTGGCATTCTTTCGTGGGCGACTAACAGCATGGGGGATATAAATGTAGCGTCGGAGACCAGGAAAATAGAATATATCGATCGTACTCAAGAAATAAAATATATCACAACGAAAACTCTAGTGACAGTTCAGAAAACTCACGTCACTCACCGGCGGGCGGTAGGCCTACGTCACCAGAGGGCGTGGTAGCTGGTATGACAGACTCTCAGGGTACTGCCCTCGAGGACCACACCGACCTCTATCGTGAGTACGGCGACAGTCGCATTCCGCCGGGGCAGCGGGAAACGGACACGTTTCCGGTGCTCTCGAAGAGCGGAACCCCATCGTGGGGACCGGACGACACGCTCGAAGTCTGGGGTGCCGTCGACACACCACTCACGCTGTCGCTCGAAGCGGTTCGCTCGCTCCCTACAGTCACCCAACAACAGGACTTCCACTGTGTCACCGGGTGGAGCAAGCTCGGTTGTACGTTCACCGGCGTCCGGTTCACCGATCTCGCAGAGCGCGCCGGCGTCGATGACGATGCGGTACACGTGGTGTTTCACGCCCTCGACGGCTACACGACTGACCTGCCGCTGTCCGAGTGCACCCGCGAGAGCGTCCTCCTCGCGTACGGGTACGACGGCGACGACCTCCCGGCCGACCATGGCGGGCCGCTCCGCGTCGTTACCCCACACAAGTACGCGTACAAGGGCGCAAAGTGGGTATGTGGCGTCGAGTTCTGTACCGAGCCCGAGCGCGGGTACTGGGAAAAGCGCGGCTACAGCGACACCGCAAATCCCTGGAACGAAGAACGATACAGCTGATCGGGCGACGACGGGACGGGATCCGGAGTTGACACCCTTAATAGCCCTCGGCTCCGATCAATTGGATATGGAACCGGCGCGCTCGACGTCGTCGCCAACGCTCGTCAGCCGCACGATCGCGGTCGAGGAGCCGGCGTTCGCCCCGACGTTCGACGCGCTGCCGGCCCCGCGGACACTGTGGAGCGCACCGGACGACGCGCTCGTCCTTGGTGGGGGCGCAGCAGCCACGCTTACTGCCAGCGGTCCCGACCGATTTACCACAGTGCGAACGGCAGCCGAAGAGCTGTTCACTACGGGCGACGTCCACGCGGGAACCGAAGCGGCTCGCCCTCGCCTGTTTGGCGGGTTTGCGTTTCACACGGGCGCGTGTGCCACTGAGCCGTGGACGGCGTTTCCGGAGGCCCGATTCGTCCTTCCTCGAGTGCAAGTTACCGTCGCCGACAACGGAGCGTGGCTCACCGTCACCGACGTCGGCGAGGGCGCCACGCCTACCGCGGTGGAGCACCGGCTCGAGGACGAGCGAGCACGGCTCATCGGCGCCGGGCTCGACGAGTCTCCCCCTGAGCGTCCAGGAATCCGTGCCGGTCGACGCACGACGACGAAGGCCGATTGGCGCGAGAGCGTCACCGCTGCGACCGACCGGATCCAGGCGGGGGCGCTCCGAAAAGTCGTGCTCGCACAGGCGATGGAAGCGCAGCTATCGGCCGACCTCCCGCGTGGGGCAACACTTGCGCGCATCGCGCAGACGTATCCGGATTGTCTCCGCTACGGCTTCGAAACTGCGGGAGGGAATCGAATCTTCTTCGGCGCCACTCCCGAGCGTCTCGTCTCACTACGTGGGCGGACGGTCGAGACGGACGCCCTGGCGGGGACGACGGGACGGGGCGAGACTCCAGCGGAAGACGAGTGGCTCGCCGACGAACTGCTTGCAGACTCGAAGAACGGACACGAACACGAACTGGTCGCCGAGACGATCCGCGAGCAGCTCGAACCGTACGCGGCGTCCATCGCCACCGGTGAGCGACGCGTGCGGCGGTTGGCGACGGTCCAACACCTGCACACGCCGATCACGGCTGAGTTGGCGGCCGACGGCCACGTGCTTGACCTCGTCGAGGCGCTGCACCCGACGCCGGCTGTCGGCGGACTTCCTCCCGGACGCGCTCTCGAGACGATCCGCGACACGGAGCCGTTCGACCGCGGCTGGTATGCCGCACCCGTCGGCTGGATCGATGCCGCGGGTAACGGTACGTTTGCGGTCGCGATCCGGTCGGCGGTCGCGAGTGAACGGCTCGCGACGCTGTTTGCCGGCGTCGGCGTCGTCGCCGACTCCGAACCGGATCGCGAGTGGGACGAAGTTCAGCTCAAGTATCGACCGATACTCGACGAACTAGAGCGTGATGCGGGAGCGGACGCCGAGCGGTTCGAGGAGCCGGCGTCGGCACCGTCATCAGGCGAGGATGACCGGCAGTCTGGCGCGCACACCGATTGAGCTCGTGGCGACGCGTCACTGATACATCTTCAGCGGCTCAGCCTGCGTGCTCTCCTCCGTAGCCTGTCGCATACGCTCTGCGAGCGCCTGCTTGGCGTTTCGAATTTCTGAGGCCTGCTCAACGAGTCCGTCCGTCGGCGTCTCCGTGCCCGCGATCGGGTCGATGCCGTCGACGATCAGTCGGCGGGCGGCTTCCGGGTCCGGAAACTGTGGATCCGACTCGACGACGAGTCCAACAGCGTCTCGGCCGTGTTCGAGCGCCTCTGCGAGCATCGCTCCGGTCGGTCCCGAAACGAGCCCCGTCTCCGGCGGCTCGGCGATCGACGCCCGTGTGAGGGCGTCGGCGCCGTCACCTGTCGCCACACCGTACAGCTCGGGCGGCTCCTCGTTCTTTTCGCGGCCGAGGCCGGTGAGGTAGACGGGGAACGCACCGTGGTCGTCGAACCACTCCTCGAGACAGCCGGCCAGCTCGTCGGCGGCCATCGGCGTCACCGGGACGTCACTGCGGAGCGCCATGAGGTCGCGTTCTGTGTCGGCGTAGAGCCTGACAGGCGTCGAAAGCAACGTATCTGACTCGTGGTACACCGCCACCGGCGGGATACCATCACCGTAGACGTTCGCGTAGTGGGTCATCTCGTAGGCGTCGATGAGGTGGTCGGTCGCGATCTTCCCGACCAGCCCGACGCCGGGGAATCCTTCGATCAGTGTCGGCGCGTCCAGCGAGACGTCCTCGTCGACGACGGAGATTGTTGCCATAGCTACAGGTTGTGCTGGCTTCGTGATTAAATGATGGGGAGACGGCCGCATCCCGAAACCGACTAACCCGATGGGAGTGTACAGCGGTCATGAATCCACTCGAGCGGTACGAACCGCTCGTCGACGATCCGGCGGCGTTCCGGGCCGCCTGTGAGCGGCCACTCCCGTCCGTCGTTCGCACGAACACCCTCCACGTCTCGCCTGACCGGGTTCGTGAGGCGTTCGACGAGAGCGGCGTCCCCTACGAGCCCGTCGACTGGCACGACGGCCTGTTCCGGCTTCCCGAGGGAAGCCCCGGCCGTACCTGGCCGCACGTTCACGGCTGGACACACGGACAAGAGGAGGTGTCGACACTCCCCGGTATCGCGCTCGACGCACAGCCTGGAGACCGTGTCTTCGACGCCTGTGCGGCCCCCGGAAGCAAGACGACACAGGTGGCCGCCGCGATGGACGACACCGGCACCCTCGTCGCCAACGACAACAACCTCGGCCGGCTGTCGGCGCTTCGACACAACGCCGAGCGCCTCGGCGTGACGAACACCATCGTGACGAACCAGGACGCCCGCAACTTCTCACTGAAACCGCTCGCGTTCGACGACTTCGACAGCGCGCTCGTCGATGCGCCGTGTTCGTGTGAAGGGACGTGTCGAAAGAACCCGGACGTGGTCGACGAGTGGACGCTTGACCACGTCCATGGCGTTGCTGGCATCCAGAAGGGCATTCTCACACGCGCAGTGCAGGCAACCCGGCCCGGCGGTACCGTCGTCTACTCGACGTGTACGTTCGCCCCCGAGGAGAATGAGGCCGTACTTGACCACGTGCTCGCTGCTGAGGCCTGTGAACTCGTCTCTGTTGACCTCCCGCTCGAGACGACCCCAGGCGTGACCGAGTGGGAAGACGAGACGTACGACCCAAGCGTCAGGCGTGCACACCGGATCTACCCACACCACAACGACACTGGTGGGTTCTTCTGTGCGGTGCTTCGCGTCGGCGGAGCCGACGAAGGACGCGGAGCGCAGAAGACAGTCCGCGACGCAGAGGTGGCCTCGTGACCGACGGAGCCAACGACGGGAGTCGGTTCGACAGACTCCCGTCGACGCCGGCCGACCGCGAGGTTACCGGTCGAGCCAGCCGCGAGGAGGTGCTCGACTGGTGGGAGACCCGCTTCGGGATCGGACGCGAGATCCTCGGCGGCTACTCGTTCTGGGAGAAGGGCGCCGGGAAGGTGTGGGTGTTCAACGGCGAGGCGTCGGACCCGAGTCAGCTCGAAGCGATCGGGATGACGTTCTTGCGGACCAGACAAGAGCACTGGAAGCCGACGACCCGCGCCGTGAGTCGCTTCGGCAGCTACGCCACGCACAACGTGGTGGAACTCGACGGTGAGCGCGCGAGCCGGTTCGTCGCCGGCGAGGACCAGCCGCTCCCCGGGTGGGATGGCGACTGGGGGTACCTCATCGTCGCACACCGGATTGCGGGTAGGGTCGAGCCGATCGGTGTCGGGCTCTACCTCCACGACGAGCTCCGATCGGTCGTTCCGAAGGGGAGCCGAGCCGATCTTCCGGTCGTCGAGCACTGAGGTCGCGTCGGTGATCGTCTGTCGGCGTCCCCGCAGCTCACACCGATGTATCTGTGGCCGGTGCCTTCGTGGCGACGCGGGCGACCGCGTACGTCCCCCACAGAAGCAGTCCGAGCAGGATGACGTACGAGCGGAAGTGTAGCGGTACCAGCGCCTCGTGGACGATCTGTCCCTCACCGGTGACCGGATGGGGTGCGCCAGCGACCATCTCCAGCAACCCGATCCCGACCGTGCCTTTGACCTCCTCCCGCGCCTAAAATCGCGGGAATCCCACCATGGGATTTCAGGCCGAGCGCGGCCCCAAGGTTTCAAGACGCATACGTTCCAAGCATCTCTTGCTGGGTGTCAGCATCGGCTTGGCTGTCTTGTGGGACGGTCAAACGTCCCCCTTCCTCAGCCGAGTCATCGCCACTCGTGTCTTCTCTTGAATGGCTCTCTCCACTGAGGTAGCGGTCTGCAATATTGAGCGCGGCATTAATGTCTGCTTGGTACTCTGAAACCCAACACTCCGAGTTGGAACACTTGAACGTCGCCTGCTTCGGACGGTAGCCCTGTTCTCCACAACAGTGGCACGTCTTCGAGGTGTACGCGGGATTCACCATCTCCACACGAATTCCTTTCTCAGCCGCTTTGTAGCGAATCTGAGCGTGCATCTTGGCGAATCCCCATCCATGGAGGCGGCGGTTCATGAACGCGCCGTAGTCCATGTTCTCGCGGATGTGCGTCAAGTCTTCCAGAACCAGTACGGGGTTCTCGAATTGGTCGGCGTAGGCGACGGCCTCCGATGTGACCGTGTGAAGGATGTGGTCGATGTGCCGCCACAACTCGCCGCCGTAGGACTCTGCGATACGTTCGCTTCCGCGTTGCTGAAGGCGTCGAGTCGCCGTAAAATACGTCTCACGGAGTTAGCGTACTCGCTCGCCTTCGTCGTTCCAGAGGGTGGGTGCAGTCGGGGAGCCGTCGCCAGATCGCTTGCGATCTGGCTGCCCATCAGACATTGTCTGATGACCGCGCTCGTCACGGTGACACACCGTTAACAAAGAGGCTTCCCCAATGTCTACTCCAATCGGCGTTTCCGCCGAACTGGTTTCTCGTTCCGCCACATCTCGCGTAGCAACGATGTGGAAGTACCACTCATCGTCGCGGTTGAACAGCCGACACTCTCCCAGTTCCGCGTCTCCGGCGTGCAACGCTTCCAGCCACTCTCGTTGTTCGGGATTCGGCTGTGCAGGCAACCAGAGATGGTAGTCGTTGTGGTGCGGGATTTTGACGTACCACTCGATGGCGTTCTGCGGCTTGTGGTTGAGCTTCGGCCCTTCGTTCGTGAACCGAACAGGGTGGTCGTCGTGAAGCTCGTTCGCGTCGTAGCTTCCGCCACAGAGTTGTGGGACGTACTTCTTGAGCGCATTCTTCGCGTAGCCGCTCAGGTCGTAGTTGACTACTACGTCGTTGGCCGCTGACTGTGTGGTGCAGTTAGCGTTGAACGCGGCTTCGAGCGCGTCTTGATACGCTTGTTTCGTCTCACAGAGTTTACGATGCTTGTGGGCGTTCGGCTCCACAAGCTTGAGTTCTAGCGTCTCGGTGAGTTCGGTCATTGTTCGTCCTCCTCGTGACCTTGGATGTACTTCTCGACAGTCTCGCCCGAAACGTGTCCCGCTGTTCCTGCGTAGTAGCCACGTGCCCACTTGATTTTCTCGCCGTCGTGGTTGGCGTGTCGGTGGTTGTATTTCCGCGAACTGATGCCTTTGAACCAGTTGGCGAGGAGAGAGGGGGCGTGTTTCGGCGGGCTACTGACGAACAGGTGGATGTGGTCGGGTTGGACGGTCAGGTCGATGATCTCCAACCCTTTCCCGTCGGCTATTTCGTGGAGGATGTCTCGCACACGGGGTGCAACGTCACCGACGAGTACCGATTGGCGGTACTTCGGTATCCACACTATGTGGTAGTTGAGGTTGTACGTTGCGTGCCGTGTAGTCTTCATCCGTACTACACACTATACCTCTGTGGTGTATTAAAACTAACTCACACGGTGGGAAATCCAGCCGTACTATCATCGGTAGAGATGTACGCTATTGTCCGCTTGACCCGCGCCTGAAGACGCGGGTATGCGCTCGCACTATGTATCAAGAGGAGGCCGCCGCCGTACAGTGCGATCCGTTCGAGTGTGGTGAGTTGTGTCATTGGTTTGGTCTCCGTTAGCCGATCAGGTACCGTAGCCGCGGGTGGTCGGTGACGATCGACGTCTGTGCGAGGTAGGCGTCGACACCGAGTACGCGTCCGGCGCCGAGCGTCGCGATCATCACGAAGATGAGCAGCCCGAGCAGGTCACCGGTGATCACGCCGTGTACCCAGCCACCGGTCTCACCGTTGATAAAATAAAAGAATACCATCAAAAACGCGCCGAAGAACGCGGCGAGCTTGGTGAGCGCACCCACCAACAGGCCGAGCCCGATCAGCACTTGGCCGACGGGTACCATGACGTTGGTAAACGCCAGCAGGGCACCGTCGGCAAACAGCGTCACCACCGGTCCGAGACTCGTTTGTGCGGCTGCACCGCCGACGAACCAGCTCGCGTCAAACGGCCACGCGAGGAACTTATCGAGCCCTGCGTGGAGGAACCACCAGCCGACGACGAGTCGCAGCACGACGAGCCAGTACGCCAGCCACGACTCCGCGACTGGGAACGCGACGGGTCGTCCGAGCAACTGCGTATGAATGTCTGTAACCATGATTCGACAGCTGAAGCTCCACCGCGTGAATATAAATGGTGCGGTCGAGATTATCACAGGACAACAACAGTGAACGCGCTTGGCGACACCAAGCGGTCAGACCGTGTTTCGATGACTCCTCACCGCGTCCCTGAGCGGTCCCTCACGCTCGCTCTCTGACGGTTCCTCCACTGATCCCCTCCCACTCGACGCGATAGCCGAGCCACGAAAGCGTCGCACTGACGTCGTCGATACCGTGTTCTTTGAGCCGCGATTCGACCGTCGACAGCGACATCCCCGCCTCGACTACTGACGCGAGCCGGTTGAGCACGGCCGGGCGAACGAGCGTCCGCCCGACTCGCACGTGATCCGGAAACGAGACCGCCTCCAGTGCGTTCTCGCTCACCCCGTGTCGATCCGCGAGTGTCTCGAGGTCGACGACGTCATCGTCGGGCGACAGCGAGTCGGGAAGCGCATCGGCCGCCGCCTCGACGAGGGCCGTCTCGTACTCCTGAAGGACGTCGACGACGTCTTTCACCCGCACGGTGTCTGTGTACGGTATCACCCGGTGTTCGTGGGCGGCAATCTCCTCGCCGACACCGAGACTCTCGTCGACGGCAACGATGAGGTCGACGGCTTCGAGGTCCGCGAGCTGCTCGAGCTTCTTCTCGACGTAGGCAGGCGTCCAAAATCCCATCACCTCGAAGTAGTACGTGACGTCCGCGTGGGCGTACCCGAACGAGAAGTCGGGGATCATCACCCGACTGCCCGTCGCAAGCGGGGCGGGTTCACGAACCAGCGACCAGTCGAGCTCAAGCGCCCGGAAGCGACCGGCGAAGTCGGCCTCCACCCCGCTGTCGAACGACGGCTCCGCCACGGGGTCGACGTCCGGCACCGACACGTCGGCGTCAGTGAGCGTCAGTTCGCGCGTCGTCCCTCGGTCGTCGATCGTCGCCTCGAGTCGCCACTCGGCGGTGCCCGCGACGCTTCGGAGAAGCCGTGCGAACGCGGTGCCGTACCGCCGGGTCCGCCGAAACAACGCGTCCGGGCCGGTGACGAGAAGTTCGCGGTCGCCGTCGTCGGTCACGCGGAGCTCGTACATGAGCCGGAGCCGCTTTACCGCGCTCACGAGCCGCTTCGGGTCGACGGACCGCACCCGCACCTCGGTGGCGTCGAACAGCGCGGTCTGTGCGAGCGAGAGGTTGTACTGCTCGAGCAGCGCGTCGGGGTCGAATCGAACACTCGCGTCGACGAGAACCTCGTTAGACTCGCGGTCCGCGTAGAGGTCTGCGTCGACGACCGCGGGGTCGACACCGAGTTGCGCCGCGGCCCGGTCGATCGCTCGCGACCTGTCGGCCGCCTCGGAGACGCCGACGGCCTCGGCCGCCTCGAAGGCGGCTCGGCGAACGCGCCCCGGCGGCACGGTCGACCGCGGCTCGAAGGTGCACTCCCGCTCGACCAGCGCGGCGAGTCCACGGACGAGTTTGTAGTCGTCTGCGTCCGCCTCCAGCGTCTCGAGTCTGTTGGTGAGGGCCGCACGTCGGTCGCCGACGGCTGCCTCGAACGCGCCGAGGACCCGTGCGGCGAGCGGCCGCTGGGACCGGTCGACGAACGCGGGGCGGTAGCCGCCGCCGGCTCGCGAGACGCGGAGGTGGTCCTTCCGTAACACAGCGAGGGGTAGACGCCGCCCAAATTAATACTCGACGACGGCCGTCCTCGTACGTGTTCTCGACGGTGACTCGATCGAGGTATCGTAGTCCTTCACACGGTATGTCGGATAACTGGGCTGTTCAGGCAGGTGAACGCTCACGGTGTTCTCGAAGTGAGTCAGTCGGCTGGACCTCGTTCCGATGCTCACAGTGTGCCTGTTGGTGAGTGACCGTCCGTGCCAAGTGCCGAACCAGCGCTCGCATCTTCGGCGTCGAGAGGGTATCTTCTTATCTGGCAAACTGAATACGGTAGGTATGACGCGCACCGACAAGACCGCCGATCAGGATCTACTCGGTCACATTCTCCTCCCCGTCGCTCACGAGGAGGATGCGCTGGCGACAGCGCGGGCGCTCAAACCGTATGGCCCGGAGCATGTGACCGCGCTTCACGTCGTCGAGAAGGGCGAGGGTGTCCCAGACAAAACGCCCGTCGTGCAATCTGAGGAACTAGCAGCGGAGTCGTATACTGCTGTTCGGCGGGTATTCCCTGATGCTGACGATCACACCGCGTACGCTCGCGACATCGTCGATGCCATCTTCGACGCAGCTGAGGAGGTAAATGCGAGCGCAATCGCCTATCGGTCCCGCGGCGGGAACCGAATCATGCAGTTCCTCTCCGGTGATCTCTCGTTGAAGTTGGTCACGAACTCCCACCTTCCTGTGATTGCTCTTCCGCGTGGGGACGCAACCGAATGAGCGACGAAGAGCTCGCGAAGGATCTTGGGTTGGTGTCAGCGATGACGATCGGGATCGGGACAATGATCGGGGCGGGGATCTTCGTCCTCCCGGGCGTTGCTGTTAACGCCGACGGCGGCGCTGGCCCCATCGTCGTCGTGTCGTTTCTCGTCGGCGGTGTGATCGCAATGGTGAACGCGCTCTCGGTTTCCGAACTCGGAACCGCGATGCCAAAGGCCGGCGGCGGCTACTACTACATCAACAAGTCACTCGGTCCGATGTTCGGGTCGATCGCGGGGATGGGCGACTGGATGGGCCTTGCGTTCGCCTCCGCATTCTACTGTATCGGATTCGGCCAGTACCTTGCCGTCTTCGTTGGTCTCCCCACCATTCCCGGTCTTAATTCGATACAGGTTGGGGCGCTCGTCGCCGGCGCGATCTTCATCGGCGTGAATTATATCGGTGCAAAAGAGACTGGGAGAATCCAGACGGTGATCGTCGGCCTTCTAGTTTCGATTCTAACGTTGTTCGCCGTCGCGGGCTTCTTTTCATTCGATTACGCGACGCTCGCGGGCAACGACGGTGGGATCGCCCCTGGCGGGTACGGCGCGATACTCCCCGGAACCGCGCTCGTGTTTGTTTCCTTCCTCGGGTACGCAAAGATTGCAACCGTCGCTGAGGAACTGAAGAACCCCGGCCGTAACCTTCCGATTGCAATCATTGGGAGCGTAGGTATCGTCACCGTGATCTACGCGATTCTCGTCACGACGATGCTTGGTGTCGTCCCGTGGCCGGAACTCAGCCAGGATGCGCCGGTTGCCCAAGCGGCACGCGTGGCCTTCCCCGGGTCAATCGGTCCGTTCGGTGGTGTTGCGGCCGCAGCGGCCGCGGTGATGACCGTCGGTGCACTGTTGGCGACCGCCTCATCGGCGAACGCCTCGATTCTCGCATCCGCACGGATCAACTTCGCGATGGGACGCGACAAAATCGTCACCAACTGGCTCAACGAAATTCACCCCAACTACGCGACCCCGTACCGGTCGATCCTCGTCACAGGTGGGCTCATCGTGGTATTC
This sequence comes from Halorubrum orientale, assembly GCF_059623105.1. Lineage (NCBI taxonomy): Archaea > Methanobacteriati > Methanobacteriota > Halobacteria > Halobacteriales > Haloferacaceae > Halorubrum > Halorubrum orientale. Next base: position 92,659 of record NZ_JBSPSR010000007.1, on the reverse strand, counting down.
ATTGCACTGTTAGGGCAGGACATCGAGATCCTCTCGAAGGCTGCGAGTGTGCTCCATCTCATTGTGTACGCGCTGATGAACGTCGGGCTCATCGTCTTCCGCGAGGCCGACACACCAGAGTACGATCCAGATTTCACCGTCCCATTGTATCCGATCACGCCACTACTCGGTGCAGTGTTGTCACTCGGACTTGTCGCGTTCATGGACGGAATCGAGATCGCGCTGTCTGGCGCATTCGTCGTCGCTGCCGTGGCGTGGTACTTCGTGTACGCGCGTGAAAAGACCGACAAACAGGGCGTGCTCTCCGAGCACATCCGGAGCCGCGGGAGCGACCTCCCCGACGGGGTCGTTGATGCTGCGGACGCGGTTGCGCCGACCGGAATCGAGAACGACGGGCCGACAATCATGGTCGCCGTGGCGAATCCGCGGACTGAAAGCGCGCTCATCACTCTTGCAGGTGCACTCGCCCAACACGAGGGCGGTCGCGTACTCGCGACGCACATCGTCACTGTCCCCGACCAGACCTCGCTTGAGATGGCCGCCGAGAACCGTACCGGGCTCGATAAATTCTCTGAGGAACTGCTCACTGCCGCCGCAGCTGACGCCCAGGCGTTCGACGTTCCGATCGAAACGAAAACGATTCTCTCACACCGCGGGATCGAGGAAGTGTTCGACGCTGCGCGTACCAATAACGCTGATACCGTCCTGATGGGATACGGTGGGACGCAGTTTGCCGGGGGGCGCGTCGAAGGGTCACTCGATGAACTCACCCACGACCTCCCGTGTGACTTTCTCGTCTTGGACGGGGAACAACTGGACCTGTCTGATGTGCTCGTACCGACCGCTGGTGGCCCCTCTTCGGACCTCTCTGCGGAAGTCGCTTGCGCGCTTCGAGACACAGCCGGTGTCAACGTTTCACTGTTGTACGTGGTCAATCCTGGTGAAGAGGCGTCCGGCCGTGATTTCATTACAGACTGGGCCGACGGGCACGATCTTACGGACGCAGCGCTCCGCGTTGAGGAAGGTGACGTTGAAGAGACAATCGGCCGTGTCGGCCAAGCGTACGACCTCGTAATAATCGGGGCGACTGAACGCGGGCTTCTCTCGCGGATCGTTCGCGGCTCCTTAGCGTTCGAAACAATAGAAAACCTCGAAACACCAGTGTTACTCTCAGAGCGACCGTCTGCGCGGTCACTGTGGGAGCGGCTGGTCGGCGGAACGTAATCTGGCCCGTCCACATCGCTGACGGCCGCTGCCAAATCGCTCTCACCGAGTGCTCACCGTCGCCGACGCGCCACCCGCTCTTCGGCCGTCTCCGTCGACACGACCTCGTAGAGCACGGCCCGTCCGCCGTCCGACTTCGGGCGGAGGATCCGCCCCAGCCGCTGGGTGAACTCGCGCTCGCTGCCCGACCCGGAGAGGAGGACCGCGACGTTGGCGTCGGGAACGTCGACGCCCTCGTCGAGGACGTTCGCGGCGACCACCCGGGAGTACGTGCCGTCGCGGAACCGCTCAAGGATCGTTTGCCGCTCTGTCGCCCCAGTTTCTGCCGTGATGGCCGGGATCAAGAATCGCTCGGAGATTCGATACACCAGCTCTGTGTGTGCGGTAAAGACGATCACGCGGTCGTCGTGGTGACGGTCGAGGAGGTCGGCGAGTCGCTCGAGTTTCTGCTCGGCGTTCATCATGATCGACCTCGCGGCCGACTTCGCCAGCAGGGCCTCGCGAGCCCGCGGGTCGGTCCCCGAGCGCATCACCAGCTTTCGGTAGTCCTCACCGCTAGAGAAGGTGATCCCGGCCTCTCGAACGTACTCGAGGAACGTTTCTTGGTTCTCGTCGTACCGCTCGCGCTCTGTGGGTGTCAGCGACACCTCGATCCGACGGACGTCGTACGGCGCGAGGTGGTCGCCGGCGAGGTCGTCGACGTCGAGCGCGTAGACCCGGTCCCCGACGAGGTCCGTGACCACCTCGTGGGCGCCATCGGGTCGCTCGAAGGTTGCCGTGAGCCCGAGGCGAGCCGGCGCGGCGAGTAGTCGGGCGACGTCGCGGTATCCCTCGCCGCCGAGGTGATGGACCTCGTCGAAGACGACGAAGCCGAAGGCGTCACCCACCGAGGCCGCCTTGCGGTACGCCGAGTCGTACGTCGATACCGTGACGGCCTCTCGCCGCTGCTCGCCGCCGCCAAATCGCCCGATTGGCACGTCGAACTCCGCGTCCAGCTCTCGCTGCCACTGCTCAAGGAGGTCGATCGTCGGGACGACGACGAGTGTCGGAACGCCTTCGTCGACCATCGCGCGGATCGCAACGACCGTTTTGCCGGCGCCCGTCGGGAGCTCGACGACTCCCCGCTCGTCCGCGTCGTGCCAGGCGGCGAGCGCCGCCCGCTGGTACGCACGGAGCTCGTACGCGGTCGAGAGGGTGAGTCCGTTCGGGGCCGTTTGCTTCCATCCCGGTACGCAGTCGTCGACCGCGACGCTGGCGACCGTCAGGGCCCGTCGGAGCGCAGCATACTGGTACGCCGGGGCTCGGCCCGTCTTCGATCGCGGATCCGCTTCGACTCCGGGCAGCGGTGGGAGCGACGGCTCGTTGGCGGCCTCGACGCGTATCGTGCCGGCCTCGTACGAGAGGCGGACGGTCATCGACGGACGTTACCGACCGACTGATAAAGCGTCACCGCCTGCTGGAGCCATGCGCGCAGCCGAACTCGACCCCGAACTCGCGGCGGTCGTCGACGAGCTCGAGGCGCTCGGGCTCCCGCCGTGGCACACGCTGTCCGTCGCGGCCGCAAGGCGACTCGAAGACGACGTGTTCTCGGGGCCGGCCGAACCGCCCGTCGCGGCCGTGCGCGACCTGGCGTTCGCAGGGCCACACGGAGACGTGCCCGTCCGGGTGTACCAACCGGAACAGGCGACAGATCCGGACACCGGTCCGACGCGACTGCTCGTCTACTTGCACGGCGGCGGGTGGACGCTGGGCACGCTCGACTCGATCGACGGCCCCTGCCGGGAGCTCGCGACGCGGACCGACGCCGTCGTCGTCTCCGTGGACTACCGGCTCGCACCGGAGCACCCGTTCCCGGTCGCCGTCGAGGAGGCCGCCTCGGCGGTTGAGTGGGCCGCAACGGTCGCCCCAGCCCTCGGTGCCGACCCAGGGCGAATCGGTGTCGCCGGCACCAGCGCCGGTGGGACGCTCGCCGTCGCGGCCGGACTACACGCCCGCGAGTTCGGTGGCCCCGCCCTCGCCGGTCAGTTCCTCCTCTACCCGATCGCGGGCCACGACTTCGAGACGGAGGCATACGAGGAGAACGCCGACGGGCCGCTGCTCACCCGAGCCGATATGCGGTGGTTCTACGAGCAGTACCTGCGGAGTCCCGTCGACGAACACAATCCGTTCGCCGTGCCGCTCGCGGCGAACGACCTCGGCGGGCTCCCACCGGCGACCGTCGTCACCGCCGGCTTCGACCCGCTCCGCGACGACGGCGTCGCACTTGCCGACCGGCTCGAAGCGGCGGGAACGCCGACGACACACCGGCACTACCCGGCGATGGCGCACGGCTTCTGTAGTCTCACCGACCGCGTCACGGTCGCCGACGAGGCAATGGCGGCCATCGCTGCCGACGTTCGTGAGCGGTTGTGAGCGATCCCAGATCGACAGCCCGGAGCCTCGGTCGACCCACGCGTCGACACCGCATCCGGTCGACCCGCGCTTCAGAAGAGCGCCTCACTCGCGTCGAGGACACGCGCTGGTCCCCCGACCTCCCACACGTCGGTGTCGACGCCGGCGTCGGCGACCCGCGATTCGACGGTGTCGACGTGCTCGGCGCGCGTGTTGACATACACCGACGCACCGGTGTCGGTCGAGAAGTAGACCGGCACGCCCTCCTCGCGGAGCGCGCGAACCGCGTTGAACACAGCAATCGTTTCGGGCTGCCAGTACACCCAGCCGGCGGGCCCCGTCATCGTCGTCGCCGTCAGCGACAGCGAGTCGTGTTCTGCGGTCCCGTAGATGCGATCGAAGTCGCCGGCACGGAGCGCGTCGCGCATCTCGACGAGCTGGTCTTGGACGTGTGCGGTACGGGCCTGCATCATGTGGCTCTCGGCCGCCTCGCGGTGGGCCGCTTCGGTCTCTTTGTACGCAGGGACGTGGGCGGCGACGATCCGGAGGTCCGATTCGGGGTCGAAGCCGTCGTCGCCGACGCCGACGTCAAGCCGCGTCGACCGGCAATCGGCGTCGTTCAGCCCCGCCGTGAGGACCGAGTACGCGCCGGTCACCGAGCGCGCCGCCGACGAGGAGCCACGGCGGGCGACAGTCGAGACGTCCGAACGAGACAGCTCGAGGTCGGCCGCCTCGGTCAGCGCTAGGGCGGCGGCGGCGAAGCCCGACGACGACGACCCGAACCCAATGTTTGAGGGGAACGAGTTCTCGCTCTCGAGTCTGACCGCGTGGTCTATCCCGGCGAGCTCCCGCACGTGGTCGACGACCGCGTCGATGCGCTCTGCAGCGCGTCCCTCGACCGGCTCGCCGCCAATGACGTAGGTGTCCTCGCGACTGTCCGGTTCCCACTCGACGGTCGTCGTCGTCGCGGTGGGCGCGGTACAGAGACTGATGCTGTCGTGGTACGGGAGTCGGAGCGAGGCGTCGCGCATCCCGTGGTACTTGACGAGTCCCTGTATCGGGTGGGCGCGGGCCGTAGTCTTTCGGGTCATACTTCGGGAGGCGGTCGGCGGGGGATTAGTCGTTGCGATGGGCGGAGCGGGTCGGAACGCACTTGCAAGTGGCGGTGCATCTTTCGATATGTCGAGTGAGACGGCGACCATCGAGGTGAAGACGTGGGAGTTTCGCGACCGCGAGCTTCCACGAGTCCCGCCAGCCGGATGGGCCGAGACGACTGACGATCTTCGGGCAGCGGTGTGTGCCGCGATCGAATGTCGCGTTGACGGCATCGTCTCTGTGGAGCCGTTCTCGGGGCCGGCGCGTGACCGCGAGCGGTTCGACGCTGTCGTCACGACGGACGCCGTCGTGAGCGACTACGTTCGCATCTGTGCGTCTCGCTCATCGCCGGCAGATACCGATCACGACGACGATCAGGGCGGTGCCGGCCAGTCGGACGAGTTCGAGACGCGGACCGAACAGTTCGATCTTGACGAGGCGCTCGAACGACTGTAAAAACGGGACTGCATATGTGGTTAATGACGTTTCGAATACGCTCGCAGCCGTGCGTTTCTGCATGTCTCAACACGAGGTGGTAGCCACCGGAAGGTTTTATTACCACTGTAAGATATAACCAAGTGGTATGCAGGATTTCGACCAGTTCAGCGACGTTGGCGAAGCAGAGGTCACCCGCGCAATCGGACAGGAATGGTCGGAGGAGTTCATGGACTTCTCGGATACGGAGGTCATCATCGTCGGCGGCGGTCCATCGGGGTTGATGGCCGCGAAGGAGCTCTCCGAGCGCGGTGTCGAGGTGATGGTCGTCGAAAAGAACAATTATCTCGGCGGCGGATTCTGGCTCGGCGGCTTCCTCATGAACAAGGTCACCGTGCGCGACCCCGCACAGGAGATTCTCACCGACCTCGACGTGGAGTACACACAGTCACGGGACAGCGAGGGTCTCTACGTGGCCAACGGGCCGGAAGCGTGTTCAGGTCTGATCAAGGCCGCGTGCGACGCCGGCGCGAAGATGCAGAACATGACCGAATTCACGGATATCGTCATCCGCGAGGACCACCGCGTCGGCGGCATCGTGATGAACTGGACGCCGGTCCACGCCCTTCCTCGCGAAATCACCTGCGTCGATCCGATTGCCGTCGAGGCAGACCTCGTCATCGACGCGACGGGCCATGATGCCATGGCGGTGAAGAAACTCGATGAACGTGGCGTACTGGACGCCGACGGTATCGAGGAGGGCGACACCGGCATGGACCAGACGAGCAACGACACGTACGGCGCACCGGGCCACGACTCGCCGGGTCATGACTCCATGTGGGTTGGAGAGAGCGAGGACGCAGTGGTCGAGAACACCGGTCTCGCTCACGACGGCCTTGTCGTCACCGGTATGGCGACGGCGACGACCCACGGCCTCCCGCGGATGGGGCCCACCTTCGGTGCGATGCTCGTCTCTGGGAAGGAGGCCGCACAGGTCGCACTGGACGAACTCGGCGTCAGCGCCCCCGACGTGGAACTCTCGACCGGGAGTCCTGCGCCTGCTGACGACTGATCCGAAACGTCCGTCGCCGTCATCCAGGCTATCGAACGAGCGCACTCGAACGTTCGACCGCCACATCCGTCGACCGTCTCTCGAGCGATGATAACGCTTTATGTGTGCCCGGCAGGTAGTCGGCCCTATGACCGAGTACACCGTCGAGTTCGTCGGGACCGGCGAGACAATCGAGGTCGCCGACACCCAGACGATCCTCAACGCCTGTCTCGAGGCGGGGATCGCACAGGAGTACTCCTGTCGCGTCGGCATGTGTCTCGCCTGCTCGGCCGAGATACTCGAAGGCGACGTCACCCAACCGGCCGCCCGCGGACTCAGCGATGAAGAGGCCGATGATTACGCGCTCACCTGTATGGCCCGCCCACAGTCTGACCTCAAGATCGTCCGTGGCCGGTACCCGCCAAGTCTTGAGTCATCCGAAGAATCGACCGGGGCGGCTCCGGCCGACGACGACTAATCTCAACTGGTCCGCGTCTGCGGCACAATGCTGTCGTCCGCGTCGAATGCTTCGCCGGTTGGTACACGTGTCGTCACTCCTACCGGAGCGTCCGCTGATCATTCACTCATTGCAGCAGAAATTATGCAGCGTCAAATGAAATAGTTGGATAATAAGTACGTATACAGCACAACACAGCCGGATGCAGCTGTACGATTGGATCCGTGTTAAACGGCTCTCAGCGGGAAGGTACATACGACGGCAGAGGGATCTGTACCGGTACACCGAGCCGCCGGGGCGAACCCACACGAGTCGCTCAGTCGAGGTGTGAACGTGCCGCCGCTGCGGCTCGACGACCACTCTCGAGTGCACCTTGGATTGCTGACCACTCGGTGTACTCGCCGGCGAGCACGACCGATCCACCCGGGTCGTCGGGACGCGGCAGGTCGTCGTACACACCCGGTGGCTGGGCGAACTGCGCAAAGGGTATTCGGTCGACAGCGACCGTCTCGAGGCCCTCGAAGCCGTGTTCTGGGAACCAGGCAGCGAGGGCATCTCGGACATCACGGCGGAGCGCGTCGTCCTCGCGGTCAAGCGACGCGTCGCCGAGGAACGTCGCACAAAGCAGCGGTCTGTCGTCGTCGCTGTATCCCGGTGCGACCTCCGACATCGGCACCACCGTGTTCGGCGAGTCGGACACGGCGTTGAGCAGGATACGCCGGCCGGTTTCGAACGTCACCCCGGCAGGAAGGGCGTACCAGCCGGTGGTCGTTGGCACGCCCGTCGTTGGGATCGACGAACAGCCGGTCAGTCGTCTGGCCTCCGGTGGGGTCGCCGCGACGACGACCGTCGACGCGTCGAGCGTCGAATCGTCCGCGAGCATCACCCGGGCACCCGTTTTCGGACCTCGAGAGCGGAATGGGAGCCTGCTACCCGATTCGGCGGCCGACTCGACGTGTGCGACCGACTCGCCGGTCCGGACCGTCACCCCAGCGTCGCGGGCACGGGTCTCGAGTTGGCCGGCGATCGCCGCCATCCCAGCTGTGGGGACCGCGATCGAGCCGCGGCTCATCGCCCGGAACGTGTACTCGAACACCTGCTTCGAGGTCGACAGCGACCGGTCGAGCGTGATCCCCCCGTAGAAGGGTTCGACGAAGTGCTCGATGTACGCACGCGAGAAGCCCCACTCCTCCAGGTACTCACGGATCGACGCATCCGATCCGGTGAAGAACGTCTCTTCATCCCGCTTCGAGAGGTCATACCGGAGCGCGAGGGTGCGCAGCTTGTCGGCGAACGGCACCTCGTGATTGAGTGCCGACTCGAGCGCGGCGGTGGGGTCGCGCAGCGGATCCGAGAGCACGGCGCGCGACCCGGGCCGGCAGATAGTGGCCCCGGGTGAGAACGCCTGCAGGTCGAGTGCGTCGACGTCGAGCTCACGCGATACGGCCGGGTAACTCGTGAAAAGCACCTGAAAGCCGCGGTCAAGCGTAAACCCGTCTACTCTGCGCGTGTCGACGCGCCCGCCGGTCGCGTCTGCCCGCTCGAACAACGTCACGTCCGCACCGGCCTCGGCAAGCCGAGCTGCCGAGACGAGCCCGGCGAGGCCGCCGCCGACAACGATGGCGTCTGTATCCATGCATCGTGTTTGGGCCGGCACCGGTATAATGGTCGGCGGGTCGGCCTCACACCGACATACACAACCGTGAGAGGGAAGCGCTTAGTCGCCGCCGCCACAAGGAACTGTATGGACACGACGGAGGCGTTTGAGGGGCTCAAGAGCGTGTCGTCCGGGCGCGTGTACGAGACGGCGGACCCTGGCGAACTCCCAGACGACGTGGGAGCGGTCGAACCGACCTACGACTACGACGCCGTGGATCCGGACGCGTTTCTCGTCGGAGCCGCCGGTGAAGATGGCCCGACGCCCGGACACTGGCGGTACGACGCGTTGTTGCCGTTCCCGGCGTCGACAGCGATCTCGGCAAGTGAGGGGCGAACCCCTCTCGTGTCGACGGCTCGGCTCGCCGAGGAGCTCGACGTCGCGGCCGTCTACGTCAAAGACGAGGGGCGCAACCCCACGGGAACCGTCCTCGACCGCGGGTTCTCCGTCGCGATGACCGCGGTCGCCGGTGTCACCGGAGACCGGGACGTCGAGCCGCTTGCGTGTGCCAGTCCGGGCGCCGGCGGGCAGTCGATGGCAGCGTACGCGGGTCGGGCCGATCTCCGATCGTACGCCTTCGTCCCCTCGCGGTGTCCGTTCTCGAGTAAGGCGATGACGAACGTCCACGGCGGGGACATGCGGGTCGTCGGTGGGCGATATCCAGACGCCGCAGCCGCCGTCGACGACCAGCTCGAGACGACATACACGGACCTGACCGCGTTCGCCACGCCGTACCGTCACGAGGGAGCGAAGACGGTCGCGTTCGAGGTTGTGGCCGACCTCGGGGCGACTCCCGATGTCGTCGTCGTTCCAGCCGGATCTGGTGAGGTTATCGCCGGCGTGTATAAAGGATTCACCGATCTGACCATGATCGGCGCGATAGACGCGGTCCCGCGGATCGTCGCCGCCCAGCCGAGCGGGTGTGCACCGATCGCGACAGCAGTTGAGCGAGGACTCACTGAGCCGGAGCCGTGGTCGACGCCGGACACCATCTGTGGCGAGTTAGAGGTGCCCGACCCAGCGGGGGGGCGAGCGGCTATCGAAGCGGTCACAGAAAGCGGCGGCACGGCAGTAGCCGTCGACGACGACGACATCTTAGCGAGCGCGGTCGCGGTCGCACAGAACGAAGTAGTTGAGATGGGCGCAACGGGCGGGGCCGCTCCGGCCGGTGCGTGGGCGCTCGCTGAAGCCAACGAACTCGATCCGGACGACACCGTCGTCCTGCTAAACAGCGACGCCGGGCTCAAAACGCCCGACGTCCTCCGCAGTCACCTGATGGGCCAAGGTATCTGAACGAATCGCGGTCGGTCAGGGTCGGCGCCGAGTCGCTCCAAGGAGTCCGAGAAGCACGGCGAGGACCGCGACTGGGACACCGAAGCCCGGTGCTGTGGCACCGGTCTCAGATGCCGTCGAATCAGCCTCCCCGTCGGTCGTATCGGACGACACGTCATCACTGCCACTCGCCGTTGTCTCGGATCCTGTGACCGTGTCGGCGATGGTCGCTGTCGCCTCAACAACGCTCCGTGGTGCCGGCTGGTTCATCCACTGAACCTCGACGACCACGACGCGTGCTGTCTGTCCCGCGGTCGTGCTTGCGTACGGCTCCGTCTCGAGGATCGGGGCGTCGGGGTCGGTCACCACCAGCACCTCCGGGTCCGCCTGCAAGACGACCTCATCGGAGAGCTGCGGGTAGCCAGCGTACTCGGCAGCGACGTTTTCGAGTCCGCCAATCTCCATCACCGCGGTAATGAACGTGTCGCCGCCGGCGACGAAGCCGCCGCCGAGCGGATACAGTGCGGCCGGCCGGTCGATCCCGGCGGTCCGGTTTCGCGTCGTGTTCACCGCCGCGCGCATCTCGGCGTTGGTGTCGGCAGCGGCCGCACAGGCGCCGACGAGTCGCCCGGTCGTCGTCGTCTTGGCGGCGATGTCCGCGACGCTCGTCGCCTCGGGGAAGTGGTACACGGTGAGTCCGGCGTCACGGAGCGACTCAACCTGGTCGGCGGAGGCGTTCGGCGCCACCACGAGGTCTGGGTTTGTTCCAACCACTCGTTCGACGCTGACACCGAGACCTGCTGCGGAGACGTTCGTCCGGTTTTTAGCGCCGTCAAGGTACGAAGCGTACTGGGTTACGCCGACGACGCGGTCGCGCTCGCCGAGCTCCCACAGGGTCTGTGCGGCCGACGGATTCGTCGTGACGATGCGCTCCGGTGGCGACTCAAGCGTCACGGTCTGGCCCGTCGCATCAGTTATCGATAGCGGAAACGAGCAGGTCTCATCTCCGCCACCGGTCTGTGGCGTGGCGGCCGCCGCTGGCGACGCTACACTGGCCGGTCGGTCGCTGGCTCCGACCGAGCCGTCGGCTGCTGCCACCCCAACAGCACCGCCGACGAGTGCGGTCACCACGAGCAGTCCGACGACGACCGCGAATTGGGTTCGCATCGGATCACCGAGGCCGCTGTGTCAATAAGTATTTACCTACTACAAGCGGTGTTGGATATCGAATGCGCGTCCGTCGTCGTGTGACTCTCTGGTCGCTCGCGCTCTCCGTAGCACTCGCTCTCACGATCACGGTGAGCGCTGGCATCGGGCCCGTTCGGATTCCACCGGCAACGGTCGTGCGAGTCGTGGCGAACGCGGTCGTGATCCCGGCCGGCGTCGAGTTCGGTACCGCCGGAATCGGTCCGTTTGCGCTGCCGCGGCTCGGCGTGGCGTACCGGTCACCGTTCGCGTTCCCCGTGGACGACGTACACCGCCGTATCGTCGTGTTGGTCCGGCTGCCGCGCATCCTGCTCGCGGCACTCGTCGGATTCGCGCTGGCGGCCGCCGGCACCGTAATGCAGGGATTCTTCCGGAACCCGATGGCGGATCCGTCGATTATCGGCGTTTCGTCGGGTGCGGCTGCCGGTGCGGTCGCATTCATCGTCTCACCGATTGCGCTCGCCGGAACACTGTGGGTGCCGGGGATCGGCGCGGTCGACGTTGGTCTTTCATACGGCGCAGGGGTCAGCTTGTTCGCATTCGTCGGTGCCCTCGTGGCCGCGTTCGGCGTGTACGCCATCGCAACCCGACAGGGGCAGACACCGGTCGCGACGCTGCTTCTGGCGGGCGTGGCGGTCCAAACGTTCCTCGGTGCGGTCATCTCGTACCTCCAGCTGCAGGCGGGTGAGTCGCTCCGACGGATCGTCGCCTGGCTGATGGGCCACCTCTCCGGTGCGAGCTGGAGTGAGGTGCTCATCGTCGGACTCGCCGTGCCCCCATTGTTCTTCATTCTCCTCGCGTACACACGCGACCTGAATGTCATGCTCCTCGGTGAGGCGGAAGCGCGAGGGCTCGGTGTCGATGTCGAGCGGACCAAGCGGGTGTTGCTCGGGGTAAGCGCACTGGTGACGGCTGCCGGCGTCGCTTTCGCCGGGGTCGTCGGCTTCGTCGGGCTCGTCGTTCCACACGTGCTCCGACTCGTCGTCGGGCCGGACCACCGAGTACTGCTTCCGACAGCCGCACTCGCCGGTGGGACCTTTCTGGTCGCTGCCGATACGATCGCTCGCGCTGGCGCAACGGAGCTTCCGGTCGGCGTCGTCACCGCCGCTGTCGGAGCGCCCTTTTTTGTCTACCTGCTCAGCCGCCGCGAGGTGTACGAGCTGTGAGCGATGAGGTGTCGGCTACAGTTGACTGTGCCCCCAATGAGACCAACACGGAGTGTCCCGTCTTCGTCCGCAACCTCGCGGTCTCGTACGGCGACGTCACCGTCGTCGAGGGGGTCAATCTGACACTCGAGTCGGGCTCGCTCGTCGGACTGATCGGGCCAAACGGTGCCGGAAAGACGACCGTTCTGCAAGCGATCCAAGGAATAACAGAGCGGGATGCAGGTTCCATTCGGCTCGCAGGTGACGCACTTGAGACGCTCTCTGCGCGTGCCGTCGGACGTCGTGTGGCAAGCATTCCCCAAGAAACGGGACTTTCGTTCGCGTTCACCGTTCGAGAAGTCGTCGAGATGGGTCGTACCCCACACCGCGGACGGTTCGAGGGACCGAACGCAAGCGACGTCGACGCAGTCGACAGCGCGCTGGCACGCACGGGGACCGCAGTCTTCGCCGAGCGGCCGATCACCGAACTGTCCGGTGGGGAGCGGGGGCGTGTCCTTCTTGCGCGCGCGCTCGCCCAAGAGACGCCCGCCCTGGTGTGTGATGAACCCACGGCGAGTCTCGATGTGAACCACGCGGTTGAGACGATGGCCCTGCTCCGGCGACTCGTTGACGACGGCCGAGCCGCGATCGCTGCGATTCACGATCTCGAGATGGCAGCCCGGTACTGCGATCGGGTGGTGATGCTCGCGAACGGGCGAGTTCGGGCGGCCGGACCGCCCGATACCGTGCTCCGTGCGGATACCATTCACGAGGCGTTCGACGCAGAGGCGTTTGTGGGGCGCGCCTCCGCAACCGACTCGCCAACGGTGACGGCATATCCACCCACGGACGTCACGTCCCACCGGGTCCACGTCGCGGGCGTGGGACCCGAGACGGCCCGGGTCGTGGCTCGCCTCGGTGCAGCCGGACACGACCTCTCGGTCGGCGTCGTCCCTGACGGTGACGCCGCCGCACTCGTCGCCGCCGACGTCGGCGCGGCGATCGTGTCGGTCCCACCGTTCGCCGGCGTCGACGAGCAGGCTCGGGCAGCAGCACTCGATCACGTCCAGCGCGCGGCTGTCGTCGTTGCAGTCACGGATGGATCAGGAACGGTTCCATCGGCAATCCGTGAACGCGCAGACGTCGTGGTCGATCCAGCGGATCCGCCGACCGACGAAACCCTGCTCGCTCGAGTTGCTGCTGTGTCTGCATCTGGTGCGTGACCCACCGTGCTACCGGAACAGCCGACACCGCAGGTGGCTTGCCGGGTCGAATCACCGCGGTCACACTCTGTGGCAGCCGAAGCGTCACGCTTTATCGCTCCGACCGTCTTCGTCAATCGATGACCGTTCCCTGCGTCGCGGTCGCGCGTGAGCGCGGCGAGACCGTCCGAACACAACTCGCCGAGGCCGACGTGTTGAACGGCGAGTACCAGATTGCTGTCGACGACGGGACGATCTACCTGCCGGTAACGGACCCGACTGCGGTCCCGGAGTGTCTCGCCAGCCAGGTCGTCGAGCGCGATCTCGCGGCCCGAGACCACCAGCAGACGCCCGCCGACCTGCTCGGCTTCGAGCCGTCTTTAGAGCGACTCGGTGACATCGTCATTATCGACGAGGACAACACAGCGCGCGCCCACGCTATCGCCGATGCGGTGATGGCGTCCGATCTCCCGTGTACGACAGTGCTCGACCGAGCATCACCGATCGAGGGCGACCACCGCGTCCGCGAGTGGGACGTACTCGCAGGTGACAGCACGGAGACGGTCCACCGCGAGTACGGCCACGCATTCGCCCTAGATGTGGCGCGAGTGTACTTCTCGCCGCGGCTCGCCACCGAGCGACACCGGGTGACAAAACAGGTGTCTGCGGGCGAATGTGTGATCGACATGTTCGCTGGCGTCGGCCCGTATGCGATCCCGATGGCCGACCGTGGGGCCGATGTCATCGCCTGTGACCTGAACGAGACCGCAGTTGCGTACCTCCGGGAAAACGCGGTCCGAAACGGCGTCGAGGACCGCGTGACGGCGATCGCTGGCGACGTTCGTGCGTCGACCGACGCCTACACCGACACGGCAGACCGTCTCGTGATGAACCTCCCACACTCGGCCGATGACTTTCTCGAGACGGCCGTGTCGCTCGCGGGCGAGGAGTGTGTGCTCCACTACTACGATATTCAACACGACACCGATCCTTTTCGACCAGGTCGACGAACGATCAGTGAGGCGGCCGATGGGGCGTACGACCTCACCGTCGAGACTGAACGGGTGGTCCGGTCGTACGCCCCCCACGAGGAGAACGTCTGTCTCGACGTTCGGCTGACACGGCGGTGAATACGCTTCGGCGGTAAATCGTCGAAACCGTGACAAATTATATGACGGTAGAGGCTAAACAGAAGTCTGCATGAGTGCCGACGACACCCCCGAGACGCGGATCGAAGAGACGACGAGCTGGCCCGACCTGGCAATTAGTCTGTACGATCGGCTGACTGGTCGAAACGCGGAGATCATCTACGACTTCGAGGATATGAGCGTCGAGGTGCCGAGCGGGACCGGCGACGACGCAGAACACGCTCACTGGCGGCTCGACGGGACGGTGCGAGTCACGACCCGTGAACAAGAGTGAGTTGCCGGCCCCGCTGACCGTCGCGACCGACGACTTGACCGTGGCCATCGATGGGGCCGAGTTCGATGTGCGGTCGACCGGTGACCGCCTCTTCGTCGAAGTACCGACGGTTCGCGCGGCTGTGCGGCTCGCGCGGTCACTAGCGAGCGAGACAGACACGACTGGGCCGACGCGGCTCCTCGTCGCGACCGACCTCAGTGTTGAGGTGCGGGTGAGAGGCCGGACCGTTGCCGTGCTCGGTGCGACGGCTCGGCCCGGGCCAGTCGCACGGTGGCTTGCGGTTGCCCCGGCCGAACCGCGGGTCGCTGGCGTCCTCGGCGCTGGGTGGGACGGACTCTCGGCCGCCGTCGACGCGGCGCGTCGGCTCGTCGGGTAGCAGCTCGGTGGGTAGCAACTCGGCGAGTCAGAGTGGTCGCGCTGTCGGAGATTGTCTACACTGGGAGGTTGCTCACTACTGCGCGTGATCAGCGTTGCGGCTGCAGCGCTTCTCGTGGGTTGGCTGTCGCAAGTGGATTGCCGTCCCCGCAAAACGGGTGGGGACGAACACGAGTGCCCGGTACATGACAAGGATCCACAGCCGTTGACTGTCGGGGCCAGAGGCGACCTCGCGCTTGGCACGTCAAAGACGTCCGTCACACGTCGGCTGTGCTGACAGTGGAAGCCCGTGGTCGGCGACCGGTGGGGGCAGCCGCCGATGGGGTCTTACCATCCGATTCGGGCATCGGTCGGTTTGACACCAATCTGAAACCGTTCTCGATATCGTGGCATACGATCGGTGTTGTACGGCATCAAGGTAGAACTCGCAGGGATATTTAGATTTTATCCTTATATGTGATCTAATAATCGGATGATTATCAACCGTTTTCGTTTTTCTTGGTTGACGGGTTCGATAGGAAAGCAGCGTGAACCGCCCAACAGCGACGTCGGCCCCGTTCCGGAACCCTTATTTTCGCCATCGGGGTACATTGTGATGCGTGCCGGAGTAGCTCAGCTGGCAGAGCGATTCCTTCGTAAGGAATAGGTCGAGGGTTCAAATCCCTCCTCCGGCTTACCCTCGGCTGCGCGTTTATCTGTGTCGTCGGATTTATCCCACCGGCAATGCTGTGGACTTTCTCCTTTAGCTCATGTAACCCCGCCATCTAGCGAGTAGAAAAAACGAAGTGTGAGGTGGGGCTGGCATGGGTACCTTCCAGAAAGGCGCGCGCCTCGCGAGTCGCGGAACGTGCTCGCGAGCGCGTGCGAGTGAATCGGCTGGGGAGGGTGTGGCGGTAATTGGTGTCCGGCAATCACGCAGTCGTGTTCGTCACATACTCATACCAACAACCGTCACACACGTACAGAATCGGCTGGGGAGGGTGTGGCGGTAATTGGTGTCCGGCTGTCACAGCGTTGTCTCGGTCACACGACCACTGTCACACACGTACAGAATCGGCTGGGGAGGGTGTGGTACAAATTGCGCCTGGCTATCACGAAGTCGTCTTGCTCACACAACCAGTACCTCACGCGTATGGAACCAGCTGACAGGAGTGTGGCTGGAACCGCACCCGTACGTGACGCATCCACATCCCGCGTGGTATCACGCCGACCGTCGCGGCTCAGTCAGCGATCGTCGGGGTCCCAAGGTACTCCTCGTTGAGTTCGTAGGTTCCATCCTCGTTTTTTACTAGGTACTCACCGTAGTACGGCACGCGGTTCGCTACGACCGCCTCGAACGCCTCAGCAATCTTCGCACGCGTCATCTCGCCCATCGATCGAAGGTCGTCGTTGCGGTTGAGACACCCTTTCAGGTAGCCTTCGTGTGTCACCCGGACGCGGCCACAGTTCGCACAGAACGACTCGTTCTCGACGGGGTCCACAATCTCGACCATACCGCCGCCCTCACCGGGCGCTTCCTCACCGACGTAGTACCGCCGCCGGTCGTGCATCTGGCGGTGCTCAACTCGGTCGGCGACCTCTGTGAGCCAGTTGTGGACCCGCTCGATATCGATATTCCACTCCGGCTTGCCGGTGAGCTCCGGCATATACTCGATGAGCTGGAGCTGGAGTCCGTCGTTTTCGGCGACGTGTTCGACCATCTCCTCGACGTATCCCGCCGTGTGGGTGAACACCACCATGTTGAGTTTCACTGGGTCAAGTCCGGCGTCGACGGCGGCTTTGACGCCCTCAAGGACCTTTTCGTACGCCCCGGATGTCGTCACCGCTGCGAAGTCGTCTGGATCGAGCGCGTCTTGAGAGACGTTGACCCGGTCGAGCCCGGCCGCTCGCAGGTCTGCCGCGCGACCTGGCAGGAAGGTGCCGTTCGTCGTCATCGACACCTCCATCGAATCGGGCGTGCGTTCGAGTATCTCCTCGAGATCCCGCCGTAACATTGGCTCGCCACCGGTGAATTTCACCTTCTCGACGCCGTACCCTTCGACAACCTCGAGAAAGCGGACGACATCGTCCGCGTGCATCTCGTCGTCACTCGGATCCATCGGGCCGCGCGTATCGCCGAGACCCTCGTTGTGACAGTAGACGCAGTCGAAGTTACACCGGTCGGTGAGCGACACCCGCACGCCGGTCACCTCCCGCCCGAAGTCGTCCGAGAGCGGCTGGGTCATACCCGGAACTCCGCCTGTGATCTATTAAACATCCGGTTCAATGCCCGTGTGGCGAAACCGTCAGAAGTTACATCTCCCCGACGAGTGACCGGCTGCGCTCGCAACGCACGGTCCGACTACACCGACACGGTGAGGCCGTCGGTGGCAAACCGAACTGCGCCGTTGAAGCCGGCAGCGCGCACGTTCGCCGCCATCTCGTCTTCACGGCCAGTCGTGTGCGGATACAGGTGCGAGCACACGAGCGTATCGACGTCGACACCCGCGAGCGACTGACCGAGGGTGGTCGGGGTCGGGTGATTCGAGACGTCGACCTCGTCCGGGAACGAACAGTCGTGGACGAGCAGATCACTGCCGTCGGCGAATCGTGCGAGCCCGGCGAACGCCTCGGTATCGCCCGAAAGTGTCACCGGCCCCGTCGCGGGCTCGTCCGACTGGTCCGGCGGTGAGATGCGATACGCGAGACACGGCATCGAGTGACGCGTCTCGCGGCCGACGACCCCGAACCCGCCGGCGGTGAACGGACGCCCGGCGGGCACCTCCCGAATCGCGAGATCGATCCGGCCGTCGAGATAGTCGTGGACGTCGAGCAGTCCGTCAACGAGCGCTTTCGTGCCGGTCGGACCAATCACCTCGAGATGCGTCTCACCGGCGAGCCACCGCGCCTTCACCAGCGGGAGCAGCGACGCAACGTGGTCGAGGTGGCGGTGGGTCACGAGTACGGTCGAGACGCCCTCGTAGCCGACGCTCGTCTCGGCGAGGCGGCCGAGCACACCGCTTCCGCAGTCGACGAGCAGCGCGCGGTCGGTCTCAGCGTCCGAGTCGTACGCCTCAAGCAGGTACCCCGACTGCGCCCGCCCCGGTGTGGGCATCGCGCTTCCACTGCCGAGGACCGTGAGTCGCGTGGTCTCGCTCCGGGTCACTTGACGAGGAGCACCGGAACGGTCGCGTCATCGGCCACGCGGTCAGAGACGCTGCCGAGCGACTGGATTCGCTCGCGCGGTGACTTCCCTGTCGGGCTCATCACGATGAGGTCGACGTCGTTCGACGCCGCATACGCAACGATCTCGGTGTCGGGCGTGCCCTGTGTGACGGTCGTCTCAGCGTCGAGACCGGCCGCTTCGGCGCGATCGGCAACCGCCTGGACGGCTGTATCACCCTGTGATTCTAAGTCCGCGGTCACCGCCTCACGTAGGTCTCCGGAGTTCGCTGCCAGTACACGGCCGTCCACGACGTAGAGGGCGTGTACCGTCGCCTCGTGGTCACTGGCGAGTGGTATCGCATGATCGAGTGCTTGGCTGACCGCATCGCTCCCGTCGGTCGGGATCAACACGTCGTCGTACATGTATCGGCGTTACCGCGGAGCCGGTATAACTGTACCCAGTGTCTCTGAGCGATCACTCGGTACGCCAGGCGCCACCGATCGACTCGCGAGCGACGGAGTCGGCTACGCCGTCGCGGAAGACACTCACGCGACCGGTCTCCTCGCTCAGCGTCACCGTTGCGACCACTTCTGGCCGCACCGACGTCTCGATCGCACTCATGTGGCGCGATCCCATCCACGGCTCGTACCCCACGTCGTCGACGAGGTCGGCCTCATCGCGTCGCGTCCCGAGATCGCGGAACCGAACCATCTGCGCTTCGACTTCCCCATCGACGGCGACGACGATCCCGCCGTCCTGGTTGACGCTCACAGACTGGGTCGCTGCGACGAATTCATCCTCGTCGAAGACCGACGCACACCGGTCTTTTGGCCATCGATTATCGCCCATTGGGTCGGCGTACGCCCCGTATTCTCTGTCGGCGACGACCGCGAAGTACAACCCCGGCCCCTTGACGTGTGGTTCGTCCCACTCGCCGAAGTCGACGCTGACGTACTCCGCATAGAATAGAATCCGGTCTATCACCTCTGTAACGCGGTCGTGCACCCCGTACTCGATCGCGAGACTATCCATCGACACCCCGTTCATCGCTGCCAGTTTGCAGTCGACTCATCGCCATGGCTGCAGGAACGACTGGCTGGCATATAAGTGGTGCCGAGTCGGTCCACGCAGTCGACAGAAGATCCGCCGCGACGCCGACTAGGCGTCTCGGAGCTGTAACAGACCGCTGTCGAATCGGTCCGCCTTGAGCAGGCCGACCCCGAAGAGACCCGCGACGAGCGCCGGTACGAGATTCCCGAACCAGACGTTGATTCCTCCCCAGAGAATAACGAAACTCACCATATCGTCGAGCATGAACGGACACCGTCTGAGTCTGGCAAGCACCGCCACGAGGTCGAACGCGCGGTCGAGCGCGACGACCGCGACCACGGCCGATAACACCCACCCGGCGTAATTTGAAAGTGGCACACCGTAGAAAGCGCCCCCGTTAAACGTCCAAAATCCCAGCGATACTGCCCCCGGGTCCAACACCACGTCCATTGCGACGACAGCCGCGCTCACGGTAACGAGCCGGAGCCAGGTGTTTCGCGCCCGCTCACCCAACAAGAGCAAACAAAGCAGGTACCCGTTCATCACGAGTGGGATGAAAAACACCGGCAGCGCGACCGGCACTCCGGCGAGCATCGGACCGAGGTCGATCGTGTACGCGAAGCTCCCGTACGGCCACCCCGTCTGAATGCCGATCGTCTCGATTGCATAGGTGTACGCGATCAGCGCGCCGATCCACCCGACTGACCGTCGACTAAAAAGTGGTACCACCCCGATGACGAGCGGTGAGCGCATCACGAGCACGCCGAACAGGACGAACAACGGGTGAAACGCGAACGGCTCGGGGATCCATCCTTCGGCGCTGCCGACGAGCGATACGGCCCCGACAGCCGGAAACACGACGGCGATGGTAAAGCGGTTCTCTTCAACAATCCGGTCGAGTTCACGCTCAACTCCCGCTCGCGTGCGAGGCAGTCGATCGCGGAGCGTCTCGCTGTGAGACGCCGCCGAGGGCGCGTCGTCACTCATCCAATCACCGTCCAGACGGGGTACACCCGCCAGAGTCCACCCATCGCGAGCAGCGTGCCAACTGCGGTGTTGAGTGCCGGAAACCACCAGTAGGCTCGGTCGACGCTGACGGCCGAGCGCGCTACCCACGTCACGAAGACGGGATACACGCCGAGTAAGAGCCCAAGACGAATATCGACGGTCGCGAACGCGGCCGCTGCGACCGCCCAGCACGCCAGACAGTACAGGTAGGTCCGACGAGCCCCGAGCACTGTGGCCGTCGTTCGAATGCCGGCCGCCCGGTCGGGCTCGATGTCCGGGATAGCCGAGAACGTGTGCATCCCCATCGTCCACAGCCAGGCACCGACGAGAGCCGCAAGCGGCGGCTGTGAGCCGGCGGCCGTCGCATACGCGGCCGCCCCTGGAAGCACGTAGAGGCCGTTCGAGACCGAGTCTGCAAGCGGTGTCGTCTTGAATCGCAGCGGTGGCGCACTGTAGCCAGCCGAAAGCACGAGGAACCCGGCGAGGTATGGCCACGCGATACGTGGGGTAATCGCGAACGTGCCGATGCCCAGTCCCGCAGCGAGCCCCACCGCGGTCACGGTGAGCCGGTCACCCTGCCAGCGTGCCTCCCGGTCGTCTTTTTTCGGGTTCAACTCGTCGACGTCAGCATCGAAGAGGTCGTTGATGCCGTATAAAAAGACGTTCGCCGGGATCAGAAAGTAACCCGCAAGCGAAATCGTGACCGGCGTGAACAGTTCGCTCACATCGCCGATTCCGTACGTCACCCCCACAGCGACCGGACCAGCAAGGTAGAGCCAGAATCGGGGGCGTGAAAGCACGAGAAGGTACCACAGGCGAGCGGCAAAGCCAGTCCGGTCTGTGTGTCTTGTTCCGCCAGATTCGACCGTCGCGTCTGTCGCAGTCGATTCGGCCGCCGTATCGGCCGCGTCACGGCGAGTGTCGTCGCGGTCGTTCACGGCGTCAGATCGCATCCGCGATGCGCTCTGCTGTAAGCCCACCGCTTATCAGACACATCGGTACGCCGATGCCGGGGGTCGTCGTGCCGCCGGTGAAATAGAGCCCGTCGACCGCATCAGAGCGGTTCGGTGGCCGCAACAACGATGTCTGCCGGAGCGTGTGAGCGAGGCCCAGCGCGCTTCCATCGTAGCTGTTGTAGCGGTCAGCAAAGTCTTCGACACAGAACATTTTTTCGAACACGATCCGGTCGTGAAGTGCCGTTCCGGTATTTGCTTCGATATCATCAAGCACGAGCTCGCGGTACTCCTCACGGATCTCGGGCGTATCCTCCAATCCGGGTGCGATGGGAACGAGCGCGAAGAGATTGCTGTGGCCGTCTGGCGCGACCGTGTCGTCGGTCTTCGATGGCACGCACAGGTAGTACGCCGGATCATCGGGCCAGGCCGGGTCGTCGAAGATCTTCGCGAAGTGCTCGTCCCATTCTGTCGGCAACACGAGGGTGTGATGTGCGAGCTCGTCAACGTCGCCTTCGACACCCAAGTAGAGGAGAAACGCCGAGGGAGCGAACGTCCGCGACTCCCAGTACTCTTCGGTGTACTGTCGCTTTTGCTCGGGAAGAAGCGACTGTTCGGTGTGTGTATAATCGGCGTTCGAGACGACAAGATCGGCGAGGTGACGGTCACCGTCGACGGTGTCGACCGCGAACGCGCCGTACCGCCCCTCGATCCCGGTAACTTCAGCGCCAGTGACGAACTCGACACCGAGCTCACCCGCGAGTTCAACGATGCCGTCGACGACCGCTCCGATGCCACCGTCGGGGTAGTAGACGCCCATGTTGAAATCGACGTGGCTCATCAGGTTGTACAATGCGGGTGTGTTCGTCGGTGAGCCGCCGAGAAACACCAGCGTGTACTGCATCAGCTGCTGGAGCTTCGGGTGGTCGAAGTACCCCTCGACGTGCCCCTGCATCTTTCCGAGCAGCGAGAGCCCCCATGAGTACCGGAGCACGTCGGTATCGATATAATCGCGGAGTCGTGGCCGGTCCTCGTAGACGAAGTGCTCCATGCCGATCTCGTAGGTTCGTTTCGACTCCTCAAGGTACGCGTCTAGCGCGTCGGCTGCTCCCGGCTCGTACGACTCGAAGAGCTCGCGGTTGTGTTCCATGTCGGGGAGGACGTCGACGCGGTCGCCGTCTTTCCAAAACACGCGGTAGTGCGGGTCGAGCCGCGAGAGCGTGTAGTACTCCTCGGGTGAGCGGTCGAAGTGGCCGAAGAAGCGCTCGAAGACGTCCGGCATCAGGTACCACGACGGGCCCATATCGAACCGGAACCCGTCGGCTTCGAGACGGCTTGCACGTCCGCCGAGCTGGTTGTTCTTCTCGAGCACGGTGACGTCCGCGCCGGCGTCGGCGAGATAACAGGCGGTCGAGAGGCCGCCAAATCCGCCGCCGATCACGACGACAGATTCACCGGCCACGGCGTCGATGTCGGGGGCCGCGTCCATATTCGATCGATAGGGCGGCGTCCGTATAAATACCAGCCACCCCTGGCCGCGTGCCGACCACCCCGCGTGAGTCGACAGTGATCGGTGGACATCACTAAGTCATTGTCGGGCGTACCGATACTCGATATGGACGTGACGGTCGCGGTCACCGGTGCAACGAGCGGGATCGGACGGGCGGTCGCAACGGCCTTCGTCGACGAGGGGGCGACCGTCGCCGTCTCTGGGCGTGACGGAGCCGCCGTCGAAGAGACGGTCGAGACGCTCACCAACCGGGGAGACGAGACAGACACAGACGCGCCGGGAACTGTCTGGGGCGCGCGCGCCGACGTTCGCGACGAGTTCGACCTCGAGCGGTTCTTCGAACGTGCGGTCGCAGAGCTGGGTCCGGTCGACATCCTCGTCGCCAACGCCGCGGTGTTCGCGGGCGCCCCAGGCGAGTCACCGATAGACGAGGTGAGCTACGAGACGTTCGACGACACGATGCGGACGAACGCTCGCGGTGTCTTCGCGACGATCTCTGAAGCGGTACCTCACCTCGCAGACGACGCGCGAATCCTCGTCCCATCGGGGTCGGTTGCACACGAAGTCAAGCCCGGGATGGGCGCGTACGGGGTCTCGAAGGCCGCCGCCGAAGGCGTCGCGCGGAGCTTCGCGGCCGACCTCGAGGCGACCGTCGGCGTCGTCGATCCCGGCCTCGTCGCTACCGACCTCACCGGGATGGAACGCGCCCGCGACCCAGAAAGCGTCGCACCGCTCTTCGTATGGGCGGCCACCAAAGCGCCAGGCGACGACCTCAACGGGGACCGCATCGGGCTCCGCGAGTGGAAGCGCGCGACCCGGTGAGTTTGGCAACGCTGCAAACCGCGACGCCGACAGCATAAGTACGATACCGCCCCACCCCAGCGATGATACATTAACAACGAGGCGGCCGGTGTTTCGAATGGTCTATTTCGAAACCAACCGCTCACCGGTTTTACTGAGTGGATTAACTTGGAGTTTGTAGAGCGCGAGCAGACATCCCACGAGATCATTGAAACTGGTATTCAACTCCATCTTGCTGGCCTATCACTTTCGAATCCAAAACAGTATTTTGACAGTTTGGGTGTCGATTTGAGTCGAACAACAACTTACAACTGGGTTTAAAATGCCGATCTACAGCCATCTGATGGGGCAAGTACGAATCGCGTTGTGATTGATGAGACTACGACTCAGATCAATTCGGACAGATTCTGGCTGTACACCGCTGTAGATCCTCGTACAAACAAATTCGTTCACGTTGACGATGCGCTATTTCTCGTTGACGCTGGTGGACATCTCACGGCTGCGCTCTCACAAATCCCGATCCGATTTCAAATCTCTCGTCATGGAAATCGAAATGCCGTCAAACGTGTCTTTAGAGAAGTAAAAGCAAGAACCCCCTCGTTTTCAAATACGTTCAGAAGCACGGAGCCGACAGCGGCGGAATCTTGCCACCGAGCCGTCGCCGTCTGCTAGAACCGATGCTTAACTTCACACGACTCCCCACCCCTCGGTGAAACGAGCCGGTGCCCCAGGGTCGCGGGCACGGTGGCGGTGTGGTCCCCCATGGCCAGCCGGTCGCTCACCGCGTGGAGACGCGTTCGTCGACGGTCACGGTCGGCGGTTGGTCTGCGAGCGCCGCCACAGCGTCCATGAACGCGGCCCGGTAGCTCGCTGGTCCTCCTGACGTCTCGTCGGCTGCACGCTCACCAGCGAGTCCGTATGCGAGGACGGCGACAAGCGACGCCTCGAGCGTCAATGTCGGCGCTTCCGTGGACGTGCCGACGGTCGACGCGACCGTCGCGAGCGTGCTCCCTAGCATACAGCCCGAGCCGACGAACGAGCCCATCTGCTCGTGGCCGGCATCGACGGTGTACACGCCATCCGATCCGGCGACAACGTCCGTCGCGCCCGACGCGACCACAACGGCACCTGATGACTCCGCCAGCGCACTCGCCGCGTCGGCGACCCCCGATGCCTCCCCGACCGATTCGACGCCTTTGACGGCTGCTTCCTCGCCGGCCAGTCCACGGATTTCGCCGGTGTTCCCCTTGATGATGTCCACGGAGACCGCCTTGAGGAGTCGCCCAACCGACTCGACGCGGTGTGGCGTCGCGTCGTACCCGACCGGATCGAGGACGACCGGGACGCCGGCCTCGTTCGCGCGATGGCCGGCCTCAACCATCGTGTCGACGTCGGTCGTCGTCGCCGTCCCGGTGTTGATTACGAGTGCGTCCGCGCCGGCAGCCATGTCACCCGCCTCCGCCGGTGCGTCCGCCATCACCGGGAGCCCACCCCAGTGGAGTGTGACGTTCGCCGTCTCGCTCGTCGTCACGTCGTTGGTGAGGTGGTGGACGAGCGGCGACGACGACGCAATTGCGGTCAGTGCACCGCTGACGGCGTCGTCGTCGATCGGTGGCGCGGTGGCCCGCTCATCTGGCACGCTCGACCACCTCTTGGAGCGCCGCTGCGGCCGCTTTAGGGTCGTCAGCGGCCGTGATAGCTGAGATGACCGCGACGCCACTCGCGCCCGCTTCGACAACAGGTTTGGCGTTTTCAGCGGAGATTCCGCCGATGCCGACGACTGGGACGTCGACCGCGTCGGTGATCGACCGGATTCGCTCGGGACCAACACCGTCACGATCGTCAGCGACATCCTTCGAGCTCGTTCCATAGATGGCACCCACGCCGAGATAGTCAGCCCCGGCGTCGACGGCCGCGCGCGCCTCCTGGACGGTTGCCGCAGACACACCGACGATCGCGTCCGAACCAAGCTGGTCGCGAGCGACCCCGACCGGGAGGTCTGTCTGGCCGAGGTGTACGCCGTCGGCGTCGACGGCCGCGGCGAGGTCGACGCGGTCGTTCACGACGAGTGGGACGTCCGCCTCGGCGGTGAGCTCGCGAAGCCGGTGACCGAGCCGGTACCGGTCGCGGGCGTCCATCCCCTTCTCCCGGAGTTGGACGACGTCGACGCCGCCCGCGAGCGCCGCCTCGACGACGGCCGGCGTCTCCCTACCGGCCGAGTGAGCGTCGTCCGTCACGAGGTACGTTCGCCACGCAGGTGTATTCATTAGTGATACCTAGTCGTGGTCGCCAAAAAACGGTTGTGTTCTGCTGTCGTTCGCGTGCAGGCGGTCTCTTCGTGTACCTGAGGGTCGACAGACAGACCCAAGCCGGTGACGACACAAGAGCTGTATATGGGTTCCCGGCTTCGAAGCGCAGCCACATTCGCCGCGGCGACCGTCGCGGGCGCGCTCGATCGTGCTGGTGTTATCGAGCGGGACCGGCTCACCGAGACCCTTGACCTCGCCTGGCCGCGGATCGTCACGGGCTTCGCCATCATGTCGAAGAACACGGTCGACCTCGCCGTCATCGGTATGGTACTCGGTGCGCCCGCTGTCGCCGGGATCGCCTTCGCGTTCGCCTACTGGCAGCTGGCGAAGTTCGTCTCTATCGGCCTCGCCGGTGGCACCGTCTCGCTCGTCTCACAGAACTACGGCGGCGACGAACGCGACCGGGCGGCGCTGGTGGTCAAACAATCGCTCGTCGTCGCCGTGGCACTCGTGTTACCGATCGTCGTCGGCTACGTGACGTTCGCGGAGCCACTCATTGCGCTCGTCGGTGGCCAAGGAGACGCACTCGGGTATGGGGTCACCTACCTCGTCGTCACCGCGCCGGCGCTCGCGTTCGAGTTCTTCAACATGATCGCCAGTCGGACGTACGCCGGCGTCGGCGACACGTTCACCCCGATGGTGTTTCGCGCCGGTGGGGCCCTGCTCAATGTCGGACTCACGATCGGGCTCGTGCTCGGTGCGGGCCTCGGTGTGACCGGTGCTGCACTCGGGACGGCCGTCTCGATTGCGGCGGTTGCGATCGGGCTCTCGTGGGGCCTCACCGGGCGGTCGTACTTCGGCCGCGGCGCCTCACCGGTCCCTGTCGGTCGTGACGGCGCCTGGATCGACACAGAGTTGATCGGACAGCTCGTCCGAGTGTCTGCGCCGCTCGTCGCGCGTCGGGTTGCAGAGGGAATCGCCGTCTTCCCGCTGCTCTGGGTGGCGTCGTCGTTCGGCCAAGCGACCGTCGCCGCACTGGAGGTCGGACGACGGGTTCGAGCCCTACTCGGTAGCTTCAGCTGGGGGTTTTCGATCGCCGCGAGCACCCTCGTCGGACAGCGTCTGGGCGCCGGCGACGAAAACGGGGCCACGGCGTATGGGCGAGACATCATCCGCCTCTCGGCGCTGGTCTACGTCCTCGTGTCCGCAGCCGTCGTGGCTGCGGCGACGCCAATAGCACAGGTGTTCGTCGACGACCCGACCGCGATCGCCGCGACCGCGGCGTTCGTGATCGTCGCAGCGGTCTCTGCGGTGCCACTGGGTGTGAACGGCTCGATAACCGGGTCGCTGCGGGGTGCTGGTGATACTCGGTGGCCGTTCTTTGCCGCAATGCTCGGGCTCTATGTGTTCGCACTCCCGGCTGCGTTCTTGGGAACAGTGACGGCGCTCGGCGTCGGCGGCCTTTACGTCGCCGTGCTCGTCGAGAAGTTCGTTCCAATGGGGGTGAACCTGATTCGATTCCAGTCTGACCGTTGGCAGGCAGTCAGTCGGCAGTACCGCCCCGACGAGACGGAGTCAGAAGGTGCCGGTGGGTGAGCCTGGTTGACCGACTACTGGTCGGCGGCGGCGACGGCATCAACGACCTCGATGCTTCCGGTAAGCTGTCGGTGGACGTACGGAATGTCGATCCCGGCCTCGTCGAACGCCTCTTTCACTGCTGTGACGTACTCAGAACGGACGCGGACGAAGTCTCCGCGGTCGGGGTCGTCGATCCACCAACGGGACTGTAACCCAACGTCGGAGCCACCGAGTTCGACGAGCCGAACGGACGGCCCCGGATCCGCCATGATATCTGGATGGGCCTCGGCCTTCTCGATGATGATGTCAGTCGCCTCCGCGATATCGTCGTCGTATCCGATCCCGAAGACGAACTTCTGCCGGAGCGTCTCGTAGGCGACTGGGTTGGTGACCGCGCTGTTGGCAAGATCGCCGTTTGGCACCGTTATTTGCTCGTTGTCGAACGTTCGGATCCGCGAGACGCGGAGGTCGATGTCCTCAACGCGACCGGTGTTACCGTCCCACTCGATCCAGTCTCCGACCTGGAACGGTTTGTCTTTCAGGATGAACACACCGGCGACGAAGTTGCCGAGCAGGTCTTGTGCGGCGAATCCCACAGCGAGTGCGAGGGCACTGCCGAAGACAGCGAACGCCGAGAGGAACGCACCATACCCGGCGAGTGTGAATGCGACCGTGACCGCAGCCACCCAAACGACCACGCTCGCGACGCGCGACCCGAGGCCACGAACCGCTTCGTCGAAGCCGCGGGCGGTGAGTGCTCGGTCGACCGCCGGGACGAACACCGTCCGTCCGAGAAGCAGTACCCCGAGGAAGCCGCCGAGGAACAACGCAACAGTGAACAACACGTCTGCGGCGGCAGCCGTGATCGCCGTCAGTCCGAACTGTAACGATACCATCAACTCATTATTTTTGACGGTCACATAATAGCCTACCGGGACCCGTCGCTGGCGCGGGCGTCACCGGCCGGTTGGGGATCGAGCGGCCCATCGCCGCGCGCGACCGCTCTGAGTCGTCGGCCATGGACGTCATCAGCACGGATCCGGTCGCGAATCCGTGACGAAAGCCACGACTCACCCTTCGATTGTGCCGGTGCCGGCGCCGGAGACGTGTCCGAAGGCCGGAGATCGGTAGGAAGATATCGGCTGTATGTCGGAAGTCGCTCGCGGAGCGTGAGTCCGCCAGCGTCGGCGACCGCACGAAGCCCATCGAGGTCGGGCCAGGCGTAGGCGGGGTTGATGTAGTCGTCTGTCACCGGCGAGACCCCGCCAAGGTCGTCGATCCCGCAGTCGACCAGCTCGCCCGCCGGCGAGAGGTTCGGTGGGACCTGCACCGAGACCTCCGGTGGGAGCGCGGCTCGGGCCATAGTGACGACCCGTCGCATCGTCTCAAGGCCCGGCTTCGGAAAGTCGGACCGCTCGTTCGGCACGACGTTCTGGACGATCACCTCTTGAACGTGGCCGTACCGCTCGTGTAGCTCACGGATTGCGAGGAGACTCTCGGCGCGGTCACGCCAGTCCTCACCGATCCCGACGAGGATGCCCGTGGTGAACGGAACACCGTGTTTTCCGGCGGCACGAATTGTGTGCAGCCGCTGTCCGGGCGTCTTCCGGCGGCTGCCACTGTGGGCGTCGACGTCGGCGGTCGTCTCGAGCATCACCCCCATCGAGGCGTTTACGTCACGGAGGGTTTCGAACTGTGCCTCGGTGAGGTCGCCGGGATTCGAATGCGGTAGCAGGCCCTCCTCTAAGGCGATCTCACAGGCACGATAGAGGTAGTCGTGGATGTCCTCAAACCCCCACGCGTCGAGCTGCTCGTGGATCGCGGTGTACCGAGCGTCAGGGGCATCACCAAAGGTGAACAGTGCCTCGGTACAGCCTGCGTCTGCACCCACGCGACACTGGTCGCGTACCTCCGTTGGCGAGAGCAGGCTCGCCTCTCCTGGAACGTCGTAGTACGTACAGTACGTGCAGGTGTACCGGCATGCCGTCGTCAACGGGATGAACACGTTTCGGGCGAAGGTGAGCGACCTCGGTGTGTTGACGTCGGCCGGCTCGACGGAGAGCAGTCGCTCGACCGCCGGCTCCTCAACGTCGACGTCTACGTCGTACTCGGCTGCGCCCGCGAACACGTCCAGGGCTGGGTGACCGAGTAGCAAAAGCGTCGCGGTCGCGCCAATCACCGGTCGCATCGAGTGCCGGTCACGCCCGCGTCGCGGTCACGCGTCCATCGGCCGTCTCGAGTGTGAATCCCGCATCACGAAGCCACGCCGTCGCGGCCCCCGACCCGTGTATCAGTACCTCCGCCAGGTCGGTCGGCTCATCGATATCGACCGCAAGACGATACGAGTCGACGGTGTTGACCGTCGCGTCGAGCCGCTCAGCGGCGCGCCGGTGATCGAGGTACGACGCGCCGTGGTAGTCGACGCGGAACGCCGGCTGCCGGACAACCAATGCGTTGGTGCCACCGCCGCGCCCTGGCGCGATCGTCACGTCGGCGGGCGACTCCTCCTCCAACTGGTTGCACTCTCGGTCCGGCGCGAAGAGCTGCGCGAGAGCATCCGGCGTAGCGAGCGCAAGGTCGGCCATCACGACGGCGACGCCATCTTCCCACGGGAAGGCGAAATCGCTGGTTGTGTCGGTCGCGGTGGTTGAGTCGTCCGCGATGTGTCCTTGTTCTAGCGCTGCGTTGACCGCGTCGGTCAACGGCCGAGCGTCGACGATGACAGGCGGATCGAGTGACCCGGGGACGTCGACGGCTGGATCGAAGGGTGCGGTCGCGAGAATGTGTGGGGTGCCGTCGGCCATCACGATGGCGTCGAGCACGTCGGCGAGCATCGCCCGGGCGAACTCGCGTCGCTCCTCAGGAGTGAGGACAGACGCGAGGCGTGACTTCGGCTCAGCGACGGCAAACGGAACGAGAACGTCCATCCAGCGGTGAGATTAAAACAGTGACTCGAGCTCGTCGGTGTCGTCGGAGACGAGCGATTCGAGGTTCTCGTCGCTCTCCTGGCGGATCTCGTCGAGGTTCTCTTGTGCCTCGATGGCGACCTGCTGCAGCTCTTTGATCCGTGGGACGTTCGTCACGCCCGACAGCAGAATCACGCTCGCGACGAAGCCGGAGCCGCTGTACGGGTAGTCGCCGCCGCGAACCTCCATCGAGCCGGTCTGCTCTTCGAGCCACTTCCGACCGCGCTCTATCCCCTTTCGGTTGAGGTACGCTGGCGGTCCGGCGAGTACGAGTAGTGCGCGCTCTGTCCCGTCGACTTCACACGGAAGCGTGAGCCGGCCGAGCGCCGCCTTACGGACGAGACTCGTGATTCGGTTCGTGGTGTGTGCGCTGTCGAGTTCGTCGGCACCGTCGTCGCTGCGGAGTCGCGAGAGCAGTCCGCCGCTGTTCGGGTCTTCGACCGCTTCTTCTGCGTACCCGATCGTCGAGACGCCGCCACCAGAGAGGGTATTGATTATCTCAGAGGAGTCGACGACGCTCTCTGCGACCTCTTGGCCCTGTTGTACCTCGCCGGCACCGAAGAGGATCCCGAACCGACGAACGATCTCCTCGTTGATCTGATCGTATCCGCCTTGGACGGACTCGCCGGTCTTCCGCCAGGCGTCGTTGTCGAACACCATCAGGTTGTCCACCTCGCGGACGAACGTCTGGAACGACCGCGCCGCGTTGAGCGTGTAGATTCCTCCTTCGTCGCTTCCGGGGAGGATGCCCATCCCGTACACCGGCTCCGTGTAGATGCGCTTGAGGTGTTTTGCGAGCACCGGCGCGCCACCAGATCCCGTGCCGCCACCGAGCCCAGCGATGATGAGGAACGCGTCAACCTCGTGAACCGGGATCGAATCGATCGTTCCTTGTACCTCGTCGATGTCCTCCTCGGCAATCTCTGCGCCGAGCTCGTTGTCGGCGCCGACGCCGTGACCCTTCACCCGCGACTGGCCGATGAGCACGCGCTGGTCCTCACGGATGTGTTCGAGACCCATCAGGTCCGCTTTCGCCGTGTTCACCGCCGCGGCGGCACGAACGATCTCAGAGCCAGTCCGTTTGTCGTACTCTAAGAACTTGTCGACGACTTTCCCTCCCGCCTGTCCGAAGCCGATCATTGCTAATTTCATCGTGAACTCACCCGTTCAATTGGATGTGCAGAGTCGCATCGGGTATATAATCGTTCTGGTGGTCGCGCCCTGACCGACGGCCCATCACGCTCCGATCGGCTGTGGATCGTCACGTGCACGGTCACTCGACCCCCAGGTACGAGCCCAGCGTGGTGAGATCGTCGGAGTCGATTTCGAACGCATCGACGTCGTTATCATCGGTAGTGTTGTCGAACTGTAACGACCGGTACTGGTCACTGCCCATTGGAAAGCCCGGGACGGCACCGAGTATACCGAGCCCGATCCGGGCGAGCGGCATCGGCAGCGGGACGATCGTTACCCCGTTACGCTCCGCTTCGTAGACGAGCTGTGTCACCGCCCGAAGCGTCAGTCGCTCTGGTCCACCGATCTCGTAGATTGCACCGATGTGCTCGTCTGCTTCGAGCGATTCGACGATCATCGAGACGAGATCGTCGACGTGAATGGGTTGGAATCGCGTCTTCCCGCCGCCGGGAAGCGGATACAGCGGGACGAGCGGGGCGAACAGCTTCTTCAACCGCTTGGTAAACGAGACGAACTCGCCACCCTCTCCAAAGACGACGGAGGGACGGAACACCGTCCAATCGAGGTCGCTCGCTTCGACGATTCGTTCGGCCGCACCCTTCGCGCGGATGTACGCCGTGTCGCCGTTCGGGTCGGCGCCCAGCGCACTGAGCTGGACGAATCGATCGACGTCGGCGGACTCGGCGGCGCGGACCAGGTTCTCGGTGCCGGCCCGGTGGATGCGGTCGTGCATGACGTTCCCGCCTTTCGGCTCGAAGAGCGGTGAGAGCGCGACGAGATTCACCACCGCATCCTGCCCGTCGACCGCAGCGGCGATCGAGTCGGGCGCCGTGACATCGCCAACGACGCTCTCGACACCCTCCGGTGTCTGCGCTGGTGACCGTGACAGCGCGGTCACCTCGTGACCGGCCTCGGCGAGCGCGCGACAGAGATGTGACCCGATGAAGCCGGTCCCACCGGCTACCAGCACCTTCATATTTCCTAGTTAGCGAGGGGCAATTGTAAACTTACCGTGCTTGTCAGACGGGAGGCCGACGCGGCGCATACGGATCCGTACCGAACTATCACGTCCACCGGTCGAGTCCGGTCTGCACCTGTGACTCCCGGATCCGGTCGAACCCCCGCTCGACCGAGCTCGGATCGACACCCCACTCGTCGACGACGTACGCCCGAGCGGCGTCGACGTCCGGTGAGACCGTCGCATCGAAAGAGGCGTCCGTGACGGGTGGGTCGAGGAAGAACGAACGGACCGCCTCTGCGTTCGGGATCGACGCGTCACGCGCTTCGAGCACCCCCCAGAGGTCGTCGTGCTCGCGAATGGCTGAGACCGCTGTCTTTGGACCAACACCGTGAACACCCTCGTTGAAGTCCGTCCCGCACAGCATCGCAACGTCGACGAGTCCCCCACGGTCGAGCTCAAGGTCGGTGAGCGTCGCCTCGAGGTCCATCAACTCGGGGTCACCCTTGCCAGTCAGGCCGCGGAGGGTAGTTGGCGCGCCGAACAACAACGTGTCGTAGTCCTCGCTGCCGGCGTGGTCGACCGAGCCGGTTGCGGCCATGTGTGCACACTGTGCCTCGCCTTCCGCCGGCGCCTCGATCACCGGCACGTCGAGCAGGCCAAGCAGCTCACGAGTCGTCTCTTGGATGACGTCGGTGAGCCGCTGTGTCCGCGCCGAGAGCCGAGCAGCCTCGACGTCGTCACCGCGGGCCGCCGCCTCGGCCCGTCGCTCCTCAGCGCGCTCTCGCTGGGCGCGACGCTCCGCGACCTCGTCGGCTTTCATCGACGTCACCTCGCCGTCGAACACCATCACCGGCGTGAGGTCGTGTTCGAAGAGCGACGCGAGGCCCGTGACGACGCCGAGTAGGTTCGGCACCTCAACGCCGTCAGCGGTCGTGTACGCCGACGTGCTCGTCCACTTCACCGTCGTGGTGAGGTACCGGTACAACCAGTTGTGTGCGTCGACGGCGACGACGCTCCCCTCGAGCTCATCGAAGGGGACCGTCTGTATCGCTGCGAGATCGCGCAGGTCCGCGTTTCCCATCGTATCGGAACAGGCTCTCCGACCGCTTAAACGGTGAGCAGATGAGTCAGAACAACTGCGGTGCCGACCACGACCGTTGAGTCACTCCCGAACGCGACAGATAGTAGCGTTTGCAATTGGGTTCACGAATCGATCTAGCATGTAGGCTGCAGCGCTTTTGAACCAGTACGACAGCGAAATAGATGAACGCGTACGTGTGAGCGCTACGATAGCAGCGACACAGTGTGAGACGTTTATGTGTCTGGATCGGCTACCGTGTGCTGTGAATGGTTTCGCCGTTCGACGTGTTAGACGTCCCCGACGACGCCGACGCTGATGACGTCGAACGGGCGTACCGTGAGCGTGTCAAAGAGGCGCACCCCGACACCGGTGGATCGATCGAGGAGTTCACCCTCGTTCGGCGCGCCTACCGCGAGCTTGCCGCCCGCGACCTGAACGGGACGTCCACGGAGCCGGAAACCGACGAATCACTCGACATCGAGCCCGAAGCGGCCGCCGAGGAGACACAAACCCGCGTGACGTTTCTCGACTACGAGGCGGTCGCCGACCGCGGCTGGGGCATCGGCGACGAGGACCTCTTCGTGAAGGCGGCCGACGCGGGGATGTCGTCCACAGACTACGGCCGGTTCCTCGTCGAATCCGACGAGAGCCTCCTCGAGGCCGCAGAAAACCGTGGATACGCCTGGCCGTTCTCGTGCCGGGGCGGCGCGTGTGCAAACTGTGCGGTGTACCTCCACGAGGGCGACCTCTCACAGCCCGCGAATCACATCCTCTCTCCAGAGCTCACCGATCGAGGATTCCGACTCTCCTGTAACGGGTATCCGGTTTCCGACGAGCTGAAACTCGTCTTTAACGTCAAACACCTCCCCGAATTGGACGAACTCCGACTGCCTCCAGGACCGTTTCGGCGCGCAAAATCGCAATAATCGGCCCTAATCGCAGTAGTCGTCTTTATCTGCCTCGCGTGGGCGCAACCACGGGCGCTGTGATCGACTGGCGACCAGCGTGCGCTCAGAACGCGTCGGCGATCGCGGCGACAACCGCGTCCTCGACCGCGTCGCGCTCGCCGGCAAGGAAGGAGATCTTCCCCTCACGGCGCCCGGCCGTCGAGACGTCGGCCCCCGGAGCTATCTCGGCCGCTCGTGAGGCGACCGACCGCACAGAGAGGTCTCCCGTAGACCGCACGTACAGCTCGTCGGTGCCGATCCCGACGGTGGCGAAGGCGTCACCGTTCGCGTGGTGGCGATGGAGGTCGTCAAGCAGGAGCGGCGTTGGTGGGAAGTCGTACCGATGGGTGTACGCGTCGGTATCCAACAGCGCGAACTCGACGCCGTTTACCGACTCGGTGACGATGTTCGCGCTTGCCGTCTCGCGTTCGGTCTCAAGCTTCTCGCGGAACTGTGCGGAGACGTGGGCGGCGAGGTCGCCGCTGTCGTCGAACAACAGGTCGTCGATCAGCTCGCGTTTGTCCTGGTACGACTGGTAGTACGCCTCCAGGGCGACGGCCTCTCGGAGCTCCGCGATCCGTTCGCGGTCGTAGCCCGCGTCACGGGCGAGCGTCACGTACCGCGTTGGCGTCTCCGCCCAGTAACTCACCGCCGGGAGGTGTACGAGGTCCGACCGCACCTCGTCGTTGACCGCAGAGGCGAGCGAAGACACGAGTGCGCCCGTCGAAAGGTCGGCGTCGACGGACTCGAGCGTCGGCGACACCAGCGTGTCGACCTGCTCACGCGTCTCGGCATCGGCGACCGCAGCGTCGACGACGACCGCCTCAACGTCGTACACAGAGAGCAGGTCAAGCCCATCCGCGGACTCGGTTGTCGACCCGATGCCCACGAGTACGAACAACGGCAGCTTCTCATCGTGCCGGTCGCGGTCCTGGAGCATCCGCGTGGCGTCGTTTGTCGCTGCATTCATTCCGTACACCGGCTCGTCGGTGGGCCGGCGAGTAAAGTAGTGGTACGCCGCGTCGCTCTGTTCGTGTGCGTCGCCGATTAGCGGTAGCACGGCCCGCTCAAGCGCCGCGCCAGCCACGTAGCCGTCCGCCGTCGCCGGGTGCCGAACGACGATCGGTCGTGACTCGAGCACGGCACGACGGATCGCTTCGGCGGCATCCAAGAGCCCCTCACCGAGCCCTGCGACCGCCTCGTCACCGGCGAGTGGCTGGAGTCCCTCGGGTCGGGCTTCTGCAGCGAGAGCGTCCGCGAGTCGCGTCTCGACCGTGTCGGCGTCGTCGCCCGCGAGTACGGCGAGTGCTTCGGTCTCGATCTGCAGATCGCCGCGGCGGCGCTCAACCTCGCCGTTGAGTCGAATCGCGTCGCCGACAGACACGTCTGGGTACGCACGGACGCCCGGCTCGACGAACGCCGCGGCGTCGACAACGCCCGTCTCGTCACGAAGCTCGAAAATGGTCGGTCCACCGGTCTGTCTGACGCTCACGACCTCGCCTTCAACACGGACCGTCTCGTCGACGCGGTCGCCGAGTGAGGCGACGGTAACACGTTCCTCCGGTGCCGGGGTCACCGAGTCGGTCGGCTCGGCCGTCTCTTCGACGGTGGACTTTGTTTCCGGTTCGGTTGGCTCCGGCTCGTCTGACGCGACCGGCTCTGGTTCGGTTGGCTCCGGCTCGTCGGCGACCTCGGCTGCGGTGTCAGTCGTCTCGGTCCCGTCCGTTTCGGTCGTATCCGCCTCGGTTGGTTCGGTCGTCGTTTCGGCCGTGTCCGTCTCGGCTAGTTCGGTCGTCGTTTCGGCCGTGTCCGTCTCGGCTAGTTCGGTCGTCGTTTCGGCCGTGTCCGTCTCGGCTGGTTCGGTCGTCGTTTCGGCCGTGTCCACTTCTTCGGACTGGCCTGTCGGAAGCCACTCGCTGTCCCCGTCGTGGATCAGTTCACCACGGAACTCGCGTTCGGCTTGCCGAATCGACCACGCGAGGTCGATGTTTCCGTTATCGCGCACACCAGTGACCTGCACGAACACGTCGTCGCCGGGCTCCCACTCGAGACTCTCAAGGCGCATATCGAGTTCCGAGCGGTGGAGGAGGCCGGTGACGCCAGGCGCCAGGTCGACGAAGACGCCGAAGTCAGCGTACCCATCGACGACACCGCGGTAGAAGCGGTTCGCGACGAGTTGGTCTGGACTGTTCCCGCGGAATTCAAAGACGACGTCCTCTTGGTGAGACCGGCAGATCAGACCGTCACCCTCGACGTCGGTGCCACAAATGATACAGGATCCCATTTGCGTGTATCGAGTGGCTCCCGCTTAAAACGGTTGTCGAAACCCACTCAGGCGCCCAGAACCGCACGAACGGCGGCGACGACACGATATCCGACCCCGTAGCCAACCAAGGCCGGCGGCACGCCAGCGACGAGCGTTCGGAGCGGTGTCGTCTCATGTACCGTGTGCAGACCGACCAAGAGAAGCAGTGTCGCATACGCGCCACAGGCTATCCGGAGACTCGGAATCGCCGGCCCAGCGAACGCCATCGGCGCACTCGCGTACGCAACTACTTGAACGGTTTCGCTCACGCCACCACGGTCACCGAGTCGGAACGACGGGGTGACTGCGATGCTGGCGACGAGCAGCGACACTGTCGCGAGCGCGGCAGTCAAGTGGAGCCCGACGGGAGCGCCGAGTGCCGTGACGATCAACACGACGACGACAGCAGAGAGCGCTACGCTCTCGGCGATACCAGGGACGACCGCTGGTTCCGTCACAGTCCACCCGAGAGTGAACGCCCCCGCGATGACTGCAGCAAACGTCAGTCCAGGCGCTTGGTCGCCGGGTACGACACCCCGCTCAAAGAACCGCCTCGGGCCGGTGAGCACTGCGACCCACGCTCGCATGATGCCGCGCGGGCCGCGCGCCCGACCGCTGGGAGAATCCGGTGTCGGCGTCGGGGCAGTCGGGGCGTCGGGGCGCTCGGTCGAACGAGTCACGACTGGTTTACGGGCCGACTCACTAATGCGATTGCGGTTCTGGACTGGCCGTGTGAATTATCAAAATCAATACTCGGGGGGAAACAGGTAGCGTCCTCCGCGAGCGAGAATGCGTATGCGCTCTCTCGTACCCGACCGCCGCGGATTCATCCCGGTCGCCGGCACCGGCGTGCTCGTTACCGTCGTAGCGCTTGTCTTGACTGTCATCGGCGCAGGTGTCTTCGGACTCGTCGACAACACCGCGCCGCCGGAGGCGGCGTTCGAGATCGAATCGACGACAGACGGCGTCGTCGTCACGGCACTCGGGCCCGACACCGTCTCCGCCGGTGAGCTCTCAGTGCACCGGGAGGCTGAGAACGGGACGGTGTCTGTTGTATCGTGGCCGGGGACTGGGGTCGTCTCGGCTGGAGACCAGGTGACACTTGCGGCGACACCCCCCGGTGAGAAGCTGACAGTCGTATGGGAGCCGCGCGGATTCGCCCGCGAGGAAACACTCGCACGCTACAACCCCGAGCGAGACGCCGGGTCGGAACTGCGTGCGGCCGGAGCAACGAACCCAAACCAGGCCTGAGGGGCAGGTCAGCGCGTGGGTCCACCACGTGGTTTATGTGGGTGACCGTACGTATACTGCATAATGTTCTCACGGGCTCGACGCGCCTGGCGCTTCGCAGTCGACTCGTACGTGCTCTTCGTCGTGCTCGGCGTGGTCCTCGGGGCGACCCTCGCCCCGATAGCGGTCGGTCTCGCGTCCGCACCCGGAGGTACCGTTGCCGTCGTCTACATCGATGGCAGCATTACCGGCGCGCAGGCCACCTCGTATTCGGCACAGATGGAGGCAGCCCGAGCAGAGGCTGACGCGGTCGTCGTAGTTGCTAACAGCGGCGGCGGCAGCGCACCCGCGAGCGAGGAGATGTACATGGAGACGGTCCGAACCGCCGAGCAGGTCCCGGTCGTCGCCGCTGTCGATGGTGTCGCCGCCTCCGGCGCGTACTACGCGATTGCACCCGCTGAGTCGATCTACGTGAAGCCCTCGTCGACGGTTGGGAGCGTCGGTGTCGTTGCGCAGGCGCCGCCACAGATAGAGCCGAACGACCAGATCGCAACGACGGGACCGAACAAACTTAGCGGCGGAGACGGACGGGAGTTCCTCCACGGCCTCGCAACGATTCAGTCGGCGTTCCTCGGCGCGATATACGAACACCGCGCGGACCGGTTGGCGCTCGAGCGCGACGAACTGGCCGACGCGGCGACGTACACCGGGATGGCGGCGGTCGAAAACGGGCTTGCAGACGCGGTGGGCGATAGAGAGCGAGCAGTCGACGCCGCGGCGGCAGCCGCAGGCATCGAGAATCCGTCTGTCGAGGTGATACGACCGGCTGACACGCGGTCGACGTTCCTGACACAGAGCGCGTACCTCGCGAGCGACGCCCCCTCGCGCGAGCTCACGGGAGTCGATGTGTACCGCGAGGAAGGAACCGGGCTCCCGACGTATCTGATGGTGCCTGCGGGAGTGGTAGACGCTGAATCCTCGGTCGTCGACGGGGAAGCTGCGGTAGCCGCTGTCAACACTACCAGCGAGGCGAGCACCGAGGTAGCCGAGGCGACGGAGCCCTCGGTCCACAACGACACACGGTCGTCGGTAAGAAGTCGGCTAGGACCAGACGCGCGCTCGGTCGCATCAGTGGGTCTCACATCGGCGACGAATCTGGCAGTCTCCGCGGCGGTCGGAGGTGACCGATGAGTCTTCGTCGTGGCCTCCTCGTGACCGTTGTCGTCGCCGCGGTCATCGTCGTCGCAGCTGTCGGCGTCTCACTCGGTGGGTCGTCGAGCACGCCGGCGAACACGACCTTCGAGGCGTTCGACACCGACGACGCGGTAAGTGAACCCTTGCCTCGCGGTGGCTCCGTAACCCCCGACCCGTCGATCGGAACAGGAGATGTTGTCCTCGTAGACGACTCGAACGGGAACCGGTTCACCCGCGCGGACATCGGCCCGCTCACCGAGGGCATCGGGCGATCCGGCGCACGGGTCCAATTCCACGAGACGGGGGAGTTTGAAGACGCGCTCGCAACGGCAGACGCGCTCGTCGTAGTGGACCCTGCGACCGCGTACAGCGAGTCTGAGATCGACGCCATCGATGCATTCGTCGACGACGGCGGCCGGTTGTTGATCCTCGCTGAACCGACACGAACCTCGATCAGCGGCGGGCTGCTCGGCGCGCAGCTAACCGCCCAGGAGAGCGAACTCACCGGTCTCGGATCGCGGTTCGACGTCCAGTTCGATACGCGGTACGTGTACGATCAAACACAAAACGACGGTACCTATCAACAGGTCGTCGCAGAGCCGAGTGGCGATGGGGCGCTCTCAGATAGCGATACAGCCAGACTCGATGCAGACGCCGAGATCGCGTTCAGCGTCGCCAGCGAGGTACAGAGCACCGGCGACGGCGAGCCGGTGCTCGTGAGTGGTGAAACCGCACGAACCGCTGGCACCGACGACCCCAGACGCCACACGCTTGCGGTGCGGGACGGGAATGTGCTCGCCGTTGGAGACACCTCGTTCGCAACCGCCGGTCGCTACGACGTGGGCGACAACGAGGCGTTCCTGACGGGGATCGTAGAGTTCCTTGTGGGCGCCAACGAGGCCGGTACGAGCAGCACTACGGAAGCGGTCACGAACGCGACCACAGGAGGATCGAACGCGACGGCGAATACGACAGTGAACGCGACGGCAGAAGACTAAACACGGCGCCGTCACCGGGGCTGACCTTCGATCGAGTGTGGTCCCGTCTCGGCCGAGGTCCGCGAGTGAGCGAAACCACATGAGATTTTAACGCATGGAGCCGTTAACCAGTCTATGGGAATACTCTCTCGCGCCTCCTACGTCATCCGCTCGAAGGTGAACACGCTGTTGAACCGCGCGGAAGATCC
This sequence comes from Halorubrum orientale, assembly GCF_059623105.1. Taxonomy (NCBI): domain Archaea; kingdom Methanobacteriati; phylum Methanobacteriota; class Halobacteria; order Halobacteriales; family Haloferacaceae; genus Halorubrum; species Halorubrum orientale. Next base: position 52,369 of record NZ_JBSPSR010000007.1, on the reverse strand, counting down.
AACGGAGACGCTCGACTACTCCTACGAACAGATGCGCGACGAGCTCCAGGACGTCAAACAGGGCATCGCCGACCTCACGACACAGAAGAAGCGCCTGGAGATACAGAAACGAAAACTCGAGGAGAACGTAGAAAAGCACAATCGGCAGGCTCGCGAGGCGGTCCAACAGGACCGTGATGACCTCGCACGCAAGGCCCTCGAAAAAAAGAAGTCGAAGATGAGTCAAATCGAGGCGCTTGAAGGACAGGTAGCCGACCTCAATGACACCCAGCAGGGACTCGTCGAGAAGAAAAATCGGCTCCAAAATCAGATTGAGGAGTTCCGCACGAAAAAAGAGACGATGAAGGCCCGCTATGAGGCGGCAGAGGCCTCCTCACGCGTGTCGGAGGCGATGACCGGCGTCGGCGACGAGATGGAAGACGTGGGGCGTTCGATAGAGCGCGCCGAAGAACGAACCGAAGAGATGGAAGCGCGCTCGGAGGCGATGGACGAACTCGAAGAGTCCGGCGCGTTCGAGAGCGCTCTCTCGGACGAAGACGACATCGACCGAGAACTCGAGGAGCTCTCGACGCAAGGGGCGGTCGACTCCGAGCTCGAGACACTCAAAGGAGAGGTCGGCGGAGACGAGGATGCTGGTGAGAGTGGGGAGTCGACAGAATCGACCGAGAGCGACGAGGCAGTCGAAGCGGAACTCGAAGAGATTCACGCGGACGTCGACGCCGAAGAGTCGACCGAGTGACGAGCACCCAGTGTGCAGCGAGAGAACCGACTCCTGTGACGAGTCTCACCCGTGTGTGTAGCCGCGGTCTGCGAGTGGGTCTCCATCGACGGTGACACCGGTGTCAGCCGCACGGACGCTCCCGACGCGGGTTAGCTCGACCGGACACTCTCGGCGGGCACGGTCGATAGCGGCCGGGGGAAGCGTGCACACAAGTTCGAAGTCCTCGCCAAAGTGCGCGGCCATCTCGAACCGTTCGTCGGGGTCGTCGGTCAGGGTCTCGATGGCCGGGTGCACCGGAACTGATCGGCCGTCGAGTGCGATACCGACGTCGCTCGCCTCGGCTATCTGATGGAGCGACCGGGCGAGCCCATCAGAGGAGTCCATCATCGCAGTGGCCGTCTCAGCGAGTGTGTGGCCGGCTGCAACCCGCGGGGTGAACTGGAAGAGTTCGTTCGCTTGGTCGGTTGCCTCGGCTGTCTCCCGGTCGAAGAGACGGAGTGCAGCCGCCGAGCGACCCCATCGGCCGGTGACACAGAGGGCGTCACCGGGGGCCGCTCCCGATCGCCTGATGACACCATCAGCAGGAGCTGTCCCGATCGCGGTCGTCGCGGTCGTGAACTCAGCGTGGGTGTCGAGGTCGCCACCGACGTACGACGCGTCGACGGCGGCACAGACGTCGGTTGCGCCCGCGATGAACGCGTCAAGAGCGTCGGGATCGAACCGCTCGTCCGCGTAGACGGCGACTGCCGCGGTGGCTTCTGATCCCATCGCGGCGACGTCCGAGAGCGAGGCGCCGACCGCGCGCCACCCGGCGGTGTACCGGGTCGTTCCCGGCGGAAAGTCGGTTCGCTCGTGGAGCATGTCGGTGGTGATGACCGTGTCGTCAACGACCGCCGCGTCGTCGCCGGCGGGCGAGAGGTCGGCCGCGAGTCGTCGAAGGGCGTCGCGCTCGTTCACGGCCGCACCATGACCGCCGGGCGATTAGAACGTTCGGTCCCGAACGGCTCCCGTGGACAGTACTATCATAATCGTTCATTAGAGTTAAGTCACTAGAAGGTGTACACAGAGACGAGATGCCTGTACACGGCCGCGATCACATCCACTCCCGACGCTCAATCGAGTTACCAGCCGACCGATCAAGCCGTCACCCGAGACACCCGAATGACACCTAACCCGACGACGACCCACCGCACGAAACCAGCGACACAACAGACCAACTCGCCGAATCACCACAGTGATTCACCGAATCACCGAACCGACCCAACAGCGACGACGAACCCGACCACTCCCGACAACTCGGATACAGCGGTTGAGCGACTCGTGCCGATGGCGCCATCCGGATGGGGACCGCAGCCAGATCCGACGACCCTCCCGATAGGTCGATACGACTGAGTCGGTCAGCTCTGGACCAAGAGCGGCGGAGTTTTCCCGCTCCCAGCCGGGGTTCACGTATGGACGATGAGCTCATCGACAACACGGGGAGGCCGCTGTCTCGGTACACTCGCCTCCCGGGCGCCGGCTTCTTTTATCCCGACTCACTGGACGAACAGCGGGCAGAGACCCGCGACCGCGAGACAATAGCGGGCGCCGACGCAGTCGTGATAGCTGACGGCGATGCCGACGGGCTCGCCTGCGCGGCGATGATCCGGGCCGCCCACGACGCAGCACTTGACCCGGAGCCCTTCGAGCGAGCACTAGCCGCGAGGGCGGCCGACAGCGACGCGGACGCCGACGCAACCGCACACGACGAGGCGACCGAGGACGTCGATGATACCGCTGTGGACGCCGACGAGACCACAGACGTCGACCCAACCGAGGACGCACACACTCGGTCTTCGGTGGGCCTCCTCGCCGCCGGTCCGTACGCACTCGACACCACCCTCGAACGCGTCGCAGAATACACCGAGGCGGACGTCGATGTGTACGTCTGTGACCTTTGTCCAGACGACTACGAGCCGATAGCGGGCTCGCTCGAATCGATCGCAGAGACGGCGGCCTCAGTTCGGTGGTTCGATCATCATCAGTGGGACTCGGCGGTCGCCAAGGCAGTCCGCGATACCGGGGTCGACCTCGTCGTCGGGGCATCAGACGAAGAGTGCACTGCCGACGTGACGCTCCGATCGCTCGCGACCGACTTCGGCGAGCGATGGCACGAGCTCGCCGAGGTGACGCGTGACCACGACCTGTGGATCAAGACGGACCCGCGGTCTGACGACCTCGCCGACTTCTCGTACTGGTCAGAGAGTGAAACGTACACGGCACTCATCGGGGCGTACGGCGCAGACCTTCCTGAGACAGTTGGGAAGTACATCGAATCACGACGAGTCGAAAAGACCGCGCGGATCGACGCAGCCGTGGACCGGGCGGTCGTCCACGAGGTGGGTGAGTGGTCGGTCGGTGTGACCTACGGCCGCTGTTCACAGAACGAGGTGGCAGAACGACTCCGTGAGGCCGGTGCCGACGCCGCCGTGATCGTCAAGCCCGCCGGGTCGGCGTCCATCCGGGGATCGGAGCGCTTCCAGTACGCCCACGAGGTCGCCGGTCGAGTGAATGGGGGCGGGCATCCACAGGCGGCCGGCTGCAAACCGGATATCTACGACGACATGCTCGATTACGCCAACCACTGGACGACCGAGGGACAAGCGTGTAAGCGAGTCATCCTCGCCGCGTTCGAGGCGGTCGCCGAAGCGGCGCAAGCTGACGAGGAGGACGGCGAGGCAAAAAACGGCGGGTCGAACGACGGCGAGTAGGCCGACCGGGGCGACGAACCGAGAAGGGAACCCAGTCGCGCGGCGCGTCCGATCACGACGTCGACGGCGACATCTGAATGTTCAGGCTCTTTTGTACAATCTGCGTGAACGCCATCGAGCAAAGGAAGTACCAGACGATCCACATCTGTAGCGGCCCGACGAGCCCGGCGTCCCACGTTACGGCGCCGGCGAGCGGCACGATGATTTCCTGGGTGGCTATCGCCGGGTACGCGGACTCGGCGCCGCGGTAGCCGATAACCCAGAACATCCAGAGGAACGCCGGGATCGTGAGGAACATTATCCAGACCATCGGGCGGAACTGTTCTTTGAACATACCGAGCTGATCGCCCATCGCGTCCATCTGCTCCTCTTGGATCGCATCAAGCGCCTCGTCGTCGTCGCGTTCTTTGGCGTCCTTGCGCCGTTCTTGGATGTCTTTCATCCGATCTTGATACATGCTCATCTTCTCCATATCCATGAGCCCGGCGCGCAACAGCGTGGAGTAGAGCCCGGTCGCGAGTGCGATGAGCATGATGATCACATAAAAGGGGACGAGCGAGAGCAGCGGCCCCAACACTACATCGATCGCCCCCGCAATGAGTTCTCGAACCGGTGCGACCGCGTATCCGGCGAACGCACCGATCGTCGCGACCGCCGCCAGCTTGTCCCACTTCGACCACGATGTGGTCTCGGGGGTCTCGATGTCGCTCCCGCTGGAATCGTCGGGTGTTTCGAGTCCCGCCTCGATCTCCTCGATGCTCGCGAGCGCGAATCCCTCCTCGCCGTCGACGAGCACCTCCTTTTCTATCAGCCGGCCCCACTGGCCGCTCGTTATCTCGTCGCGGACATCGACCCAGCGAACCTCGCCGTCCGTGGCGCGATCAAGGACAACTTCAACGGCGGTTCGCATCTCGTTGTCGCCGTCGACGAGCGAGCGAACCCGTCGTTCGACTTTACCCATTGCACGCCGGTTCGTCGCCGACGGTTAAGAAGCTTGTAGGATCGACGAGCGGGGCGTCGCCGGGGTGGCTCACTCGGCGGAACTCTGGCATAAGGCCTACGACTCGACGACCGACTGGATCCGCTCGAAGACGGTCGCAGGGGGTGCCTCTCCGTCGACCGTCTCTAAGACGCCCTCCGCACGGAAGTGTTCGACCACGGGTGCCGTGTTCTCCTCGTAGACGGTGTGTCGCTCGCGGGCCGTCTCCTCGGTGTCGTCCTCGCGCTGGACGAGGTCGCCGCCACACTCGTCACAGACGCCGGGTTCTTCCGGCGGCTGGAACTCGACGTGGTAGTTCGCGCCACACGATTCACACACGCGACGGCCCGTGAGCCGGTCGACGAGTACCTCCTCGTCGACGTCGAGGAAGACGACCGCGTCGAGGTCGGTAATAGATGAGAGGAACTCAGCCTGTTCGAGCGTTCGGGGGTAGCCGTCGAGGACGAATCCATCGGCGTCCGAGAGCGCCTGTTCGACGATCTCGTTGACCACAGGATCCGGAACAAGTTCGCCCGCCTCCATGTACGAGCGCGGCGTCCCGTGTTCCGTCTCGATATCCTTGTTCGCTCGAAGCGCGTCCCCTGTGGTGACGTGCTCGAGGTCGTACGCGTCGGCCAGCTTCGCGCTCTGTGTGCCCTTCCCGGCGCCCGGCGCTCCCAACAACAAAATGCGGTGACTCATGGGTTTGCGGTCGGTGTCCGCACGTAAAGCCTTGAAGATTCGACGCCGGGCGCTGTGATCGGACTACTCGGCTGAGCCGTCGTCTGAGGCGTGCTCGGCGGCTGTGTCGGCGGTTGGCTCGTTGAGCCGCAGCGCCATCTCGAGTTCGAAGCTCTCGGTGTTCGACGTCTCGAAGCCGATTTTCTCGTACAGCGAGACGGCCGCGCGGTTCCACCGCTCGACGGTGAGCCACACCCGCTCGATCCCGGCTGCCTGTCCACACCCGAGGAGCCCGCGGATGAGCCGCGTTCCAATACCCGCGCGCTGGAAGGTCTGGTGAACGAAGATCGCGAGCTCGTACGCCTCATCGTCCGGCACGAGCGTCGCATGCCCCGCGACCGACCCTTCACACCAGGCGATCACGTTCAGGCAGTCGTCGGTGAGGATCGCATCGAGCCACTCGCGCACCCGTGACTCGCCGCCAGGGGGTATCCCCTGTGCGCGGTCCGAAGGGTCGAACGAGTCGTACATCGCCACGAGCGCCTCGTAGGACGCATCCGAGCCGTCGTACTCGCGTATCTCGACCTCGCGTCCCTCGCCGTCGGTGAACGTGATCGGGGGCGTCTCGAAGCGTCCCGCAACCGCGTCCGGGTAGCGTCGATCTCTCATCGGACGAGCGTGACCGAGGTGTTGCTGTTCAACAGGACGAACTCGGCTATCGGCCCGATCGAGATCTTTCCCATTGGGCTAGTGTGTCCGCCACCCAACACGATTCGGTCGAATCCCTCCTGCTCGGCAATATCGACAAGTCGGCTTCCAGGGTCACCATCGATGTGGCGGACCGTAGCGTCGATCCCCGCCTCAGCTATCGCCGCTTCCGCGCGGCGGATCACCTCTACAACTGCGATCTCTGCGTCCGGGTTCTCTACCACCCCAATGGTGAGGTCGTCGCCGGCAACCGCCGCGCGTTCGACTGTCTGCTCGAGCGCGCGCAGCGAGTCGTCGCTGCCGCCGATTCCACAGAGCACGTGCATGGTTCCCCTCTCACGCGGGGGTCTCAAAAGCGTTCGCCGTCGGCGCGGTCAGAGGGACCCACAACCATTTGTCCGCGCCACGACTGTGAGCGAGCATGACCGATGATCCCGGGCCGTCAACGGAGGCCACGGCGGATGCGGCCGCGGACGAGTCAACGACGGACGATTCAACGACAGACGAGTCAACGACGGACGATGACACGGTCGGCGACGACGCAGATCGCGACGACACGGGTGCGGCCGACCAGTCGCCGGCCGACACCGACGCGTCAGTACCGCGTGACGTCCAGACGTACGAGCGGTTCACGAAGATCGACGGGGCCCGCTACGAACGGGTCAACGAGTTCTTGCGAGATCGCACGTACGTCACGGCCCGCGAGTGGGCGATCGCTCGACTCTGTGCGGACTTTCGGACCGAAACGGGTGTCGAGATGACCAAGATCGGCGAGAACCTTCCCGAGCTCGTTCCGTTCATGACCGACACGTACACGCCACAGGCGGTCAATCAGGCGCGATACGCCTTCGAAGAGAAGGTGACGAAAGCCGGGGCGACGTTCCTCTACGGCGCGATGTCGGGCTTTTTCACCGCCGAAGATCTCGACGAGATGATGTACGAGGTGACGGAGATCGCGAAGTTCCTCCTCGAAGTCGAGGGTGTCGACCTCGCGGTCGCAGAAGAGCTCGACGCCGAAGATCGCATCTCTGCGGTGATGCGTGAGGTGCGCGAGTCTTCTGCAGATCTTCGTGGTGAGGAGGTGCGGTGTCCCGAGTGTGGACACGTCCACGAGCCGGGCGAGGAGTGACCGTCAAAGCAGATACGATCGTGAGCTGCCCGATCAGTCGTCTGCGGTACTCGTGACGCCGCCGGCACCGCCGAGGAGTTCGTCGCCGTACTCGGGGACCGTGCCGTCGTCGTTCCATCCCCGAAGCGCATAATACTCAGAGAGCCCCGCGTCGAAGCCATCGATCTCGTACGGGAGCGTGTCGTCTGTGCGGTCGAATCCACGCGCGTTGTTGAACCCCCGCTCGAGTTCGACGATCCGAGCGCCGACCGCGAGCAGGTCTTCGTAGTCGGCGTCTAAAAGCGCTCCAAGCCGGTCGTCGGTGACCACGCCCCGAGAGAACTTACACACCACCGCCGAGTCAAGGATTGCGTTCCGGTTCTCTTTTTCCACGAGCTTCGGTGGCTTCCCGTCGAGCCCCTGCGGATCGAGCGCCTCGTCTTTCCCGACTAGGGGGTACTCGTACGCGTAGAACTCACCGTACATGTGGTCTGCACCGCGATTTGCCGTTGCGAACGCGAGCCCTTGTCCGTTCAGGTGCCGGCCGTCGTGCCCGGAGAAGTCGAGTCCCTTCACCGTCCAGTCGTCGACGCCGAACTCGTCGTGGACGCGGTGGACGCCCTCAGCGAGTGTATCACCGACCCCTTCCCGGTAGGCGATCTGCTCGACTATCGACTGTGCGAGCTCCGCGTTACCGAACTCGTCTTCGCTCGCGAGATACATCGACACCGTGTCGCCACACGAGATCGTGTCCATCCCGAGCTCGTCACACAGCTCGTTCGCGGCCATCACGTCGACGATGTCGTCGACGCCGGCGTTGCTGCCGAACGCCATCACCGTCTCGAACTCTGGCCCCTCGGTTTCGAGGCCGGTCGCCTCGTCGCGAGTGGGGAGCTTACACGCGAACGCACACTGCGAACACGTTCCCTTCTTGTACTTCTTTTCTTCGACGCGGTCACCCGAGATGCCGGCCGCTCCCTCGAACGACTGCTCGGCGAAGTAGTACGACGGGAGCGCCTCCACCTCGTTGGCGAGTTCGGTCACACTAGCCGTCCCCTGTCGTTTCATGATCGAGTCAGAGGTAGCCGCCTCCCGGTGGACGTCGCCGGCCTCATCCGGCCACTCAACGTCGATATCGGCGTCGGCCTCGCCATCGAAGGTGAGCGCTTTCACGCCCTTCGACCCAAGCACGGCGCCGAGCCCACCACGGCCGAACGCACGCGACTCCGAGGTCATGATCGACGCGAACCGGACGGCGTTCTCGCCGGCTGGACCCACACACGCCACGTGCTCCGGCTCCAGGTCGTGAGTGGACTCGACGTGCGCCGAGACGTCGGAGACGCGCGCTTCAGCGAGCCCTGGGACGGCTTCGAACGTGACGTTCGGGGAGCCGTCGTCGTCGGGCTCACGGACGTGTACCGCGAGCAGTTCGTCACTCGCCCCAACGAGTTCGACGGCGGCGTATCCCGCGCCAGTGAAGTTGCGTGAGAGGAAGCCGCCCGCGTTCGACGAGAGGAGGCCGTCTGTCAGCGGTGAGACGGCCGTTGCCGCCATCCGCCCGGTGTACGACGTTCGCGAGTACTGCATCGGCCCGGTCGAGAAGTACAGTCGGTTCTCCGGGCCGAGCGGGTCGACGTCAAACGGGATTCGCTCGTACGCGAGCCGGGTATTGAGTCCGCGGCCGCCGATGAATGAGGCGAGCACGGTCTCGATCGGCTCGGTGCTGGCCGTCCGTTCGGTCAGATCGATCGTGAGAAGATCGCCCTGTGCGTGTCTCATGCCCGACCATACGCCAGCGTGTCAATAAACCTCCGGGTCACCACGTGGATCGCCGGATCTGCGGCCGCAAGACTCAGGGCCGCAACCGATGGCTCGTCACCGCCTCGGCACCCGCCACGCTGGTGTCGAGCACCGCCACGTGGAAGGCGTCGTCGGCACCCTTGACGGGAATCGGCAGTCCGCCCGGGTTCACCCGAACCGTCTCGCCGCGCGTCTCCACGGCTCGGGCGTGTGTGTGGCCGTGTACCACGACGTCGTAGTCGCCACAGTCGACGAGGGCGTCGACGACAACCTCGCTCGTACCGTGGGTGACTGCGACGTCGAGCGACTCGGCCGATTCGACCGACTCGGTCACCTCGACTGCCGACTGGCCAGGAGCCCCGGCCGGGAACGACAGCGCACCCGTCTCGCCGAGGTACTCCCCGAACGCGTCGACGGTCGACTCGACGGCCCACTCGCCGTCGTTGTTCCCGCGCACCGCGTAAAAGTCGAAGTCGGCGTCGAAGGGGGTCACCGAAAACGGCGCGACGAAGTCGCCACAGTGGACAACGGTGTCGACGCTGCGCGACTCGAACAGCGCTACTGCCGCCTCGATGGCGTCAAGGTCGTCGTGGGTGTCAGAGACGAGACCAACGAGCATACTCGATCGGAGTGTCAGCGCCGTGAGCCATAAGTGTCGGTCTTCGGTCGCGCTCTTTCTCGCACCTGCGTCGGCCTCACGCTTCGGCGTCGTCGCCAGCGACGGCCGAGGACGCTCCCGACCGGCGTGCCGCGAGTGCAACTGCCACGTACAGCGCACCGATCGCTCGGAGCAGCGGTGTCGATCGATCGTGCCACCGGACGCGGTCGGGGTCCTCGAAGATCAGTCGTGTCGCGAGCCGCTGGTATCGTCGCGGGAACGTCACCACGATGCTCCCGCCAACACCGATCACACCGATCATCAGCCGATACAGTCGACCGCCCACGAGCGCCGCGAGGACTAATATTACTCCCTCAGCGCGGACAAGCGAGGGGACCCACGGGCGAATCGTCGGGACGCTCACCGCCTCGTCGCTCTCAGCGTCGGTGTCGACGTTGACCGCGACGGTTTCGAACGCCGCGAGCGTCCGGTGTGGCGCCAGCGCGACGATCCCACCGAGGGCCGCCAGAATCTGTCGGAGCATACGTGATGGTTCGTCGACACCGGTCAAGAACACATCGTCCGTTCTCACCAGCCGAGAGATTTGACTCCGCAGACCGCTCGGTGCTCACTCCGTCTCGTGGAGGGCCTGCCAAGAGAGCCGCGGGGTGCGTGCGGCACCGACCTGGTCGATCCGAGAGGCGGCCGTGCGGCTCGGTGCCGAATCGAGCGTCTTGTCGTCGTCGCCGAACGCGACGTTGAATGCCGCCGCAAGGTCGTCAAGCGACGCCTTGTTCTCGATCTCCGTCGGCTCCGTCAACATCGCCTCGGGGACCATCTCGGGCCACTTCGTCGTCGGCGGGTGAACGCCGAAATCGAGCATCCGTTTTGCGACGTCCGCGGCGTCACGGTCCCCGGCCGTCGCCGCGAACTCGTGGTGGAAGGGGCCGTGTGGGACCGCGAGGTCGATCTGGTCGGCCAGGTAGTTCGCGTTGAGCACAGCCTTCGCCGCCGCGTCGGACAGCCCCGCGTCGCCCAGTCGGGCGATGTACGCGTACGCCTTGATCAACACCAGCCAGTTGCCGTGGAAGCCGTGGACCTTCCCGATCGACTCAGGTGGCGCGAAGCGCTCGTACCCGTCGCCGTCGGTCGCCTCGCGGACCCGGGGCGTCGGGAGAAAGTCGGCGAGTTCGGCGGTCACCCCGACGGGTCCGGCTCCGGGGCCGCCCCCGCCGTGTGGGGTCGCGAACGTCTTGTGGACGTTGTAGTGCATGACGTCGAATCCCATGTCGCCCGGGCGCCCTCGGCCGAGCAGCGCGTTGAGGTTCGCGCCGTCGTAGTAGAGGAGCCCACCGGCATCGTGGACGATATCAGCGACCTCGGCGATGTCGCGCTCGAAGAGGCCGACCGTGTTCGGATTGGTGAGCATGAGTGCGGCGGTGTCCTCGCCGACGGCCGCCCGGAGCGCGTCGAGGTCGACGCGACCGTCGTCGCCGGAGGGGAGTTCGACCACGTCGTAGCCGGCGGTCGCGGCGGTGGCGAAGTTCGTTCCGTGTGCCGACGCGGGTATCACCACCTCCGAGCGGTCGGTACCGTGGTGTTCGTGGTACGCCTTCGCCACGAGGATCCCGGTGAGCTCACCTGCCGCGCCGGCCGGCGGCTGGAGGGTGACGGCATCCATGCCACCGATCTCGGCGAGGACGTCCTGCAGTCGGTACAGGATCTCGAGGATCCCCTGGCTCGACTGGTCTGACCGGGCCGGGTGGACCGCCGCGTTCGGGTCGGCCGCGACGTCCTCGGTGAACGACGGGTTGAACTTCATCGTGCAGCTCCCGAGCGGGTACGGCCCCGAGTCGATAGACCAGTTCATCTGGGAGAGTCGGGTGTAGTGGCGGGCGATCTCCGGCTCGGAGGGGTTCGGCAGCGTAAGCGACTCACGCGTCAGGTCGTCCGGCAGCGGCGAGTCCACCGACACGTCGACTGTCGCCGTCCCCTTCTCGTCGAGCAGAGGCTCCCGAACTGCGTCCGACTCACTCGTGTACGTGGCCTGGTCGTGGTACATCTCAGATCACCTCCGCGACCGCGGCGACGAGGTCGGTTGTCTGGCCCGCGGTCAGGTCGGTCACACACGCCTGTAGGTGGCTGTCGTCGACGACGTGCACGGCGAATCCGTCCGTCTCGAGCGCTGATGCGACCGCCGGCGCCGGTGACTCGGTCCGGAAGACGAACTCGCGGAAGTGGTGGCGGTCGTGGACCGGCGCCGTCACCCCCTCGATCGCGTCGAGGTCGCTCGCGAGGGCGGCCGCGTCAGTGACGCAGTCGTTCGCGAGATCGACGAGCCCCGACGGGCCGAGTGAGGCGGCGTGGATCGCCGCCCGAAGCGCGACCCACGCCTGATTCGTACAGATGTTCGAGGTCGCCCGCTCCTTGCGAATGTGCTGTTCGCGGGTTTGGAGCGTGAGCGTGAACGCCCGGGTTCCGTCGGCGTCCTCGCTCGCCCCGACGAGGCGGCCGGGCACCTGTCGGAGATAGTCCTCGCGACACGCGAAGATACCGAGCCCCATGCCGTAGCTCGCCGGGAGTCCGAGCGTGCCCGCCTCACCGACGACGACGTCTGCACCCACGCTCACCGGCGCCTCAAGCACCGAGAGTGCGACGACGTCCGAGCCGAGCACGAACAGCGCGTCGGCGGTCTCGGTGATCGAGCCGATCGCTTCGAGCCGCTCTTCGAGACAGCCGCGGACGGTCGGGCTCTCGGCGTACACCATCACAACGTCGTCATCGGCGCGATTGGTGAGCGCATCGACGTCGGCGGTGCCGTCCGCCATCGGGTACGACTCGACGGTGAGACCGGCACCGTCACAGTAGTTCTCGAGCACCGCTCGCTTGCCGGAGCGTAGGTGTGCTGGCACGAGCACGACGTCACCGGTCGTCGCTCGAACGCGGTCAGCGAGCGTCGCCGCCTCCGCGAGTGCGGTCGCGGCGTCGTACATCGAGCAGTTCGCGACCGGCAGGCCGGTCAGCTCGACGAGCATCGACTGGTACTCAAAGAGTGCCTGCAGGAATCCCTGTGAGACCTCTGGTTGGTACTGGGTGTAGCTCGTGAGGAACTCCGAGCGGTCCGCGAGGTGGTCGACGATACTCGGCACGTAGTGGGAGTAGTGGCCGCGGCCGAGGAACTCGACGAGGTCGTCGTTGGCCGCGAGTGCGTCGGCACACTCCCGACGAATCTCCCGTTCGGTCCGTGGCTCGATTCCGAACGTCCCGTCGAATCCGACGTCCGCGGGAATGTCGAATAACGCCTCCTCACTCTCGGCGCCGATGGCGTCGAGCATCGCTTCGGTCTCGGCGTCCGTGTGGGGCGCGTACGGACTCCCACTCATCGGTGCGCCTCGATCGTGGCGGACTGGTCTTCAGTCCTCTTGTCGATCTGCTCGGTGGCCCTATTGCCGGTCTGTTTGGTGGTCGGGTCGTTGGCGCGTCGTCGGTGCGGGTGTGTCAATGTCATGTCGATGTGTCTGCGTTTGAACCGGGGCGGTCGGCCGCGGTCGCGGTCGACGAACACGGTCAGGCGATCTGGTCGGCGTACTCGGCCGCTGTGAGCGTCTCCTCCTCGTCGACGCCGTCACTCGGCTCAACTTCGAGCATCCACCCGTCGTCGTACGGTGACTCGTTGACGAGCTCCGGGCGGTCGAAGAGCGCCTCGTTAACGGCAGTGACCGTTCCCGATGTCGGTGCGTACAGGTCCGAAACCGCCTTGATCGACTCGACGACGCCGAACGCCTCACCTGCAGTGACCTCGTCGCCGGCGGTAGGGAGTTCGACGAAGACGACGTCTCCGAGTTCGTCCTGAGCGAAATCAGAGATACCAACGCGAACGGTCGCGTCGTCGACTGTCGTCCACTCGTGCGATTCCAGATAGCGTACGTCGTCGGGAACTTCGAAGCTCATTGTGTGAGAGACCGCGGTGCGTGCTGGACGTCGGCCCCCGAACCGCACGACGGCCTCATCCAACACGCACCACAGTGTGCTGTGTAAACCGATCACAGACGGGCAGATAAATGGTGTGTTCTCGGCGGATTTCAACGTGGACGTTGGTGATCGGTCGAATCTCTCGACTCGCTCGACCGGGTTGCGAGCAGGTCGCGGAGCGGAAATCCCCCAGTTTATCGGCCACCAGACCGGAGCGGGCCCATGCTGATCACGCTTGAGGGAATCGACGGGAGCGGGAAGACGACTGTCTGGGAGGCGCTCCAGGACCGCTACCCCGACGCGGTCTTCACCCGAGAGCCGACCGAGAGCTGGTATGGAGACGCAGTGTACCGGTCGCTCGCTGACGAGGACGCCGACCCGCTCGCAGAGCTCTTCTTGTACACCGCCGACCACGCAGCCCACCTCTCAAAGACGATTCGTCCAGCGCTCGCCGAGGGCACCCTCGTCATCTCAGACCGTTACTCAGACTCGCGGTTCGCGTACCAGGCGGCCACGCTCGACGCGAGCGATGTCATCGACGTCGACCGGCCGATGGAGTACATCCAGGGGATCCACGCCGCGTTCTCGCGCACCCCAGACGCGACAATCTATCTGGACCTCGACGCGACGACGGCGGCCGCTCGGGCCGGACGGACGGACAAGTTCGAGCGCGACGGGTACCTGGCGGCGGTCCGAGCGAACTACGAGCGACTCGTTGACGCCGAGCCGGGACGGTTTACCCGCGTCGACGCCAGTCAACCACCAGAAGTAGTTGTCGAACGGGTCGAGTCCGCGGTCGCAGCGCTTGTCGAATCGTGATCGTCACGCGGTGACCGTTGAGGACTCGATCACTGCGTGTCCGGCAGCTCGTACTCCTCCGGCGGCGGGACGTAGAGGTAGTCGATCACCGCACCAAGCACCACCGGGAGCCCGACGAGCGCGCCGACGACGATGGTAGGACTGCCTAGGTCGACCCCGGCACCAACGCCCAAGAATCCGGTGAACACGAGCGTCGAGACAAACAACACCATAGGTGTCAACACAATCGTGTACAACACCCACCCCCACGAGGTGGCGAGCCGCAGTCTGAAGAATCGGGTCGCCACGCCGGCGACAAGCGTGTGGAACGCGAGGAGACCGATGAGCGTCACAAACCCGACGAACGCAAGCATACGCGTTGTTCGTGGTCGGGACTCTTTGCTGTGTCGCCCTCGCGGCGCCTCGTCACTCGCGTCGTAAAAGGCGACCCCGCTCGCCGCTCACCCGCGACTCAGAATGGCCCGCCGCCGCCCTGTTGTCTCGCCGACGAAATCAGCGAGTCGACCGGCTCGGTGTACTCGTACCCGGGGATGACGCCCTGGACGTACGTCCCCTCAACGAAGTCGACGAGTGCGCCCGCGTCATCGACGCCACGTCGCTCGTTGATGTCGGTCACCGACAGCCGCACGGCGATCTCCTCGTCGGTGGCTTCGACGGTCGGATCGAACGTGTGGTCTCCGCGGGTGATGCCGCCGACGTCGGCGACGCGCCGCTCGAACGTCTCTGTCCAGCCCTCTTCGACCACGTCGGCGACGTGTTCGGCGGTGACCGCAGACAGCGTTGGGACGCGGACGACCACGTCGTATCGGATGCGCGGGTCGTCTTCGGGGGTCGGTTCGGCCGTCACGGTCGCGTCGAAGGCGGTCGTCTCGAACGTCCACTCGGCCTCGCCAGCCGGCGTGAACGAGTCGTGTGCACGAAACGCCCGGCGGACGCGGTCAGGGAGGGTGTACTCGGAGTCGCTCATACGGTTCTGTTCGTCTGCGTGAGCAAAAACACCGCGCTGTCGGCCGACCAATCTGGTGTGCACACAACGGTTAACAGCGGAAGACCGCGTACAGAAAGATATGCATGCACTCGTCGGAGGGACGGTACATACGGCCACAGCCGAGGGAACGTTCGAAGGGACCGTCGTCTTCGACGAGGACGGGGTCGTCGCGCTCGGTGACGTCGAGCCGCCCGCAGAGGCGACGATCGTCGATGTCGAGGGGCACCACGTCACGCCCGGGCTCGTCGACGCCCACAGCCACGCCGGAATGGCGGAGTGGGGCGAGCCCGAAGACGCAGACATCAACGAAGGCACCGATGCGGTCACGCCACAGGTGTCGGCGCTCGACGGCTTCCACCCCCGCGATGAGGAGCTGCGGCACGCGTTTCAAAACGGCGTGACGACCGTCTCCGCGCGGATGGGCTCGGGAAACGTGATCGGCGGGATCATCTGCTCGATGAAGACGTACGGGCGCACGGCCGATGAGATGTGCATCCGTGAAGACGGCATGAAGGCCGCGATGGGCGAGAATCCCAAGCGGTTCCACGGTGAGGAACACGACCGACAGCCCGCGACGCGTCCCGGCGTGGCGGCCACCCTTCGGTCGGCGCTCATGGCGGCTGAAGACTACGTCGACCGGCGTGAACACGCCCGCGAGTCTGGCGAGCCGTTCGAACGCGACCTCGGCATGGAGAACCTCTCGCGCGTGCTCACCGAGGGGCTCCCGCTACGGGTACACGCCCACCGGACCGACGACATCATGACCGTCTTCCGCATCGCCGAGGAGTTCGGTATCGACGCGCTCTCCATAGAGCACGCGACCGAGGGGCACCTGATCGCAGAGGAGTTCACGACCCGGGGCGTACCCGCGGTCGTCGGCCCATCGTTGTACTCGGGTGCGAAGTACGAGCTTCGCAACATCACCTTCGAGACGCCCGCAATCCTCCACGAGGCAGGCGTGAAAGTAGCCATCCAGACCGACGCGCCGGTGCTTCCGCAGCACCACCTCGACGTCTGTGTCGGCCTCGCCGTGCGCGAGGGGCTCCCAGCCGAGACGGCTCTCGAGTCGGTGACGCGGCACCCCGCGGAGATCCTCGGGATCGACGACCGGGTCGGAACCCTCGAGGTTGGGACCGACGCCGACGTCGCGGTGTGGGACGGGGTCTTCTACGAGAATGACAGCAAGACACGGCACGTCTTTGTCGACGGCGAACGCGTCTTCGACCGGGAGCGCGACGCTGTCGACCCACGCGACGCGTACGACTGGTGATCGTGGACGGTTGGTGAGGGGGACCGTATCCGGGGAACCACTCACTCGACGACGACGACACCACGCATTCCCTGCGTCTGGTGGGGCGTGCACACGTATTCGATTGTGTCCGGCTCGGTGAACGTCTGCGTGAACGTGTGGCCTGCTTCCGCGGTCAGTGTCGACTCGAACGACTCGTCGACGGCGACGACGTTGTGACCGCCGCCCCGACCGGTCCACTCCCAGACCACGGTCGTGCCGACGTCGATACGAACGGGTGCCGGGTCGAAGGCGAACCCGTTACCGGCACCGACGGCGACGGCGACCTCGTCCTGGCCGGTTCGATCGACGGGCGGCGCGTCGACGTCCGTCGTCGGGGGATCGCCGCCGTCTGTTCCTCCAGCACCGCCACACCCCGCGAGCGAGACGAGCGAAGCGGCCCCGAACGCGCCGAGGACCGCTCGCCGACTGTGTTCGACCATATCGGTCATTAGTGCCGGCGAGCTAAAACGTCTCGACCGCTCCCGCCGGGTGGAAGAGGTTTTCACCGACAGTGACGAAAGACGGGCATGAGCGAGTGGACCGACGCCATCGTCGGGGAGCGAATGGCCGTCGACAACCAGTTCACCGACCGGGTTACCGCCTCCCGCTTCTCGAGTCAGGAGTGGGGACTGATCATGACTGCGACCGAGTTCGAGATCGCAGACGCAGACGACCCCGATGCGGCGCAGATCGTCGCGAATACGACCAATCTCCCGGCCGTGATGCCCGAGTTAGAGAACGTCCGGTCACAGGTCGCCGCGATGGGCGGCGCCACGAGCGACGACGGTGGGAGCTCGGGCGGCGGACTCCTCGGGTCGGTGCTCGGCGCACTCGGTCTCGGCGGGAGTTCAGACGACAGCCCGAGTGACGAGGAACTTGAGGCAGCAGAACAGCTGGTTCAGGCGTACGCCGACGAGCTCCAGGCACACTTAGAGGAGGTCGGGCGGTGGGAACAGATCCGGATCGCCTATCAAGAGTAGTCGGCCGCGTCTCCGGCCGAGACCCTCACGCGTCGTCGCCGTTCACACCGCCCTCGAAGAGCGGTCGGGCCTCGGCGTCGCAGACGGAGATCAGCTCTCGCACGAGTTCGTCGTACTCCTCGCCGTCGACACGAAGCGCATCGAGTCGCTCGACGGTCTCGTCGTCGAGATGTATCTGTGGCATACCGGTAATTCGTCCGACCGGGTCAAAAGCGTGTGGAACGCGTCGCCGCCTGGCGTGCCCATCGAGGGCACAGCACGCATCCCGGAGCACAACGCTTTTCGAATCCGCCCGGCCACCGACCGTATGGACCAGTCGGTCGAGACGGCGCTCGATGCCGCCTTTCCCGGCCGAACGGTCGTCGACGTCGAGGGAGCCGGGCCATCCTGGAACGGCGGCAACGAGACGGTGGTCGTCACCTTCGCCGATGGTCGCCGCGCCTATCTGAAGACGGCCGTCGACGGCGCCAGCCACCGGCTCGACCGGGAGGCAGCGATACTCGCGTACCTCCGTGCGTGTCGATCGATTTCCGTCCCGGCGACGCTCGCGGTCGATACGAGTGGTCCGGTACCATACCTCGCTACCGCGCCCGCCCCCGGCCAGTCCGTTGACGAGCGCTTCGAGACGGCAGGGCCTGACACACAGCGTCGACTCCTCCGCCGGGTCGGCCGGGCGGTCGCGGCGCTTCACGCGGTGCGGTTCGACGACCACGGCACGATCCGT
Organism: Halorubrum orientale; assembly: GCF_059623105.1. Lineage (NCBI taxonomy): Archaea > Methanobacteriati > Methanobacteriota > Halobacteria > Halobacteriales > Haloferacaceae > Halorubrum > Halorubrum orientale. Next base: position 34,250 of record NZ_JBSPSR010000007.1, on the reverse strand, counting down.
GGGCCTGGCGAGACGGTTGGTTGTGATGAGGCGGTCGGTCGCAGAGAGACGGTCGGTCGTAGAGAGACGGTCGGTCGTGGTACGCCGGCTGAATTCAATGATGCAGTCGAGAGCCCATCCGCGCGACCGGGGCTCGAGCTGTCGGTCGCGCCGTGGCCGGACGTCCTCCTCGAGACCGTCGAACAGACCCGCGAGATCGCCACGACCGACCGACTCGACCGACACTTCGACGCGGTCGTCGATTGCATCGAGACACACCGCCCGCTGCTCGAGGACCCTCCCGCGGCACTGCTTCACGGCGATATCACCAAGCCAAACGCGTTCGTGGTCGACGGGCAGAGTGATGCTCCCGCCGGCGACATCGGGCTGCTCGACTGGGAGCTCGCGCACGTCGGCGACCCGTCCCGCGATCTCGTCCGGGCGCGTGACCAGCTGTGTAACGGGTTCGACTCCGAGGGCCCCGATCGACTCACAGGCGCCGTCCTCGGCGGGTACCGAGGCCGCGCCGGAAGCCTGCCGGCAGGATTCGAGGTCCGGGAGCCGATCTACCGCGTCGTTCGTGTGCTCGGCCGGTCCGGGTTCCTCGACCAGTGGGTGCCGTACCTCGGTGAGCCGATGGAGGCACTCGTCGACCGGATCGACGCCGAACTCGACTCGCGGGTGGCTGCGGTCCGCCGCGAGACGGGCGAGTGAGAGGCTTCGCGAGGCCGCCGTCAAGGCGCCGCTATGTCGCCGACTACGGAACCATGTCGTAGTCGTCACCCCCCGTCTGCGTCCGGCGCGCTGGTGGCACGCTTTTCTATCTCGCCGCGCAGCTTTGCCGCGTCGAAGTCGTGGTCCGGTCGGATCGCGACAAAATCGAGGAATCGTCTGGCGGCGAGCAACGCGTCCGAGTCGTAGCTGGTCAACGCCGCGTCGACGGCACTCGTCGCCCCCACGAGCGGTTCGAGTGCCGCGAGCGCGCTCGCGAGGTCGTACGATCGGGCGTCCGTGCGGCCGTCGCCGCTCACGTTCGTCGCGTCGATCACGTACAGCTCGCCGTCCAACACCAGTACATTTTCGGCGCGGAGGTCACCGTGTGCGAGTCCCGCGTCGTGGATCGTCGAGAGTGCCTCAAACAGCCCCGGGGCAAGCGCGCGACACGAATCGGCGTCGAGTTCGTCGAGGGTACAGAACTCGGGGAGGTACTCCGCGACGACGACGCCGAGGTCGCCCACCGCAAGCGCCTCGATCGGCTCCGGGGTGTTCACGCCGAGAGCGCGGACCTGTCGGGTCGCCTCGAGTTCGTGACGCGCCATCTCGTAGGGCGTCTCGTGGCGTTCGAAAAATCCCTCGCTGCCGGCTGAGAACGCCCCGAGGTTTCGGCCGGTGGTAAACAGCGTATGAACAAGGGTGTTCTGTGGCGTGATCACCTTCACAAAGCGATCGTCATCGAGCACCATCGGTGTCGACAGCCAGTTGTCGGCGTCGAGAAACTCGATCCGGACGTGGTCGCGGTCGTACCGGTCCGCCAGCTCGCGTCCGACCCGCTCCAGCGCTGGCCAGTCTGCGCTGCCACGGACGAGCCGGCGAAACGACATACAGGTGGACTAACGCCCGCACGGTGTATAAACTGTCGCGCGAGGTTCGTACAGCGAGAACCGTGAGCTATCGAGCCCGACGCGGCGTGCCGTAGGCGTGGCTCGATCCGGTGTGTGCATCGGGAGTGTCACGCAGGTCAGCTGCCGTCGGCGTCGGCCTCGTCGCTCGCGCAAACTGAGCCCTCGACGAGGTCGTCGTCGACATCGTGAATTGCGTCTGCGAGACGGGACGCAGTCGGCACGGCGTCGAGGAACGCGCGGGAGCCGAAGGGGGCGTCCCCGTTGACCGAGAGGTATCCCACGTCGATTGGGTCTCCGGTGAGCCCCGTGAGAAATCCGACGGTCCGGACAATGGGGACGTCGTCGACGCGCCCAGCCTGTGTGACCGACTCGTACAGCCGTCGGTGGGTCGCGACGTGGTACACGCACGTCGGCGTTGGCGCGAAGAGCAGGCAGTAGCGCGCGCCGGGTTCGGTCCGGCCGAGTCGCGGCCGGAGCGCGTGTGTCTCGTCTAGATGAAAGTAGCGCTGCATTCGGTTGAACTGTCTGAGCATCGCGTTGGCGCCCGTCGCTTGACGAACCGCAGCGTCGGCTTTCAACTCGATCACGTGATCGACGCGCGTCGGAGTTCGGCGCCGGACGTACAGGTCGACGGCCCCCTGGCGGCCGGCCGCGTCGTACGGCTCCTCAAGCCGGACGATTGGGTGCTTGAACGCGGCCTCGTAGTGGTCGACCAGCCGCGTCGCCAGCTCGTCTTCCCGCATGCCTCTGGGGAAGCGAGCCCAAGTCTTAATAGGTGGCATTCTGCCAACACCCGGCAGCATGCTGTTGTTTTCTGTCGGATCCCTGACCGGGCCTCGTCGGCCCGGATCAACGCCCTTGTATGTGCTCGCGTGGTACCAGAAAATGATGGCACGAAGAGTCTCTCGACGGCGGTATCTCGTTGGGACTGGCGCGGCGCTCACCACCGGACTGCTCGCTGGCTGTTCCGGCGGCAGTGGCGGTGAGAGCGAGGAAAGTAGCAGTGAAGAGAGTAGCAGTGAGGAGAGCAGTGACGGCGGCAGCGACGAGGGAAGCAGTGACGGTGGCAGTGGAGCGGAGAGCAGCGGTGAGGAGAGCAGCAGCGACAGTGGCAGCGTCGAGATGCTCGACGACGTGCCGACGGAAATCGACGACTACCTCAGCGAGGGTGAGGCCCGGCTGTACGAGGGGACGGTCGCCGACTACACCGGCCAGGACGAAGTCGTCGTCGACGTCGGTGCCGGCGACATCGGCTTCGCGTTCGCCCCGCCGGCGATCCGCGTCGACGCTGGCACGACCGTGGTCTGGGAGTGGACCGGCGAGGGCGGTGCACACAACGTCGTCTCCGAGGACGCCTCCGCGACCCAGTTCAACAGCGGCGACCCGATAGACGAGCAGGGCTACACCTTCGAACAGACGTTCGAGTCGGCCGGCATCCAGCTGTACTACTGCACGCCGCACAAGGCAAACGGCAAGATCGGCGGCGTCGAAGTCGTCTAATAATCGGTACGGCCCCGGTCTTTTTGTCGGCCCGATGAGAATTTGACGCATACCAACTGGAGTACCGCGTATGCGACGACGACACTTCGCGGCGAGTGTGACTGGGCTCACGATCGGGCTCGCCGGCTGCGCCGCGACACAGACCGAGTTCGAGGCCGCACCGGGACGATTCAGCACCACGGCGGCGGACGCGGCCGGCTACCGACTGGTGACCGAAACGGAGGCGGTCACGCGACGAACGGTCGACCTCGGCGGGTCACAACGCGAGATCACCGTTCGAAACCAGGTCGCCGAGTACGAGCGAGACGTGGTCGTCGCCGGGGGTGAACGCCCACTTGCCGGGGCAACAGTGGTCACCACGCCGTCGATTGCCGTCGCCGGCCGTGAGTTCAATCCGGTCGCCGACGCGTCTCTCAACTCGCTCGCCGACCGGGCAGCGGGACGCGTCGGCGACCAGCTGGCCGGTGACGGGCTTGAGGATCTCTCATCGGTCAGCAACGAACAGACCACCGTGCTCGGAACAGAGACGGAACTCGGCGTCTTTGAGGGCACGACGCAGGTCGGGCCGACGACAGTCGCGCTTCGGCTCCTCGTCTGTCGAGTGTCACACGCGGGTGATTTCGTCCTCGTCGGGGCGACGTACCCGGCCGCGCTCGCAACCGACGAGCGTCCGCGCGCTGAAACGCTGTTGGCCGGAGTCGAACACGACGGCGACGGCTAATTATAGAGAATCGAGGAGAATGCTGGTGGCTTTAGCCACCAGATGAATCCGACAATTTAATACAAAAACTACCGTATCACGCACTGTGCGTGGAAAATTGGCGGTTGACTCGGTGTTCGCCACGGTTCAGAGCCGAAATCAAAAAGTAAGCCGACCACGCCGACAGTCGATAACTAATCAGGTAACTCGAAGCCCCTTCCGGGGTACGAGTAACGGCTTCGTGGCAAAGCCACTGGCTGACTGTCCAGCAAACCTTAGACTCCCAACCTTCAGGATTGACCTGCTCGGCCAACACCGGGTGGGAGGCCCGCGCCTGTAGGCGCGGGAGGATGTCACAAGAGATCGTTCGTGACGAGTCGATCGACCGCCTCGCGGAGCCGTTCTTCACTCGCCGCGTACGAGATCCGCGCGAAGCCGGGCGCGTTGAACGCGGCTCCGGGAACGCACGCGACCGACGCCTCTTCGATGGCGCGCTCACACCATGCCTCGTCGTCGTCATCGACCGGGATCATCATGTAGAAAGCGCCCTCACCGACGTCGACGTCGACGTCGTGTTCGTCAAACAGGTCGACGAGCAAGTCACGGCGGTCGGCGAACGCCTGGCGCATCTCTTCGACCGCCTCGTCGGTGTGCTCGAGCGCCTCGACGCCAGCGTGCTGGACGAAGTTCGTCGCACACGAGACCGAGTGTGAGTGGAGCTTGCCCGCCTGACTCACGAACGCCTCGGTGGCGTGGAGGTACCCGAGCCGCCAGCCGGTCATCGAGTACGCCTTCGAGAACCCGTTGATCGTGATGGTGCGATCGTGCATCCCGTCGAGGCTCGCGAGCGCGACGTGGTCAGCGTCGTAGACTATCTGGCCGTATATCTCGTCGGATATCACGGCGATATCGTGTTCAACGGCGAGGTCGCGGACACCCTCGAGTGCTGCTTCAGAGAACACCGCGCCCGTCGGGTTCGACGGGGAGTTGACGACGAGGAGGGCAGTGTCGTCGGAGACTGCCTCGGCGAGGTCCTCGAGAGCGGGTTCGAGTTGGAAGCCGTGCGGGGCCAAGTCGACACGAGAGAGCGCACCGCCGGCGAGTTTGACCATCGCCTCGTAGGAGACCCACGCGGGGTCGAGGAGAACGACCTCGTCGCCGTCGTCGATGAGCGTGCCGATCGTCTCGTACAACGCCTGTTTGCCGCCGGGCGTGACGATCACTTCGTCAGCGCTCGCGTCGACGCCCTGTCCGCGGAGCTTCCCGGCGATACCCTCACGAAGCGCGGGGATTCCGTTTGAGGAGGTGTAGCCGGTGTGGCCAGCGTCGAGGGCGGCTTTCCCCGCTTCGACGACGTTCGCAGGGGTGTCAAAGTCCGGCTCGCCGACGGAGAGGTCGACGATGTCTGCACCCTCCGCCTCCTTTTCTGCGGCCAGGTTCGATATCGCCAGCGTCGCACTGGGCTCTACGCGTCCGATTCGGTCGGAGTAGTCGTACACGTCGGTCATGGAAGTTCCTCGATGAGGTCGATAGCGGCGTGGGCGGCCTCTGCGCCCTTGTCGATGCGTTCTCGCGCCTCCGCGCCGGACATCCCCGGGCCGCTCACGCCGAAGGTAACCGGGGTGTCGCGGTCGAGGCTCACCCGAGTGAGCCCCTCCGCCGTCGCGTCCGCGATGACGCGGTCGTGGTCGGTGTCGCCGGTGACTATCGCGCCGACGACTGTGACCGCGTTGACGTCGTCGCGTCGTGCCAGTCGGTCGGCAGCCAGCGGGCTGTCGTAGACGCCCGGCACGGTCAGCTCTGTGGTGACGACCGCGCCGCGGTCGGCAGCTGCATCCCTGGCGGCGGCGGCCATCGGCTCCGTAACAGAGTCGTTGAACCGAGCCACCACGAGTCCCAGCGAGACCATACCTCGATTCGAACCGGCGACGGCAAAGGTCTACCGTTCGGCACCGATGACCCGGGCGTCATTTAAGCGTGCGCGGACCCTAGATTGTGGTATGACTGACCAACTCGAGACGGCGACGCTTGGCGGTGGCTGCTTCTGGTGTATCGAAGCAGCACTCGAAGAACTGGCAGGCGTCGAGTCAGTGACGTCGGGCTACGCCGGCGGCCACACGAGCGACCCGTCCTACCGGGCGGTGTGTTCTGGGTCCACCGGTCACGCCGAGGTGGTACAGATCGAGTACGATCCGACTGTAATCGAGTACGCCGACCTGCTCGAGGCGTTCTTCGCCATCCACGACCCAACACAGCGTAACCGACAGGGACCCGACGTGGGGAGCCAGTACCGCTCGATCGTCTTGACCCACGGCGAGGCGCAACACGAGGCCGCGGCGGCGTACATCGAGGCGCTGGACACGGAACTCGACGACGACGTCGAGACCGAGCTCGAACCGCTCGAGACGTTCTATCGTGCCGAGGAGAAGCATCAAGATTACTTCGCGAAGCATCCAGACGACGCCTACTGTACGTTCCACGCGCAACCGAAAGTCGAGAAGGTGCGTGCCGAGTTCGAGTCGCTCGTAGCGAAGTGAGTGGATCATCGATCTAGTGCCTGTGTGATCAACACGACTTCGTGAGACACGGACACCAACTACCGCCACACCCTCCCCAGCCGATTCGCTCGTCGCCTGCGGCGACTCGCTCATCCCTCGCACGCGCTCGCAAGTCCGCCTCCGGCGGCCTGCGAGGCGCGCGCCACTGCACACGATCGAAATCCTTCTCGGCACCGTTCTTCACTGCAGTAAAAATGCGCCGGCCGGGAGTCCCGCGAGCGAACGCAGTGAGCGAGTGGGACTACGGCCGGCCCACGACCGAAGGGAGTGCGCCGGCCGGGATTTGAACCAGAATCAGACGTGCTCGCTCGCGTCGCTCGCTGTGCGCGACTGATAGGGTTCAAACCCCTCTCAGCACCATTTTTCGACGACGTTAAAAATGCGCCAGCCGAGAGTCCCGCGAGCGAACGCAGTGAGCGAGTGGAACTACGGCCGGCGCACGACCGAAGGGAGTGCGCCGGCCGGGATTTGAACCCGGGCCATGAGCTTGGAAGGCTCAGGTTCGCGCTCACCGCGCGAGACGCCAAACAACCACAGGAACGCTCCTGCGCCGGATTCTACCGGGGTTCACGTTCAGATACGACCCACCCGTATTTATACGTTCGGCCCAAAAACCGGGTGACCCCACTCAATAAGCCCTTAGGCTCATTTACTCAGAAATTCGTTTACACCCGGCATAATTCAAGCCTGTTTGCGGCGGGAAAGGCGGCGATACAGAAGCCCCGTAACCACTTTCGCTCCGAATTGGTTATTATCTTATCATTTGGCACTATTTTCTGAATTGATGGGTCGAAATACAGCCACCATCAACTATGGAATCGGGTCCCTGTTTGGGAACGCGTTCAACATGTATCTGTTTGGGAGCGGAATCCTAACTGGGATACAATTCGTAATTGGACTCGCCCAGACACAGTCGTTAGATGGGGCATTAAGCGTCGCTCTCAATTACTACATCACCAAACTCACCCCCTTCCCGCTGGACGAGTTTTTGACTGCCGGTGGCTTTGAGCAGGTTGCGCTCAACGTTACGATGGCCCTTGGACTCGGTCTATTGATTGGGATGTACCGGTACCAAAAGAACCGTTTCTAATCAGCAGGCCGGACCATTTTGACTGCGCGTAATTGTTGGGAATTTATCCGACGACGTAGTGATTATGTATTAACATGAAACTCGCAGGTTTGAGGGCATTCACTCAGGCGCGAGAAGAAATCTGGTTCTGGCCCTCTGCGGCGCTGGCGTACCTCATCACAGTCGACGACTCAGCAGTAATCATGGTCGGGCTATTTATTTCGCTGTTCACCGGCGCTACCATGTACAAACTACACGAATCCCTCCGAGAACTGTTTGAAGATGAAAAGGATATTTCTCGGGTTCGGAGACGAGTCTCACGGGAAGGAGCAGCGAATTCTTCCAAGTTGTCTTTTGAACTTTTTGAAGACCTGTTTGACTTTATCGCACCCTCACGGCCTGCGTTTCAAATAACGGTCGTTATCGGAATGCTTGCGAACATCATACTATTCATTTTGCTGTATCTCTGGATACTCTGGTGCGTCTTCGGTTCCGTGTCGCCTACAATCTCCGAGATGAGCCTGTTTTCCCTTCCTCTGCTAATGATAGCGATTGCTGGTGCTTCTTTGGTCTGGAATTCATAGCGTATCAGAGAGTCGTGGAGAGTGCTTGGATTGGGAGCTGCCGGTTCCTGCCGCATATGTCTCTTCGCAACAAGCTATCCAGCTGTCTTCTACCGAGCGTCACCGCAGAACGCAATCATCCAGAAACCTCTCTCACCGCAAAGCTACATAACCCGAAAAGTAATTAATGACAAGAAATCATTACGAACAAATAATGTATGCCTCCCTCTTACAGTTGCCCTCCTTATCAGACTCATTCCTAAATTGGGTTGACGTTGTACAGGCGATTGGCGGTCTTGTTTTGTCTTTGCTAATATATCTTGTATGTCGTAATATCACTTATGAATATATTGACTCCTCTACCGCGAAAAGGATTCTTGAATCTAAAGACCAGTAGTCTTCACTCAATCTGAGGCGCGATGAGTGCGGCAGAGAGTCAGAACAATTTGGCGTGATTATTCATCAACTCCCTTTCAATACAAATGTAAAGGACGCATTTGTGTCAATTCTGTAGTTAGTACCTATGCCAATTCGTCAGCATCGTCCCCCAACAGATGAGTTCGTAGATGAGTTTCAAGATACGATTGTTCCCTCCGCAATTCCTTCGACAGAGTTCATAGACTGGGGTGGGATTGAGGATGAGATTGAAAATTATGAAGTCCAAATTGATGCGATTCTCGACCTCCAAGATGTTTCCAAAGACGAATTTGTGGAAGGACTTACTGATGCTTTGATTGCCGCCGATGATACTCGAAAATGGATTGATTTCTACTTCGAGATTCTCGGAGAGCGAGGTAACAAATACAGCGCCCTCGAAGGTGTCTGGAAATTCTATGACATTCAGCGCGCTATCGACTCCGGTGACAGACAAGTCGCGCGTGATTTGGCTGACATACTTCAAGAAATCGGCCTTCAGTATGTCGTGGACGTAGCAGATGTTCGAGACCATTATCGAGGGATGCTCGTTGGGATGGAATCTCACGCTCGAAAAAACCGACAGGGAGAGTGTTTTGAGGAGTTAGTGGGCGAGCAGATAGCCGGGATTGCTGACCATCTCAATAACGCGGGGTACTCCGTCGAAATGGACGACGAATATACGACCGAATACAACGACGAATCAGGGCAAAAGAAGACCGTGGATTTTGCGCTGTTCGAGGATGGCGACCTCCGGCTCGTGGTTGAGGCAAATGCCTACAAAGTCGGTGGGAGCAAGCCCTCCGAGATACGCCGTTCGTACAACCACGTTGCGCAACGGATGAGAAACGACGATGTGGCTTTCGTGTGGGTCACAGACGGGCAGGGGTGGGAAAAATCGCTTACAAACGTTCTCCGAGAGAGCTACAACGATATAACTGACCTCTACAATCTTCACCAGGCAGAAAATCAACTTCCCGAGGACGTAGAACGGTTCTTCGAGACGAAGGAAGTGTAGATTGTTCTAATCTCCATATCCGTTCAACCCTTCTGTAATGGGCGTTTTTGTAAGCCAACCGTCTTTTTCTTCTCATGGACAACGGTGGCCTATTCATTACTCTCTACGATAAGGATACTCTCCAGTTATACCTTGACAAAGGGGTTTACGGTCAGCACATGACCCCACAGGAAAGCGAACCCTCCTCATACAGCGCCCACTACAAGACACTTGCCGACTACGCCGCCACCCGCGAGGGGAAACACGTATTCTTCTTCCTCGACCGCGAAATCTACTACGGTGGCCAAATCGTCGGCTCAGACGAACACGGAGCCTTCTACATCAACGGCCAAATGAGTCCAATGGGCCGAGAGGCAGACGCTCCACTGGTGTGGGACGAATCTCCCCGGGATGACTATGGCGAGACGGACGAGCTGGGAGTCTTTGACGCCGGAGGCGACCGAGGCGAGAAGTGCCAGCCCTTCCTCATACAGTTTGAGGATGACAGCGATATGGCCGGGCGGTACATTATTTCCGACCAACTCTACTTCGACCTTGGAGAATACCCCTACCCTCTGCCGTCGAACAGCATGGCAGGCATGGGATTCTGTACAATCACACCCGGTGAGACAGATATTCTCCTTGACCTACTCAAGAACGAACACGAAGGAGAGATTGAGCCGGTCAGCGACGAACCCATACAGCTGGAAGGTGACCCTGTTCCCTTCTCGCCTGAATATGGTGTTGACTCTCCTAGTGAGGCCCATCCTGAGTCACACCTTGAGGCGTCTCTGATTGCGAACCCTGCCCTTCTACCAGAACATATCCAACCGGATGGCGCAACAATCTGCCGACAAGTCCCAATCTCTCCGTTCAGAACGAGTAATATTGACCAAGCCGACGTATGCTACTTCACGGAGGATAGGATTCGAGATGGAACAATACCGAACACCGTTCTTGAACTAAAAATTGGGAAAGCAGGTAAATCAGCCTCTCAGCAGGTAAATCGGTATCTAAGATGGCTCCACGACCGACTCGGAAAGGATGCCCAAGATATAGAGATTCACGTCTATGCGCCTGGTTTTACCAGCACATTTGACGACTATATTGAAAACGAGCTACTGGAGCAAGTAGAAAAATACAATTTTACTGAAGAAGAGCACCAGTCAACGCTATAACTCGTCAGTTGAAGTCTGCGAGTCCCTGTTGGCCGGCCTGCCGTCGTTTAGCAGGAGGAACGTTCGTGGCAATGATTTCATCTACTTCATCGCGGTTTGATGCGTCGCTGTTAATGGCCCGTGTTGCGCCCTCTTTCTCGACGTAGAAGCCCGCCTCGTTGTACATCTCGTACATCACGCCGCTGTTACTAAGAATAACATTTACTCCCCGTCTATCAAGCTCCTGTGCTAACTCAAGCAGGCGTTCTTGGTCTTCTTTGCCGAATCCTTCTTCACTATAATCATTGAAGGATGCGGTAGGACTCATCGGCTCATACGGTGGGTCGAAATACACCAAGTCTCCTTCCTCAACTTGCTCGGAAACATACCCGAAGTCCGTGTTTTGAATCTCGATATTGTTGAGGACACCGCTCGCCTTTCGAATTTCCTCGGCTCGAACCCAATCGGGATTACTGTATCGACCGATTGGGACATTGAATCCACCAGTACTATTCTCGCGGTAGAGTCCGTTGTAGCAAGTCCGATTTAAATAAAGAAGGAGAGCCGCTTCTTCGAGTTCATCGAAGTCATCGCCGTATGGTCGGTTATTGAACCGCTCGCGTTGCTGGTAGTAGTAGTTCTTAATCTCTTTACCTTTCCTGTTGGATTCAGTAAACTGTAGGTCAGACTCAGGGTCAGACTCGGGGTCGTCAAATGACCGTAGACGCGTGATTAAGTCCTCAGGGCGGTCACGAACCTGCTTGTAGAAATTAATTAGCCGAGGGTTTGTATCGTTGATAGTCCCGTTATCGGGCTCTAAATCGAAGAACAAGGCCCCGCCTCCAAAGAAGGGTTCGTGGAAATGAGCATAGGATTTCGGGAATCGAGCGTATAATTCATCGAGGAGTTGTCGCTTCCCACCGGCCCACTTGAGAATTGGGCTAACCATCTTGTTAGCAGTTGTTTTGGCTTCAGGCTTAAACGTGGCCATTCAATATACCTTGAACGGTTTTTCGTACTGTACTTTTAAGCCGTCTTCTTCGCAATCATTGTCTGTGACCCCTGACCGCGATAAGGAATCAGGAAAATTCACGGAGAAGTACTCTCGTGAGGCGTTTCTCCAAGCGGTCAGTTTACTCGACAATGCGACGACGGCCCGTGTTGCGGACGAAGTGGGCTGTTCATACGATTTAGCCTATAGACGACTGATGCGATTGGAAGAAGATGGAGAGGTATCCCGAACAAAAATTGGCTCGTCGTTCGTCTGGTCATAGTAGCGGAATTCGTTCTAAGAAAACTCCCGGCTGATTCTGAGTGCGGCGAGAACGCGGCGCATCTAAAACAAACATGTCTGAGGAATACTTATTGTCGCAAACACATTATTACGTCAATTGTCGATTCCACCGGTATCCGACATACTGGGTGTCAATTAAAATATGGAAATCCATGAAGGTCAACCAGATAGTGTCAGGAGGTACTTGTTAGGCCGCTTACTCTGTACACTACCTGTCTACTTCTGTTAACTAATACGGGGTATCCATATATCCCATACGAACCCCTCCTTGATTGATACGTGTCCGGTTTGAATGGGTGGCCTTCCTGCTGGATAGGGGCTCTACCGTATCAGGAGCCGTATATACTATAACGTATCTGGATAGAGTTTATACCGTATCAGGAGCCGTATTGGGGGTTCTACCGTATCTGGAGCCGTATATCCTATATGGAGTAACGTATCCGGTTTAGACAGTTGCCTTCCTGCTGGATAGGGATTATCCGGAATAGGGTAATCCGTATATTCTATATGGACCCTCAACCTATCCCTCTATAAGTCTCCCTTTCCTTCTCCCAGAACGACTCAAACATGAGCTGTAACCGATATTCGGGCCACCGCTATGGGTACAGCGCTCTATCAGACGCAACAGGACGCCCGCAGAGCGATTTTTAATCTGCCTGAATGGTTTCCCACGTTCAGGAGAATAAAAGCTGTCTACGGGCCTGTCAGAGCCGATATGAGCAGTACCGATTATACAAACTGAATTCATTTAACTTATTCAGATGTTTTGCTATACGATGATTGTCGATATACTACCGAGCTTACGGCATGGTATAGCATATAGGCGCTTAGAACACGACTTGGAATTGGGTTTCCAAATATGACCTTACCCGACTCGATAAAATATCAAAATTTTGGTTGCTTTAATGGCAAATATCGGTAATATAGAGTCACCAGCCATTCTCACTCACAATATGTAACTGATGAATGAGGAGTCGGGATAGTCGCGTGCCTACCACGATTTAACCCGACTCAGGGGTTAACCAAACCCAACCTAAAGGGGCTTTCCCAACCAGAGATATGCCCCGTCATATCATAGGAACATAGAAATATTAAGCATATCGGTCTTGTCACTCTCTATACTGGAGCGCGCCTGAGATTGACAGAACGCCAATACTTTTACATATTACCGTAGTGCGTTCGAGATAATCAGTTATGTCGCACAAATCGTCTATACGCTATGTTCTTGTCTAATCACCTCCGGTAATAATATCATTTTATCCGAGAAGTCGCTTATAAACCCCCGACACCCTATATTAGAGGACTTGTATTACTATAAGTAGGAACTACCGGGACAAGGGAGACTCAGAGGGATTACTAACGGAATCTGGTATAGGTAAACATCCAGAGTAGCCGAATTTGATTCCGAGTTCAGCAGGAAGGCGGCGTCAAAAACCGTTCCGCTGTGAAACAGAGGTCTACATCGAAACAAGATAAGCCGGGTTTTGCCAGAGTGCCGCCCTTCCCGCAGAACTCGTCTTACCGAACCCGAGACCTCTGAAGTGGTTTACTCCAGTATTGGACTCCGTCTATGACTTTATGTTGAATATTCGAAACTATTCGTCGTTCAGTTCTACGCGGGCTACGTCCGGATGAGAAAACTCGTCTTGTATTTTCTGTAAGTGTTCCTCGGGCGTAAGCCGGAGAAACATGGGCCCGTTGTCTATTCGTCCTAACGGGCTTGTAGGCCCCCAATTGGGGTTTTTTCTGGGAGATGTAGTTCAAGTCGATTTAACTTAGATTCAACGTCTTCCCACCCGGATTCCGGGTGAGTAATAGCCATGTTGTACGTGTACCTATCGGGCTTTTCTACGTACCCAATTTCTACGCCCTCTGTATCATAGAAACGGAGTCTCCAAACCATTATAGAATAGTCAATAGGAACCTGCTACAAATTAAGCTCGTTGCGAAAGTAGTCTTGTGTGTACTTCGGCTCGCTCCGCTGGGTGGTGTGGCTCCGAATCTCATCCACGTACCCCATCAATTCGAGGAAGCCGTCTTCCGTACTCCCGAGACCATCTTCCAGTCCGGGTATCAGGTCTTCCAGCGCGACCTCGACCGCCTCGGCCCGGACCAGAATGTACGGTCGAATCAGATAGAGGAAGTCCCGAATGTCGTCTCGCTTTGACAACTCCAGCCGGAAGTTTTCTTCCCGCTCTCGGACTCGTGGCTCTATGCCGTGGTTCATACAGAACTCGTCCAGAAAGCCCATAACGGCAGGCCGAGTGTTCTCGACGTGTATCTGGAGGTGAATAACGTGGTCGAACCGAGCGCCGTCGTCTTTCGTGACCCGGACCTTGAAGTTGGAGCCGAAGTCCAAAACGCCAGCCACATACGGGTATTTCCACGGCTCGTCGGGTCGCTCTATCTCTCCGGAGTCTGTCATCATGTGATGTGGAACCTCCGATATATTCAGTATATCTTATGAGAATAAGGTACAGAAATCCAATATGAACTCGTTGTGTTCTTGTTTGAATTCTCTGGTTAGTAAGACGGCGACACCGGTCCAGATACATCTTATAGACGCAGTTCCCCGGTAACTGCGGTACGCTGAACCGCTTTAATGTGCGCCCTTCCCGCAGAACTCGTCATACCGAACCCAAGACCTCCGAAGTTGCTTACTCCAATATTGGACTCCGCCTATGGTTGTATGTCGATACTATTCGTCGTTCAGCACGCTATCCGCAACGTCCGGATGGGAAAATTCGTCTTGGACTTTCTGTAAGTGGTCTTCTGGCGGCCACTCGTCTATCATCGGCCCCGTATCAGATACCCATTCCGGGGACGTTAGACCGCTCTCGTCTTTGTCGGACAAGTGCCGCTTCTTCAATTCCAGCTTATCTTTGAAATCGTCCCATCCAGAGTCGGGGTGGGTAATAACGACGTTGTAGGTGGATTTGTCGGGCTTTTCAGCGTACCCAATCTCTACACCTCCATTATCATAGAAGCGAAGTCTCCACACCATTATAGAATACTCAGTAGGAACTTGCTACAAATTAAACTCGCTGTCTATCAGTTCAGGACAGCTGTCGCCGGTACTCCTGAGCCGGTCTCTCACTCTGGGTATGAGTTGTTGAGTGACCTCAGACAGTTAGTACGGAAAATGTCCATCCTGACAAAGCTTAGAATCTATGGCGAATTCAGGTAGCGTATGTAATAATCCGTAGTAATTATGAACGGCGGCTCTCTCCTCGACGCCATTCTTGAAACTCAGAATGGTCTATCTCGTGCTGTCGGCCGTCCTCATGCTCAGCGATAGTCGTTCCCATCTGGATACTAACTCTATCTACAGGGTCATCACATTCGGGACACCGGAATGACTCTGGCTCCTCAGGCGGTAAATCAGGCCAAATACCCATTCGTTGAGCCATGCCAGAACAATACATACAGAAGTCCGAATGAGCTCGGTGTAACTGCCACTCGTGGTCTGTTACCTCCTCTAATGGTTTTAGCCTCTCAGAGTCGGGACCGGGAACATTCACGTCAATACTACAGATTGTGTCTCCGTCCTTGACGATATGGTCTCTGTACATTTTCCGGTAGTAGACGTAGAACGACGGAGCAACCTCTGAACGGTTTTGTAGCCAGTTTCCGAGTCGGTCAGCATCGGACGGCCATAGTGTGATTTCATCTGTATCGTAGCCACGTCCACGAATCTGAACCGCCCCTGTGTCTTCGTCCTGTACTGCCCGTCCTGTAGCGAAATGAACTGTGTCTTCCATTATCTGCTGGGTGTTGTCGCTGCCTTCCCGCTGACTTCGGCTCCTATGTGGACTATCGGAGGTACCGTTCGAGGTCTGTGTTGAAACTCTCCATTAGGGCCCGTTCGCTGTCGGGTAGCCGGTCGTCGTGGATTGCCTCCTGAACGCGCTCTTGAACAAGGACAGCCTGCCGTTTTGAGGGTTTCAGACCCATGATACACTTAAGAGACGGAAGAACATATATATGTCGGGTAGATTACACTTAGAAGGGGTCTTCTGGGTTTAGCCCATCCCGTCAAGAGCGTCTTTGCGGTCTTCTATCGGTGCTTGGTCATACTTCATGGTCGTGCGCGGGGAGCGGTGACGCAGTTGAGCCTGTGCGGCGGCCAAGTCCTCTTCCCGAGTCATGTACGTCCCGACCGAGTGTCGGATACTGTACCAGCTCATCTGCCGATACTTGTAATCAATTCCGGCGTTGTCACAAAGGGTGTGGAGAAGACGCCGCAGAGAAGACGAACCGTAGGGATTCCCGTATTTGGTAAGCCAGAGTGCGTCAGTTCCCTCATAGCGAGTATAATTCTCGCGCTCCTCTAACCACCGAGATAGTGCGGTACTCGTCTGTTCGGTAAGAGCGACTATCCAGTTGCCCTCGTTCTTCGATGACTCCTCCTTTGGAATTCGGAGGACGCCGTTATCGGTATCAACCCATCGGACGGTTGCGCGCTCAACCTCTATAGGACGAAGGCCAGTATCGAGAGAGGTGCCGACAAGACTCGGTATCTTCCACCCGTTCGCTCGGACAAAGTCGGCGTCGGTTATGGCCTCTTTGGGCTTTTCGAACCGTTGAGCAAGATAGGCTGTCCATCGGTCGTACTCTTCCCCAGATACACTCGTGGCGGCAGGAACGCTCCCGTACTCTAATGAGGCTTCCCGGATGGCCTGACGTTCTTCCCGGGTGAGGTAATCGCGCGGTTCGTTCTGGCTGACCGAAAAAGAAAACTCTGAATCGTAGTCGAGGTTCTTGCCGCGCTCGTAGTTCCAAAATTTGAATACCCGTTTGAGAGATTTCTGCGCGGTATGGACGTAGGTATCGCTGTAGTCCTTCTCAGAAAGGAGGAGGCTGTCGAGGTACTCATCGGCCTCTTCGGGTAGGATTCCGATGGTGTAGGCCTCTTCGCGGTCCCACTTCCAGCGATAGAAGCGGTCAACGTGGTAGGTCACGTTGCGGATTGTCCCGTCAGCGTATCCTTTCCGGCGCTCGGGTTTCTTGCCTTGTTTGGATAGCCACCGAATGAGTTTCTGTTTATAGTCCTCGTAATCGGCGAGTTTGCGGGGACTGAGTCGGTCTTGAATTGGTTGGGTGACGGTCGGGATTCGGGTCATCCTATTTGACCTCTTCTATGTGAGCCTGACAGTTTCTGAAAACCGCATGACTGCGGCGTTGTCTCAACTGACTGACCACATAACGCTTGGTGTTCGGATACATTATTTCAGTCCGAACCCCAGTAAAATCGCAAGACGGCGGAGCCGTCTTATGCGCCGGCCGGGATTTGAACCCGGGCCATGAGCTTGGAAGGCTCAGGTCCTACCACTAGACCACCGGCGCTTAGTATGATGATTTGTATGCCGGGATAAGGACCTTACCCTTTCCGTCGGTTGTGGACGACCGCATAACAGTTGCCACTCGAGACCGTCAGGTCCTCGACGACGAGGTCACTCGCCGCGAGGTCAGCAGCAAACTCATCCGGATCGTAGATGTGGTAGTATCGCGGCACGGTCTCGCCGCCCGGAAGCGTCCAATCAACAGTTGTATCGAACCCGGCGTCGCGGTCGAATCGGTCGTGAGCGGTACTCCACACACTCACGAGTGCGGTCCCATCGGGACGGAGCACCCGCGCCAACTCCGATAAGCTCGCCACGCGGGTCGCCCGCGGCGACAGGTGATGCAGCGTCGCAACGTAAGTCGCGAGGTCGACCGATGCGGTCGCGATCGGGAGGTGAGCCGCGTCGCCGTGGATGAAGGCCGTTGCATCGGCGAAGCCGCGGTCGCGAGCTCGTTCGACCGCCGTGTCGAGCAGCCCACGGCTGAGGTCGATGCCGACTGCGAGGCGGGCGCGATCGGCGAGGAGCTCCGTGTGGCGCCCGTTCCCACAACCGACGTCAAGCGCGCGGTCGACAGCCCGGTCTTCGAGGAACGCCGTTACTTCCGGCCAGGCGTACTCGCGCGTGACCGCGAAGTGGTCGGCGATCCGATCGTATGTCGACTGCGGGTCCATATGTGTGTCTTCGGCCGGCCGACCACATTAGCTCTGGTGGCCGGCGGTGTGACGGCGCGTCGGCTGGAACTGCCGTTACGTTGATACGGCGTCGTGACCAATGATGGAATAAGAAATGCGGCGTGATTACTTCGAACTGACCGTCGATGGCGTCGACGCTGGCGCCGACGAGCCGATGACCCCCACGGTCCGGATCGACTTCCACGGACCGTCCGGGCTGCTCCGCGATCGACTCACCGGGTCCGACGGCGACCTGCTCACCGCCTCGGCGATTGACGTCGCGTTCCGGCTCCGCGACCCGCTCTCGGCTGGCGAGGCAGCGGGTGTCGTCGCCGTGACGAACCGCTTCACCGGCGAGTTCGTGCTTGAGCTTAACGAGACGGCCGCGGACGTGCTTCCGTTCGTCCGCGCCGCCCGTGAGACCGCTGACGGCGACGACGCCAGCTACCGGATCGAAATCGACATCGAGGGAGACCATCTCGTCACCTATGATAAAGAGACGTTCCTGGTGTACGACCACGAGGGGAACCTCCTGCGCAGCGAGAGTCTGATCCCGTCCGGCGTCGAGCTATAAGTGGGGTCGCGTCTAGGTCGGCCGCTCACTCCTCGCGTATTCGAACCACGTCGCCCGGCGACAGCCCGAACACTGTTGCACCATCGCCGTCATTGACGTCACACTCTACGTGGCCGTGGCTCCCGACGGTGACGAGTTTCGCGCCAGGGTCGACGTCGGCAAACGTCTCGGCCACTGAGACGACCGCGTCATTCACCCGGATGCGATCGCGGTCGCCGTCCTCGACGACTGGTCCAGGGATGTTCGTGATGGCGTTGCCGAAGTCGTCGACGACGAGCACCTCCCCGTCGACGGCCAAGCTGTCCGTCTCGGAGTAGCGTGTCGGCTTCGGAATCTCGAGGTCAACGTAGTCGTCGACGTGAGTCAGCCAATCGAGATCCTCGAGCGTCTCGTGGAGTTCGGCTGTGTGGTCGGCGTCCCGTTCGCCCGGCTGTGCGATCGCCTCGACGATGTCGGCGGCCGCAGGAGCGAAGACGTCACGGCCGTGAAAGGTCGCACTCGCCGGATCGAAGCCGTCGATTCGATAGACGTCGATCGCAGACGACGAGGGTGACGCGCTGTCGCTGCCCTTCGAGTCGGTCACCAGTACCCGTGCCGGTGGGAGCGCGAGTCCGTTGTCTGGAGCGACAATGACGTGGCCGTTCGCGCGGACGACGATCGCGTCGCGGTTGGTGCCGACGCCTGGATCGACGACCGCACAGTGGACAGCCGGCGGAAACTCGGGGAGGACAAAGCGAAGCCAGAAGGCGGCCCCGAGCGGATCACCACGCGGGAGCTCGTGGCTGACGTCGAGGAGGTCGGCGTCGGTTCGACGTCGAACGACGCCGCGCATCGCAGCAGGGTACGGAGTGCCGAAGTCCGAGGCGAGCGTGAGCAGCGGCCGGGGATGAGAAGCGGATGACTGGGGAGTCACAGGTGGGTGATTGGGGTGATGGTCACAGATGGGTGATTGTCATAGATCGGTGGTGGTGTCGGTCTCAGCGATGCGGCGGATGCGTTCGACGCCGTCGATCTCTTCGATGACGTCAACGACGGTGGTCGGCACGAGGTCCGTCCAGTCTCGATCGTGGATCATGCGTTCACGGAGCTCTGCGCCCTCTAAGACGTCACGGCGGAACATCGGGGAGCCTCTGACTTCAACACCGGCCTCCTCGAAGAGCCTGACGACGAGTGGGTTGTTCGAGTAGGCGACGTCGAAGCGGGGAGTCATACTCCGGACGTGGCTCACCCAGACGGCGTTGCGGTCAAGGTCTTCGATCGGGACGACGTAGGTGGTGACGTCGAGGTCCTCGACGGCCTTCGTGACCATCATCACACGTTCGCCGGCAGTGAAGGGGTTCCGAGTGGTGTGTGAGTCGCCAGCCGAGCCGATCCCCAACACCAGCTCGTCGACCTCGCTGGTGATCTCCTCGGCCATGTACCGGTGGCCGTCGTGGAACGGCTGGAACCGCCCGATGTAGAACCCCCGCATGGATCCACCTAGCGGCGGCTTCATTTATAAACTCCCCGGGACGTCCGTGAGCGGTAAGACGGCCAGTACGTGGCGATAGCGGCCGGCTCACGGGTTTCGGATGTGATCTCCGTGGGGAGAAAGTATATCAGTAGCCGACCCGTTCTTTGGATTAACGGTTACAGACTTTATGAGCAACGAGAAGGACACGAACGACCCACCGGAGGAGGACGCTGCGCCGCCGGACGATTCCGTGTCGCCGGCGTCGGACGAAGACGTCCGAGCCCCGGTTAGGGACGACGATTCCCGCGATACCCACGACGACCACGCCGCGGTTGACGACGAGACCGCAGAGCCCGACCCGGCCGAGGATGGATTCCGCGAGCCGACGGTCACCGCGGCTGAGTCTGACGACGGGCGAGGCGATGACGGGCAGAGCGAGGACGCCGAGTGGGACGACGGAGACGAATGGAACGATGGAGACGAGTGGGACGACGGCATCACCATCGAGGACGACCTCGGCGACGAGAGCGGTGACGCTGGTGTCGGAACCGGTATTGACGGACCCGACAACGGTGGAATCGAGGACCTCGGCAGCACCGTTGAGGTCGATGGGGCTGCGATCGACGAGGACCCTGACGAGGACGACCTCCTTGGAGGGCTCAACGTCGATACGACCGACGAGATCTCGATTCCCGACAGACTCGTCGACCAAGTGATCGGCCAGGAGCACGCCCGTGACGTGATCATCAAGGCGGCCAAACAGCGCCGCCACGTGATGATGATCGGCTCGCCCGGGACCGGGAAGTCGATGCTCGCGAAAGCGATGTCCGAACTCCTCCCGAAGGAGGAGCTCCAGGACGTCTTGGTGTATCACAACCCCGACGACGGCAACAAGCCGAAGGTGCGGACAGTGCCTGCTGGGAAAGGCGACCAGATCGTCGATGCACACAAAGAGGAGGCCCGCAAGCGCAATCAGATGCGGTCGCTTCTCATGTGGATCATTATCGCCGTGGTGTTGGGCTACGCGCTCATCATCGTCGGCCAGATCCTTGTGGGCATCATCGCGGCCGGTGTCGTCTACTTGGTCTTCCGCTACCTGAACCGCGGCTCCGACGCGATGATCCCGAACCTGTTGGTGAACAACGCGGACACGAAGTCCGCCCCGTTCAACGACTCGACGGGTGCACACGCCGGCGCGCTCCTCGGTGACGTCCGGCACGACCCGTTCCAGTCCGGCGGGATGGAGACGCCGAGCCACGACCGCGTTGAGGCCGGTGCTATCCACAAGGCCAACAAGGGTGTGTTGTTCATCGACGAGATCAACACCCTCGACATCCGGAGCCAACAGCACCTGATGACGGCGATTCAGGAGGGCGAGTTCTCGATTACGGGCCAGTCCGAGCGTTCCTCGGGTGCGATGGTCCAGACCGAGCCCGTCCCGACGGACTTCGTCATGATCGCCGCCGGGAACCTCGACGCGATGGAGAACATGCACCCGGCGCTGCGCTCGCGGATCAAAGGCTACGGGTACGAGGTGTACATGGAAGACACCATCGAGGACACCCCGAAGATGCGCCGGCAGTACGTCCGGTTCATCGCACAGGAGGTCGCCAAGGACGGCCGGCTGCCGGAGTTCACCGCGGAGGCCGTCGAGGAGATCATCCTCGAGGCGAAGCGGCGCTCGGGGCGGAAAGGCCACCTCACGCTGCACTTCCGAAACCTCGGTGGGCTCGTGCGGGTCGCCGGCGACATCGCTCGTGGCGAGGACGCCGACGTCACGACCCGCGATCACGTGCTGCAGGCGAAGGGGCGTTCGCGCTCCATCGAACAGCAGCTGGCGGACGACTACATCGAGCGCCGGAAGGATTACGAGCTGCAAGTGTCTGACGGCTACGTCGCCGGCCGGGTCAACGGTCTCGCCGTGATGGGCGAAGACTCCGGGATCATGCTGCCGGTGATGGCCGAGGTGACGCCAACGCAGGGCGGCGGTCAAGTGATAGCCACGGGTCAGCTCAAGGAGATGGCCGAGGAGTCGGTCCAGAACGTCTCGGCTATCATCAAGAAGTTCTCCGACGAGAACATCTCCGAGAAGGACATCCACATCCAGTTCATCCAGACCGGCCAGCAGGGCGTCGACGGCGACTCGGCATCGATCACGGTCGCCACCGCGGTCATCAGCGCCCTAGAGAACGTCGGCGTCGACCAGAGCCTTGCGATGACGGGCTCGCTGTCGGTCCGCGGTGACGTGCTCCCCGTCGGCGGGGTCACCCACAAGATCGAGGCGGCCGCGAAGGCCGGCTGTGACCGGGTCATAATCCCGCAGGCGAACGAGCAGGACGTGATGATAGAAGAAGAGTACGAGGAAATGGTCGAGGTGATTCCGGTCTCACACATCAGCGAGGTGCTCGACATCGCGCTTGAGGGCGAAGCAGAGAAAGACTCGCTCGTCGACCGGCTCAAGTCGATCACGGGGTCGGCGCTCAACGAACAGGGCGTCTCCAGCCCGTCCAGTCCGAGCCCGCAGTAGGCACGAGGGCAACCACGGCGCGGGGTCGATCGCGGTGTGGGATTGGTCGCGGCAATAGTTCACTGCGGTGCAGATTCACTGCGGTCGTGCTCGGCCGACGCTTTTTGTACGATTCCGCCGTAGTATGTGTCATGTCCGGCAAGCCGACCGTGGGCGAATACATGACGCGGGACGTCGAAACGGTGAGTCCAGACGACACGGTCGCGAGTGTCGCCCAGCGGATGATCAACACAACCGGCCACAAGGGGTTTCCCGTCACCGAGGGGCGAACCGTCGAGGGGTTCGTCTCTGCGGGTGACTTATTGCTCGCCGATGACGACGCGCCGGTATTCACCGTGATGTCGACGGACCTTATCGTTGCACACCCGGATATGCGGGTCACCGACGCCGCTCGGGTGATCCTTCGATCCGGGATTCAGAAGCTGCCGGTCGTTGACGATGCCGATAACCTCGTCGGGATCATCTCGAACGCAGACGTTGTTCGCTCACAGATCGAACGGGCAACCCCCGGCAAGGTCGGCAAGCTCATACGGACCCTTGAGCAGATTCACGGAGTGACACTGGCCGAAGAACGGCGCGAGGTGCCACTCGCTGACCTGATCCCAACGCAGAGTCGGGTGTACGCCGATGAGCTTGAGGGGCGCAAGTATGAACTTGAGCGAGGACTCGCCGAGCCGCTCGTCGTCATCGACAACGATGGAACGTTACACCTCGCGGACGGCCACCATCGGGCGATGGCTGCACACGAGCTGGATATCGAACTCATGGACGCCTACGTTATCGTCACCGAAACGCCCGTCGAGTTGGGGATGGCAGAAACGGCCCGCAAAGAAGGGCTCGTATCCGTCGAAGACGTCGAGATAGTGGATTACGCGCGACACCCGCTCGTCGAGACGACGAAGCGACTGCAGTGAGTGGGGATTCACACATTCCGGTCTCGAAACCGGCACACCTCAACGGTAACGGGGAGGTCTTCAAAGTCGTCATCTGCCCTCACGACGAGTGTGGCCGCACGCTCGTGAGCGAGCGCGATAGCATACGCGTCGGGCAGCGATAGCCCGCCGTCGTTGGCCTTGCCGGACGTGAGAGTGGTTGTGTGGATACAACGATGTCGCGGAACCCGGGTACTAATCTGCCACGTCCTCCCCAGCCGATTCTATCCGCATGTGCCAGTGGCTGTATGATCGACACGACTGTGCGACACACGGACACCAATTGGGCCACACCCTCCCCAGCCGACTCGCGACGGTGCCTGCGGCACCTCGCTTCGTCCCTCGCACGCGCTCGCGAGCCCGCCTTCGGCGGCCTGCGAGGCGCGCGCCACCGCAAGGGGAATCGTCAACGGGCTGTCCAGCTGTATCGGGTGTCCACTCACCACGGTCACCGTTGACATCCTCCCCGCGCTGAAGCGCGAGGATTCCCACGGCACCGCACCGCTGAGTTGGGATATTGTGGTTTACCACGTGATCTGTTCTTGAGGTGCGAACGCACCAGTTTCCTTGTCAAACAAGAACGTCGATGGCTGTGCCAACCAGCCGTTACTCCTATCACCGCCATCCATGGCGGGACTCGGAGATACTTTCTGTCGGATGTTTTCGGCCCCGTTCACATCAGCGTTCGCTACCGTCCCGCAGTCGTCACACACGTACAATCCACGTTCAACTCGGTTCGCGTCACGCTTGCGACCACAGCAGGAACACGACTTCGACGTGTCCTCCTCGGAGACTTCCTCGACCGTGATACCTTCCATCTCCGCTTTGTATTCGAGGAGGTCGGTGAACCGGTCAAATGCCCACGAGTGCAAGTCGAGGTTGCCGTGTTTGCCCCAGTTTCTCGACTCCTCAGAGTCATCCTCTTCGCGGATTCCCGAAAGATCTCCCACTACGATCGTTCCAACGCCTTGCTCAACACACCGTTCAACAATGTGTTTCGATAGCGTATGGAAATAGTGAGTGCGACGAGCCGACTTCTTGTGATTCAGCCGGGTGGCCTGCTCAGAGTTTGAGTCGTCACACCGGGCAATCCGCTTGCTGAAGTAGTAGTCGTCCCGCTTCAGACAGTTCAGCGGATACAGCTCGCTGTGGCCGTCTTCATACGCGAGCGCGGCGAAGTTGTTGATCCCGAGATCAACGCCCACCGTCTTCTCACCGGGGGCTTCAGCCACCTCTAGTTCAACCTTACAGACGAAGTGCAGTTCCCATTCCTCACCCGTCCAAACTGTCCGAACCTGTTGGACGTTCTCGACGGTCGAAATATCAACGTCGGGGCGAGTCTGGTACTCACAGAGGATGAAGTCCGACCAGTAGTCCTTGAGGTTTGACCCCTTTGAGAGTCGAACGCGGTTGTACTGAGTGTCGAGTTTGAAGCCAGCGGCTTTGAACGTGACTGTCGATCGCGGGTGCTCGTCACCGTGTTTGCGGTAGCTGGGTGGATTCGCTTTCGTATTCCCGTTACGTCGTTTACCGTACCACCCGTTGAACGCTTCAGCGAGTTCTTAAAGGACTCGCTGACTTGACTGCGAATGTAGGTCAGCATAGCGTTCGTGAGTTTTGAGGTACGTGGTGAGCTCGTTGTGGTTCGGGATGTGATCGATTTCATCCCAGATCCGACTGCACGTCCACCGTCCAACGTTCCAGAGCTTCGAGGCAGCGAACCCGAGCGAATCAAGGTCGTCTTGCACCCGAGACTGGTTCCGCATGGACGCGGTATAGGTGCGGGTGACGACTTGTTTCGCCATGCGTAACCTATGTAGACAAAATTACTTGAAGCTGTGTATTTGCTCAGCGTGGAATATCCAGCCGTGCCATCGGACGGTGGAGTGTGAAGGCTAATGTCGGATTCATCCCCGCGCTAAAGCGCGAGGCTTTCTCCTTGTTTCTCCTTGATTCTCCGTAAGCAACCCCGCCGAATGCCCTCGCGTGGGAGCCGTCTCTATCAGCGGTTGAGCACACGGCGGTTTTATTCGTCGCGGTAGGGTTCACAGACGCGCTTGACGCCCTCCTCGAAGCCGATCTCGGGCTCCCAGCCGGTGGCCTCGTGGAAGCTCGTGTAGTCGGCCATGGTGTCGTGAACGTAGCCGTCGAAGGGACACTCGATATACTCGGGGTCGATGTCGGCGCCGAGCGCGTCGTTGATCATCGCGACCATCTCGTTGAAGCTGTAGGCCTCTTGAGTGCCGACGTTGTACACGCCCGTGAGCTCGTGGTCGGCCGCGAGCTCGCAGGCGCGGGCGACGTCCGAGACGTGGGTGAAATCCCGCGTTTGGGAGCCGTCGCCGAACAGCTCGGGCGCCTCGCCGTTCGCGATGGCGTCGGCGAACTGTGCGACCGTGTTCGCGTACTCGCCTTTGTGTTCTTCGTTGCCACCGAAGCCCTGGTAGACGGAGAAGAAGCGGAGGCCGGCCATCGCCATCTCGTGGTGGTTCGCGTAGTACTCGGCGTAGCGCTCGCGGGCGAGCTTTGAGGCCTCATACGCTGTGTGTGCCTCCACGTCCATGTCGACGGGCGAGGGCTCGGTGCGGCTGCCGTAAATCGAGGAGGTGGAGGCGTAGACGACGGCGTCGCATCCTTCTTGACGGGCGCGTTCGACCGTGTTGATGAACCCCTCGACGTTGACGCGGCAGCCGCGCTGAGGGTTCTCCTCGTGCATGTTCCGCGAGGAGAGCGCGGCGAGGTGAAAGACGACGTCAACGTCGACTGGGAAGTCGTCGGCGAGGACGGAAGTCTCGTAGAACTCGACCGCGTCGTCGAGGTTCTCGGACGTGCCGAGGTAGGTGTCGTCGACGGCGATCACGTCGTTGTCGCCGGCGAGTCGGTTCGCGAGGGTCGAGCCGATGAAGCCCGCGCCGCCCGTGACGAGGACGCGTTTGTTCTGCATACTTGAGATGGGATAGATACGCTCAAAGGTGTGTTGATACGGCAGGTTCGGCGGTCGTGTACGTCCAGTCACGGTTGCTGACTGCGTCGTCCTCGATGCCGAGCCGCTGATCGCGCATACCGGCGGTGGACTCGGGAGCGACGTCGTCGAGAGACGGTAACTGGCAGGTCGACCTGCTTCACCGAAGCCGTTGTATACATTGAACACAACGTATACGTATGGGATCCATCTCCGCGCGCGTTCCCGACGATCTGGAAGAGGAGCTTGAGCGGTTCATCGACGAGGAGCGCCTCGACACGAGCACGGCGGTCCGAAAGCTGCTCTCGGAGGGATTAGACGCGTGGCGAACGGAACAGGCACTCGATCGGCTCGAGCGTGGTCAGGTGACGTTCAGCAAAGCAGCCGAACTCGCGGGCGTGGATGTGTGGGAACTCGCCCGGCTCGCCCGCGACCGAGACTGTACATGGGTCGGCAACGACCACCTCGAATCTGACCTCAAGGAACTCTAATGTTTGTTTTCGATGCGACACCGCTCATCTACCTCGCCAAAGCAGAGCGACTCTCGTTGCTCAGTCGTCTCGATGCATCTCGGTTGATTCCACAGCGTGTGTACGAGGAGGTTGTGACGACTGGTCTCGACGCCGGCTACCCGGATGCCCGCCGCGTCGAACGGTCGGTGGCAGACGGTGTGTTCGAGGTAGTTCCAGCACCTGAGAATGGGCTCTTTGAGCGACTCAGAGAGAACCCGAACGCCAGTGATGCCGACGTTTCGGTATTGACACTCGCAGCTGACCACGGTGCGATAGCCGTGATGGATGACGCATACGGCCGGAACATTGCCGACGTAGAAGCCATTGACACGTGGGGCACCGCCGCGCTCGTGCTCTCATTAGTCCGGGACGACGAACTCGAGGCGGACGACGCCCGGGAGACGCTGGAGGTGATGCTCGATTCGGGGTGGCACTGTTCACCGCGCCTCTATGCCAAACTGCTCTCAAAGCTGGCGGCGCTCGCCTCGTAGTCGCTCCACTCACCGACAGCGTGCCGGTAACTCGTATCGACGAGGATGTGAGCGAGACATTGCTGCGACATCCGGACACTAATTGGACCACAGCCTCCCGGGCCGAGTTCGTACGAATGTGGGAGTGACTGTGTGAACGAGACGATGCTGCGACACCCGGGCACTAATTGGCCACACCCTCCCCAGCCGATTCGCGAGTCGCCCACGGGCGACTCGCTCATCCCTCGCACGCGCTCGTGGGCACGCTCCGCGGCCCACGAGGCGCGTGCCACCGCGGAATGGGTGGCTGGGTGGCTGAGTGGCTGGGTGGGTGTACGTCAAGCGAGTGCTAAGCGTCTCACTCCATCACGAAGCGAGCGACCGTTTTCAACGGGCCGAGATCAACGTCGAACCGCTCCTCAAAGCTGAGCACGAGCGCGACCTCCTCGGATTCGATCCCACCGAACCGGAGGATGACGACGACGTACGCTGTCATGAAGACGACGAACATGCCGACGAGCACGGGCACCGTAATGGCAAAGAACGTCCGGGTCGCCCAGTGGACAACCGCGACGAGCGTGAGCGCGACGACCCCCGGCCGAACGAGTCCCCGAGAGAAGGGGTGGATGCCCGTCGCCCGGTAGAGCTGGGTGGCGTACAACAGATTCAGTGTGATGTAGGAGATCGCGGTCGCCACGCCGGCCCCGAGGTAGCCGTAGGTGGGTATCAAGAGTAGGTTCAAGAGGGCGTTCACGACCGCGACCGCGACAGAGTCCCACATCACGAGGCGGGTGTGACCGATTGCGGTGAGCGTGTTGGCGTTCGGGCCGGCGATGGCGTGCGTGAAGTACGCGACAGCGAGCAGCGTAAGCGCGGTCGCGCCCGGTCGATACTCGCTCCCGAACGTCACGGCGATAGTCATGTCCGAAAAGAGCGCGACGACCAGAAACACCGGGAGAGTAGCGACGAACACCCACTTCGTGACGACTTGATAGATCCGGCGCATTTCGTCGGGGGCGTTGTCGGCGTGGAGCTCAGAGATGATCGGCATGAACAGAAAGCCGAAGGAGGTGAGCGCGACCGTGAGCAGCTGAGCGATCGGATAGACCACGTTGTACACCCCGACCGCCTCGGTGCTCGCGAAGTATCCGAGCATGAACGTGTCAAGGTCGGTGAGCACGAAGCCCATCGCTGCGCTCACGACGAGCGGAGCCGAGAAGGCCACGAGGTCACGACGCATCGGTGTCGGGCTGACCGAGGCGAGAAGCGGGGTGCGCCGCACGACGAACGCGAGACCGACGAGGGCGGCCGCGACGTACGCGAGGGCGTACGCGGAGGCGACGCCCACGGCACCCGGACCGACAAAGACGGCGACCGCGACCGCGAGAAAGCGCGTGACGGGCGGGGTGACGTTCTGGACGACGACTTTGGGGGCCGCCTGCTGGAGCCCCTGGATCGCGCCGACGGAGAGCTTGGTGAGCGCCGCAAAGGGGATCGCGAGCCCGAAGATGCGCACGAACGGGGCGACGGCCGGGTCACCGAAGGCGTGCGTGGCGATCGGGTCGGCGAGACCGGCGACGAGGAGCCCGATGGCCGTGACGACGGGGACGACGATCTCGAACGCAGAGACGAGGACGCCTCGCCGGTCGGCATCGTCGTCGAACCGCGGAAGGTAACGAGCGACCCCGGTGTGGAGCCCGAGGAGGCCAAGCGTCGAGAGGAGACCCAACGTCGTTACGCCGAGTGAGACGGCTCCGTAGTCGACCGGCCCGAGCACACGGGCGATGACCGCCTTCGCGAGAAAGGAGACGCCGAGTTCGAGCACGAGGCCGAAAAAGAGCAGCCCACCGCCGGCGAAGAGTCTCTCGATGGATCCCTCGAGCGAGCGGCTCATATCGGATAGTGGGTGTGGTGATAGCCTAGGTCTTGTGAATCGTGGGTGGTCGGGGATGACGGTTGACACTAGTCACTGATCGATTGGGTGGGTGAGTCGGCTCCACGAACGATTTAACACCAGTGCTCGTCACCGACGTGTATGGGAACCGCTGGTGTTTCTGCGGTGATTCTCGCCGCTGGGGAGGGTCGCCGACTTGAACCGCTGACGAATCGGCGGCCAAAACCGATGGTACCGATCGCTAACCGGCCGCTACTCGAACACGTCCTCGAGGCGGTCGTCGCCGCCGGCATTGACCACGTCGTCTTCGTCGTGGGGTACCGCCAAGAGCGTATCCGGAATCACTTCGGTGATGGCGGCGAGTGGGACGTCGACATCGACTACGTCGAGCAGTCGACACAGCTGGGTACGGGTCACGCCGTATTGCAGGCCGAGTCTGCCGTCGACGGGCCGTTTGTCGTCCTCAACGGCGACCGGATCGTCGACCCAGCGATCGTCGTCGAGGTGTGTGAACGCGCCGCATCCGGTGAGACACCGACGATGGCCGTCACGCGGGTCGACCAACCACGCGCGTACGGCGTCGTCACCCTCGACGGCGATCAGGTCGTCACGATCGACGAAAAGCCCGAGGGACCCGTCGAGACGGGCCGCATCAACGCTGGTGTGTACGGCTTCTCGCCGGCCATCTTCGAGTCGATCCGTGAGACGACGACCGCCGGCGAACTGACGATCACCGCGACGCTCAACGACCTCGCGGTGTCGGCGGGTGTTCACGCCGTCTCGTACGACGATCGCTGGCTCGACGTCTCGAACCTCTGGGACCTCCTCGCGGTGAACGCCGCGCTCATCGGTGCGGGCGAAGCGGCGGGTGAGGGTGCGAGAGGCGATGAGAAGACGGGAGACGCTGAGCCAACCTCCGAGACGACGGGGGCTCATCCTGACTCCGTGTCGGTCGCCGACGATGTCGTCCTCGCGGACACGGTTCGGGTAGGCCCGAACGTGACACTCGGCGGGGCAACAGCGATCGGGCGCAACGCCACCGTCGAGGCTGGGGCCGTCGTCGAGAACGCAGTGGTGTTTCCCGACGCGGTGATCGGTGCCGGCGCAGTCGTTCGCGACGCGATAATCGCGGGGAATGCCCGTGTCGGGCCCAACACGACGATCGCGGGTGAGCCGGCCACGGTCGTCGTCGGCGACACAGTTCACCACGACGTGGCGCTCTCGGGGGTCGTCGGCGACAACGCGACGATCGGTGCGGGCGCTACCCTCACCGATGGCGCCGTGGTCGGTGACGACGTGGCGGCCGAGGCCGGGGTCGTGGTCGACGGACGCGTAGCGCCCGGTGCGGTCGTCCGGAGGGGGTAACCATGTGTGGAATCATCGGGCTCATCGGCGAGGTCGGCACGCGCGAAGCGAATGGCGAGCCGGGACCGTCGGTCGGAGAAGTCGTCCACCAGGGGCTGGCGAATTTAGAGTACCGCGGCTACGACTCCGCAGGTGTCGCACTGGTCGACACGGCAGACGGGCTCACCGTCGCAAAGCAGTCGGGGCAGGTCGACGAGCTCGCAGTGCCCGAGTCGGATGCGGTGACCCACGGGATCGGTCACACCCGGTGGAGCACCCACGGCCCGCCGACGGACGCGAACGCACACCCACACACCGACTGTGCCGGCGACGTCGCGGTCGTCCACAACGGGATCGTCGAGAACTACGAGACGCTGAAGAACGACCTCGAGGCCGCCGGGCACACGTTCACGAGCGACACCGACACCGAGGTGATCCCGCACCTCCTCGAGGACGCGCTGGCGACCGACCCGGACGCCGACCTGCTCGATGCGGTCCGCCGAGTGGAGACCAAACTGGCAGGCAGCTACGCGATCTGTGCGGTTCGTGAGGGTGACGACCGCATCGTTGTCGCCCGGCGCGGGAGCCCGCTGGTGATCGGGCGGGGAGCAGACGCCTCTTTCGTCGCGAGCGACGTGACGGCCTTCCTCGAGCACACCCGTGAGGTGACGTACCTCGAAGACGGCGACGTGGCCGCCCTCGACGCCGGCCGAGTGCAGGTGTTCCACGGCGGTGAGCCGGTCGACCGCGACGTCGAGACCGTCGAGTGGGAGGCCGATGCGGCCGAGAAGGGCGGCTACGACCACTACATGCGCAAGGAGATCCACGAACAGCCCGAGTCGCTGCGGCAGACGCTCGCCGGGCGGTTAGACGTCGAGTCGGGTGACGTCGACCTCGACGTCTCGTTCCCGCCGGGGGTGCTTGCAGACGTCGAGGAGATCCAGATCGTCGCCTGCGGGACGTCGTACTACGCGGGGCGGTACGCCGCCCAGCTGTTCGAGGAGTTCGCCGGAGTGCGGGCGACCGTCGAGATCGCGAGCGAGTACGCGTTCGGTGCGGGACGGACGCCAGACCGAACGCTCGTCGTCGCGGTGACCCAGAGCGGGGAGACAGCGGACACGCTCGGCGCGGTTCGGCGGGCGAACGCCGCCGGAGCCCGGACGCTCGCGGTGACGAACACGGTTGGGAGTACGGTCACCCGCGAGACCGACAACACGGCGTACATCCGCGCGGGTCCGGAGATCGGGGTGGCTGCGACGAAGACGTTCGCCTCGCAGGTCGCGACGCTCGCGATGCTCGCGGTGTTGTTCGGTCGCGACCGCGGCGCGCTCGGGGCGGCCGACGCGCGTTCGGTGCTGGAGGACTTGCGAGGACTGCCTGGCGCGGTCCAGCAGGTGCTCGACGAGGAGGACGCGGTGCGGGAGGCTGCTCGCGAATACGGCGACAGCGAGGCGTTCTTCTTCGTCGGGCGGGCACTCGGCGTGCCGGTGGCGCTTGAGGGCGCGCTGAAGCTCAAGGAGATCTCCTACGACCACGCGGAGGGGTTCACCGCCGGGGAGCTCAAACACGGGCCGTTGGCGCTCGTGACGTCGGAGACGCCCGTGCTCGCGGTGTTGACGGAGGGGGCGGACGCTGACGAGACGATGAACAACGTGACCGAGGCACAAACACGGGGGGCGCCAGCGCTCGGGTGTGTGTCGGCCGGCGAGACGTACGGCACCCTCGACGTGTCGTTTTCGGTGCCGAACGTGGGTGTGGTCGAGCCGCTCGTGGCGAACGTGTACCTCCAGCTGTTCGCGTATCACGTGGCGAACGCGAAGGGCCGGGCGATCGACAAGCCGCGGAATCTGGCCAAAAGTGTGACCGTGGAGTGAAGAGATCGTTCTCCAGAGACACGGTTGTTTTCAGCTGCGTTACATTAAACAGCATACCCGATGGCGGCTGCGCAATCTGCCCTGCCACGGACTCGAGCGCAGAGACAGCACACATATTTGCAGAACCCAAATATATATTGAGAGTGGCCGTCTACACGCACGTATGACCGAGTTCGATCCGGCTCCCACGTCCGACGATACGCAGCGTCGGTGGCAGATGGGGACAGACACGTTCGGTCGCGTCTACGACGTCGTCCTCGGCGTTACCGCTCCGACTCCCTACACCGAGATCGCCGCGCTTGCGGACTGCTCTCCGAATGCCGCAAAAAAGCATCTCGATCGGTTAACAGAGATGGGTATTGCTCGGGCCAAGAAAGACAGCCGCCCGGCAACATACGAACGGAACGAGGGGTATCTCGAATGGCAGGACGCCAGTCGAATCGCAGCCGAACTCCCTATCGAACAGATCATCGACCGCGTGGAGGCGCTCGAAGCCCAGCGAACGGAATACGAAGCGCAGTTCGAGACGACGGACCCAACGGCTGTTACCGTGTTTGACCACGACAGTCACGAAACCATCCATGAGCGGATGGCTACCATCAGCGAGTGGCAAGGCGTCATTCGGGATATCCGACTGTACGAACTTGCTCGTCAGCTCTCCCAGAACGATGGCCATCTGATTCCGGCCTAGATGAGCCAGCCACCGAAAGACCCGACCGCACGCGCGACGGGGCCACCAGATAGACAGACACTGCGCCTGCTGGAGCGGCACCTGTCGTCAGATTCACTCGTCGCAGAGACTGCGTTCGACCCGGATGCATACGAACCTCGACTGCTTCGTGGGCTAGTGGACGCTGGACGATACCCGGGTGCAGTGACGACTGCTCGTCTCGACGTCCGATGGTTCACGACTGGCGACTTCTCGATTCACTACGTCGAAGGACACGAGGACGGAGACCGCT
Organism: Halorubrum orientale; assembly: GCF_059623105.1. Lineage (NCBI taxonomy): Archaea > Methanobacteriati > Methanobacteriota > Halobacteria > Halobacteriales > Haloferacaceae > Halorubrum > Halorubrum orientale. The sequence goes on along the minus strand of NZ_JBSPSR010000007.1, from coordinate 877 downwards.
GGGAGTGTCGCTGGGACCGGCACCCAAACGCACACAACACCCGGTTGCACTTCCACGAGCCACCGTCTGCCATCGAGATCATCGACCTCGAACTCCCGTCGCTCCATCCGCTCGAAGTGTACGCCACCGTCCTCACGGCCGTAGAGCAACGCATCGAGACACTGTGGTCGTCACGGTGAGCACGTATCACGTCGAGCGAGCGACTCATGGCAGGTGGTGGGTGTGGTGATAGAGTAGGTCTTGTGAATTGGGGGGAGCCGAAAGAGCGGTGTGCGGGGGTAGGTCGCGACCACCAATTGTCATTAGTACAGTGATCGAGCACGGGGAGTGTCTGACCCCTCATTGCCGCTGTAACGAGTACTCCGGAATAGGTTGATTGGCGTCTGCATGTGTGCCGCCTTACAGCGGCAACCCGGGGTGAGAGTGTAGCAATACGTGCTGCAGTACTCGACAGCTAACGCGCCTTCACAGCTACTGTGTGGATTCCACGAGTACATACAGCGGCAATGAGGGGTGTGCTTTTTTATACTATCGTAGTACCGTGTTGTGGCTATTGACCGTGACTCACCGACGGGTGGGAGAGAGTATATTTCGTGTGCTCTGTGGGTTAGTATGGGGGCAGCGCGTCGCCAGAGGCTCATACTGTGCGCAGGCGATTTCAATCATATCATACAAAATCGTACTCTGTGGCTCCATTTGTATGGCTGTCTGCAAGCAGGATCAGACACACCACTCTTCCAGGCGAAGCTGGGAGAGAGTTATAAAAAATCGAGGAGAATACCTGACCCTTTAGGGTCAGGATGAATCTGACACATCGGAGGCAATCCACGTTCGACTGCTAACCCGAGATTTCTAATCAGTAGTTTCAACTGGCGGG